>CAPXWY010000001.1 GCA_948736885.1 uncultured Alistipes sp.
GTGGGGGGTTAACCTCTCAGTCCCCCTATGTATCGTCGCCTTGGTGAGCCGTTACCTCACCAACCAGCTAATACAACGCATGCCCATCCATTACCACCGGAGTTTTCAACCCAAGAAGATGCCTCCCTGGATGTTATGGGGTATTAGTACCGATTTCTCAGTGTTATCCCCCTGTAATGGGTAGGTTGCATACGCGTTACGCACCCGTGCGCCGGTCGCCGACAATCAGTGCAAGCACTGATCTCGCTGCCCCTCGACTTGCATGTGTTAAGCCTGCCGCTAGCGTTCATCCTGAGCCAGGATCAAACTCTCCATTGTATAAAATGTTTTGTTCTAAATCTTTAGCTCTAATCTCAAAGGTATTGTTTGAAATCACTCTCCGAAGAGAGTGGGAAAACTTTAGCTGCTCAAATACTTCAAAGAACGCTGTCCGTTATATTGCTATAAAGAACATTTTCTGTTTCTGTCGGAGGGTTGCCCCTCCCGGTTCCGTCCGCTGCTTTCGCAGAGCGGAAAGTGGTGCAAAGGTAAAAACCTTTTTTGAAACCGCCAAATCTTTTCGGAAGATTTTTTCAGAAAATTTTTCAGAATCTTTTCTTAAGCCGAGCGCAAAGGCGAACGTATTCGGACTTTGCCAAGGCAAGAAAAGTTGCATGTGAATGAACCTTTTTCGCTTCTTCGCCGACAAGGCGTCGTTATCAAAGCGGATGCAAAGGTAATTCAAATTTACGAAACTCCAAAAAATCCGGAACTTTTTTCAAAACTTTTTCAGAACCCGTATCGCTTCGGAGGGTTGCTTTCTCTCTCGAAGCGGGTGCAAAGATAAAGGTTTCCGGATGTTATTTCCAAATATTTCAGCGACTTTTTTTTGACATTTTTCCGCGCTTTTTTACACCCGGCTATAAGTCAGGAAGTTAGTTATGAAAAATTTTTACTATATTTGGCTTCATCGCAGATGCTTCGCCCCGGCAATGTCCGAATCTATTTGGCATTGCGTTCGATTTGCGCTATCTTTCGCCTTGCAATCGGGTCGCCGGACGACACAGCAACACCGGAGAGCCCGCAGTACGAATTCATACACAAAGATTCAATATGATACGAACCCTTATATTATATATAGGTATATTGGCCGGGGCGGCATGCACCCAGCAGCGGGAACAGCTCCGCACTGGCGACCTGCTGTTCCAAGTCGGCCACGAATCGGCCATGAGCGGCGCCATTATGGCCGCCACAGGCAAAAGCGAAGAGGTGAAATTCACTCACGTGGGAATCGCCGTCATCGGCAGCCGGGCCGATTCGGTACTGGAGGCCACCTCCGACGGCGGCGTGCGCATGACCGTACTCAGCGACTTTCTGAACAAGTCCGCCCGGCTGAATGGTCGACCCGTCGCCATTGCCAAACGCTTGAAAGACACCGCAGGCATCGCCGCTGCCGTCGCCCGCGCACGCACGTTCCTCGGACAGCCCTACGACTATTCGTTCCGCCCCGACAACGGGAAGCTATATTGCAGTGAATTGGTATGGGAAAGTTACCTCGCCCCCGACGGCCGTCGTTTGTTCCCGGCACAGGCTATGAATTTCCGCGCCGCCGACGGTTCGATGCCGCCGTTCTGGACCGAGTTGTTCGCAAATATGGGTGAAGAGATTCCCGAAGGGCTGCCCGGCACCAATCCCAACGACATGTCGCGCGACACCTTGCTTACCGAGGTTTTCCGTTGGTTTTGAAAGCCGTGCCGCCGTCCCAGCTATCTGCCGCCGCTCCGAACCCGCCTTGCCGCAACACCACAGCAGCAAATCCGCCGCTCTCAGTCCGTCCTGCCGCCGCTCCGAACCCGTCGCGGCTCAGACAATCCGTTCGACCGTAATGTCCTGCGATTCCCGCAGCAGGTTGACGAATTCTTCCTCCTCGGCAATGCCCTTGGCCCGGATGACCAGCGTCGCCCGGTAGACGGTCGCACCGTCCATGCGGGTCGGTTCGATTTCGTAGGAGATGACCGTGTATTTCGAGGTCTTGAGTTTGTTGAACATGGCGTCGATTACCTCGCGGCGCCCCGACGAGTAGACTATCAGCGTGCGTTTGCGGCCCAGCCCGCCGAAAAAGAGGGTCAGCGCTTCAAGCCCGAAAAGCGTCAGCAGCGTCGCCGCCCCGGCCACTACATACATGTGCGCACCCGCCGCCAGCCCGATGCCTGCCGTCGCCCACAGGCTCGCGGCCGTGGTCAGTCCGCGCACCAGCTGACGGTGCAGAATAATCGTTCCGGCGCCAATGAAGCCAATGCCGCTGACCACCTGCGCCGCAATCCGTCCCGGGTCGAAGCGCAGTCCGTCGTGCGTCGCCAGCAGGTCCTCGAATCCGTATTGCGACACAATCATCATCAGGGCGCTGCCCAGCGCCACCAGGAAATGGGTGCGGAATCCCGCATCCTTCACCCGGTATTCGCGGTCAAGGCCGATAATCGTGCCGCACAGACCCGCCGCGCACAGCCGCCAGATAAAATTCCATTCCATGTTTTTTCCTTACAGCCAGCCGTTGTTGGCCGCCACCCGTTCGCGGACGATCAGTGCGATTTCGCGCGACACGGAGGTCTGGCCGATCTGCGTCGAAAGGCGGACCGTCGCCACACCCGTTTTCGAGCACGCAACAACAAGTTTGCCATTGCGCACCGCCAGCGTCCCGATGCCCAGCCGATCCTTCGCCTCGGGCGTCGCTTCCGCTTTCAGCAGTACTCCGGTCGAGCCGCCGAAATAGCGGTCGAGCGGGATTTCGCTCTCCTTGCCGCGCTGTACGTACACACCCGGAGTTCCCTGGATATTCAGCAGCAGCAGATAGGCATCCACATAGCCCGCTCCCATCTTCTTGCGGTAGTCCGTCAGATTGAGCAGCGACACACCGCCGTTCACATCCACAAAAGGTTTCGAGCCTTTCATATAACCATCTATGTCGTGTACGCTGCTCAGCAGCAGCGATTTGAACTGCGCGGGCGTAAAGCGTTTCCCGAGTTTGGAGGCATACGCAAGCCCCAGCGCCGCCACGCCCGACACATGGGGACAGGCCATCGAGGTGCCTTGCATGTAGCCGACCGACGCTTTCCGGCCGTCGCGGAACTGCATCGCGGGGTCTTCGAGTATCGTACTCAGCACAGCGCCCTCTTCTTCGTACAGATAGTCGCCGCCCGGAGCCGTAATGTCGACCCAGCTTCCGTAGTCCGTATAGTAGGCAGGTGTGAAGTCCGGGGCCATCGACGCCACGGCCACCGTCGGCGAGTAGGCCCCCGGCCACATCATCTGGTCGCCCACTATGTCGCCGTCGTTGCCCGCGGCGAAAATCACCAGCCCGCCGCTCAGCGGTGCGTTCGGGTCGTCGGCACCCGCATACTTTATAAAATAGTCCACGGCACGTTTCTCCATCCCCTGGGCGATGCCTGCCCATTGGGCCTCGGTCTTCAGGTTCGTGCCGTAGCCCCAGCTGCACTGGGCGATCAGCGCGCCCCGGTCGGCCGCATAGACGAAGGCCCGGGCCGCCGCGTCGTCCGAATCGTTGGCCGGGTCGCCGTCGCTGTCCAGAATCTGGCACGACATGATTTTCACGCCGCCTTTGCCGTCGGCTCCGCCCGCTATGCCGCAGACGTCGATTCCGTTGCCGTTGACCGCCGCAATCGTTCCGGCCACATGGGTCCCGTGGTCAGCGTACATCCACTCTTTGTTCTCGCTGTCGTAATAGTTCCCCTGCCAGTTGAGTTTGTCCGTGCGGTTGCAGAAGTTGTAGCCATGGAGGTCATTGCCGAACTCCGCATTTTCGCCCGCATGGGGATTGACCCACATATTGGCCGCCAAATCGGGATGGGTGGACTGCACCGGTTCGTCGAGCACCGCCACCACGATTTCGGGCGAACCCGTACAGAGTTTCCACGCGTCGAACAGATTCACGTCGCACCCCGCCTTGAACTGGAACACGAAGTTGCCGTAGGAACCCAGCGTCTTGTTCCCCGTGTTGTTATAGTGCCATTGGTCGGGCAGGCGCGGGTCGTTGGCGGGCATCGCCGCACGCGTCGCAGGACGGGCCGCGGCGGCAGGAACCATCGGCCCCCGGCGCCCCGACTCGATGGGATGTCGGTACTCCACCGCCGAAACGCCCTCCACACGGCTCAGCAGCCCGGCCGCCGCGGTCAGTTCCTCCCCGCTGTCGAAACGGACCGTATACCAGCGGTGGAGCCCGAACTCGCGGTGCCGCTGCTCGTAGCGTGCTTCGTAGGGAAATACCCGGGCGAACCGCTCGGCCCCGATGCGCTCCAGCACAAGGTCCATGTCAGCCACGCCCGAACGGGTCGTCGCTCCCCCGCCGCTGCGCGTCGCTGCCTGCGCCGTCTCGATACGCTCGGCCAGCTCGTCGGTCACTTCGACGGACAGGCACCCCGCAACAGCCCCCTGCGGCACACTGAGAATCTTCGCGCCGGACTGCGGAAGCGTCTTATCGGAGGCGGTCTCCGTAGCGTCATTCGCACAGGCGGCAAGACCAAGCACCGCCGCTATCCATATCAGTCGTTTCATATCCTTGAATTATAAATATCCGTTTTTGCGCCGGAACACTCCGACCGCCGATAAAGGTAGGAATTTTTCGGTGAAAATCATATTTTGGCCGCCGGATTTTGCAATTTGCCGCCGAACGACTATATTTGTCTGAACATCCAAAACTTCCGAATCATGATGCGACTTTTACAATACGCTTTTCTCGCGTGCACACTCTTGTGCTCCTCGTGCAAGAAAGACAAGGATTCTGTCCCCACGATTGAGCCCGCCGTGGGCATCGAAATCGCAGACTTCGCCGGGGAATGGCGTCTGAGCGCCTGGTCGGGCGGCACGAACCTCGACAAGGAAATCTATCTGCGGCTCAACGCCGACCGAACTTTCACTCTCTATCAGAACATCGTCTCGCACGGATTCGAGCGCTTCGACGGCACTTTCACGTTCGATTCGCAGAGCGCACTCATCCGCGGCACCTACGCCAGCGGCACCCCGTGGGGGGGGGAATACATCATCGGAGCGCTGACCGAAAACAGCATGCAATGGCAGATGGTCGGGACCGGCGACATCGCCACCTACACCCGCAGCGTCATCCCCGACATCCCGCTCCAGCCCGCCTCGCGCAGCGGCAGCGTACCGTTCCTGTAACAAATACAACAAAACAGCAGAACCTCGGTTCTGCTGTTTTTCGTTCTGGCATAGCGAACGCAACCAATCGGAGTCATGTCATTCCGAATATCTACCCCCTGCTTTCCATACTTTCGATGGAAGGGTTCGTCGCAGTAACGTCCTGCTCGATCTGCTGCTGCGTAGGCGCTTCGCCTGCGGCGGCGGGAGTGATGCGCTTCCCGTTCTCGGGCATGTTCTGCGTCACGGTAGGAATGCGCATGGCGCATCCGGGACGCGTATCGGCGGGGGTCATCTTGTTATTCTGGCCAGGCATGGGCTTGCTGCAATCGGTCTTTTCCATAATCGTCATTTTCCTGCGACCGCTGCAAAACACGTACCGCCCCGAAAAGAAGCAGGCGGGGAACGCCGAAACGCTCTCCGCCTGAAAACAGCTGCCGTCCCCCGATTCGGGCCGTCCGACCCACTACCGGAATCCTGCAGCCATCGGACGGCCCTGCCTGCGGTGACCCGCAGCCCGGCCGCCGGCTACATTGCTATTTGACTGCTTTGACGATTGCCGCAAATGCTTTCGGCTCGTTCATCGCCAGGTCGGCCATCACCTTGCGGTTGAGCTCGATACCCTTGGCGTTGAGTTTGCCGATAAACTGCGAATAGGTCATCCCCTGCGCGCGGACCGCAGCGTTGATACGCGTGATCCACAGCGAACGGAACGTCCGCTTCTTGAGCTGGCGGTGTGCATAGGCATACTGCAAACCCTTTTCGACCGTGTTTTTCGCTACGGTCCAAACGTTTCCCCTTGAACCAAAGTTACCCTTGGCAAGTTTCAGAACTTTTTTTCTGCGTGCGCGGGACGCAACGGCATTGACTGAACGTGGCATAGTCTGAAATGTTTTTTTTAAGAGCTGTCAGCGACGCGGTTCTCCCGCGTTCTTCGGGGCTGATTCGCTCCGGTTAATAATTTTGCCCGACGGTTATTTAACCAGCAGGTTCTTGATTTTGGCCTCGTCGGCCGGCGAAACGATCCCTGCGTAGCAAAGATTGCGTTTCTGCTTAGTCGTCTTTTTGGTCAGGATGTGACTGTGATAAGCGTGCTTACGCTTGATCTTTCCTGTGCCGGTGAAGGTAAAGCGCTTCTTCGCCGCGGCATTGGTTTTCATTTTCGGCATTGTCGCAAACAGTTATTTAGTTAAACATAGCCTGCAAAAGTACTATTTTTTTCGCATTCTGCAACCTTTTTTGCACGCATAAAACAAAAATTCTTCGTATCTTTGACTTTGTCTTGGATACCCGGGCCCCGGCGATGCCCGAATAAATTCGGCATTGCGTTCGGCTCACTCGTATCCTCGATTCACCCACATGTTGAAAGCAATACTCGTATCTATGTCTCTGCTCTCGTTTTTCGGCTGCGGCCGGACCAAGACCCCGGAATATCCCACCGACACGCTGACGGCGCGCGACGGCACCGAATTCACGCTTACATTCTTCCAACACGCCTCGATAGGCATCCGGGTAGGCGGCCACCATATATATATCGACCCGGTGGGCAACTTCGCAGGCCAGCCCAAAGCCGACCTTATCCTGCTGACCCACTCGCACAGCGACCATTTCGACCTGGCGACCGTCGAGAAACTGCGGACCTCGAAGACCGACATCCTCAGCGACCGCACCACGGCCGAAGCGTTCGGCATGGAAGGGCACGTGATGCGTCCGGGCAGCATCGCCACGCCGCGCGACTATGTGAAAATCGAAGCCGTAGCCGCCTACAACACGACCAAGGAACACCAGCAGTTCCACCCCAAACTGCGCGAAGACTGCGGTTATCTGCTGACCATCGGCGGCACACGGATCTACGTGGCGGGCGACACCGAACCGACGGCCGAAATGAAAGCCCTGCGCGACATAGACATCGCTTTCCTGCCTGTCAACCAGCCCTATACGATGACCGTCGACCAAGCTGTCGACGCAGTCAAGGCGCTGAAGCCCACCATCTTCTACCCCTACCACTTCGGGCAGACCGAATTCAAGACCGACATGGACCGCCTCGTGCGCGAAGTTCGCGCCTTGGACACCACCGACATCCGCGTCTTCCCGATGGAATAAGCGGGCCTACCCTACGGTACACGCACGTTCGCCGAGTAACAGATTCTTCGTCGGTCTTGCGACCTCCTCAGAATGACAGAGGAAAGGCCACAGAATGACAGAGGAGCTGGTAAAAGAACGCAGGGGTGAAGTGCGGAAAGACTGACGGACCGCACAAAGCAAAAAAAGCCCGGAACCCACTCAAGGTTCCGGACTTTTCATAAACAGCCAACCGAACTATTTGGCGGCTACGCTCTTGGGCTGGGCCTTGACCTTGAGCGAAGCGAGGCCCTTGACGATATTCTGGTCGGAATTCTTGGCAGCATCGTAAGTCACACTGACCTCCTTGGCGGCCACATCGACCTGAACGTCTTTGATACCCTTGCCCAGCGAGGGAATATTGTTCATGATTTTCTGCGCGCAATGGTCGCAGTCGATGTCGGTAACGAAGACCGTCGTCACGGTTTTCTTCTCGGCCGCGGGTTTCGCAGCCATCGTCATGCCTGCGCCCATCACCAGCGCCAGGCAAAGCATTGCAAGTTTTTTCATGGTTACTTAAATTAATTCGGTTATGATTATTTCAACTTCTTAACTGCACTCGTTCGCAATGACGAAAGAGACAGTTCTTAACTGCGCTACGGTCAGAATGACAAGCCTCCTTTTACTTTTCACTCTTCACCTTTCACCTTAATAAAGGTTCCAGCGCATGCCGATGTAGAATTTGCGGCCCATGAGCGGTCCCCAAACGTTCATCGAGTTGAACTCCGCGGACCACGGGTTGCCGGCCCCCACAATGGGGTCCTTCTGGCGGTAGTCGGCAATGTTCTCGCAACCCACATAGACGTCGAACTTACCCAGCTTGCGGCTTACCTGCGCGAAGAACATCGGATAGCTGGGCGAATAGTTGTCGAAATCGGGCTGTCCGCCGGCCCCGAAACGCGGCACGCGCGACGGACCGTTAAGCTGCGCCGTAGCGTCGAAGACCCAGCGGCGGAACTTGGTGGCATACTGAATGTTGAGCAGCGTTTTGTAGCGGCTCACCAAGGGTCGTTCGACCCGCCTGGTAGTGCCGTCAGGACGGTCGATCGTCATTTCGCTGTCCGTATAGCGGAACGTCGCGAAGATGTCGAGCCGTTCGACGGGCGTCCACGAGAAATCCACCTGATAGGTATCCGTGAAGGAACGGCCGCGGCTGTCGTAGATGTTGATATACTGCGGGTTCCACTCCTGGTCGGCCACCACGGCACGGTAGAACTGCGTGCGGAAATAATCGAAGCTCAGCGTCATGTTGTCCTGCCCCAGCGCCGAGAAAGTCTGCGTCAGGCTTCCGCCCGCGGTCAGCGCCATTTCCATTCGGTCAAGGCTGCGGAAAGCCGTTTCGCTCGCCGCAGTATCGCCGTCGAAGATAATCCGGCGCCCGGTGGCCAGGATGCCGATGTTGTCGGTGATGACGTTGGTCGAACGGTAGCCCAGGCCCGCCGAAGCTCGCAGCGTGGTCGTCGGCGTAATGTTCCACTTCACATGCCCGCGCGGCGTGAAATAAAACTTGTCGTAATAGCTGTTGTAGTCGCCGCGCACACCCGCCACCAACGAAAACTTATCCTTGATAGTATAGGTATACTCGGCGTAGGCGCCCGCCTCGTGTTCGGTGCGGTTGAGTTTGTAGAGCGCCGCCCCCTGCCCCGCAATCCAGGGCGTGTTGTTGAGCAGCGTCTCGCGCACGGCCGAAGTATGGCCCTGCAAACCCACGTTGAGCGACGAACGGTAGGTGAAATAATGGGCATACATCAGATTGGCCGACAGCGTGTTTTCGTTGCCGCCGTAATCGTTGAGCCCGAAATAGGCGTCCTCGTTGAAGTGGTCGAAATCGACGACGAAAGCGAGGTTGGAACGCATCTCGTCGGCTTCCTCCTCATCGTAGACCGACGGACCGACGGGGGTGCCGACCTTGAAATACCCGTTGGCTCCGCGGTTGCGGATGTGCGAGCCGTAGAGCGGCATGGGCTTGCCCTCGGCCTGCCAGTCCCAGTCCTCGGCCATCGCTTCGCGCATGGCGGCCGTGTTCTTGTAGCCTATCATGCCGCCCAAACGGTTTTCCTGCACGAACTTCCAGCCCCAGCGCACCTGCGTACCGTTGTCGGCCGCGTAGAGCCACTTGTTGGCCACGTTGATCTGGTCGGCCTTGGGCAGGTCGCGGAATCCGTCGTGGTTGTGGTCCATCTTGCGCACGTCGGTGTCCATCGAACCGTGGAGCAGCACGACGGACGAAAGTTTCTTGTCGCGCGAAACGGGAAAAGCCGACGACAGATTGACTTCGGGCCGCAGCTCGTCGTCGAGGTAAAGATTGACGAAGAGCCGTTCGTCGTCCGTAGGCTTGCGGTGCTCCAGATTGATCTGGCCCGTGATGGCCTCGTGGCCCGCCGTCACCGACGAAACGCCCTTGGAGACCTGAATCGAATTGAGCCACATGCCCGGCGTGTAGCTCAGCCCGTAGGGAGCCGACAGACCGCGCATGATGGGGCGGTTCTCGTCGAGAATCTGCGTGTAGGTTCCGGCCAGCCCCAGCATCTTGATTTGCCGCGCCCCCGAAATGGCGTCGCTGTAACCGACGGTGACCGACGCCGAATTCTCGAACGACTCGGCCAGGTTGCAGCAGGCCATCTTGCAGAGCCCCGCGAACGAAATCATTTCGCCCTTGAGAATGCCGTCGCGCTTGACGTAGTTGCCGCTGAGCGTACCCTCGATCACCACGTCGTCCAGCGCGACGCCCTCGTTCTGCAAGGCGAATTCGACGCGCGGCGTACCGGCCGCCACCTGCAAGGTGTCGTTCAGATAGCCCAGATAAGTAGCTACCAGCTTGTTGTAATTCTTGACGCGGTGCAGTTGGAACGCACCCGTCGCATCGGTGCTCGCCCCCACGTTCGTGCCGGCCCAATAGACCGCGGCCCCGACCAAAGGCTGCCCTTCGGCATCGCGCACCGTCCCCCGCAGCTCCTGCGCGACGACCGCGCCGCAAACGGCAAGGGACAAAAACGAAAGAATGAATGTCTTGATTTTCATGATTTTCCGTAATCGGTTAAAAACTCTTTTCCGGTCGGATGCCTGCACGAGGTATCCGCCGCAACGTTTCTAAGCCGACACGGGAGGAGCCCGCAGTCCGCCGACCGCCAAGAACGGCGCGGCTATCAAAGGAACGGGCTGCGCGGGAGCATTCCGGCGCAGGGCGGGCACATGGGCGGGACACGGACACTCGACCGCCAGCGACGGCGGCAGGAACGTCACGGCACAGCGCGTGGCTTTGTCGTCGTCGTTGTGGATGCCGGTGTAGAGCTTGACCGCGGTGGAATGGCGGTCGCAGGGACATGCCGTGTGCAGCGCTTCGGCACCGCCCACGGCCTCGGCGTCAACGTGTCCGGACGCACAGCAGAGGTGCTCCGCAGCGTGGACCGCTTCGAGACAACGGCACGACAACGAACGATAGGCCGTCCCGCCCGTCGCCAGCAGATAGACGACGAGCAGCAAGGACGATATGTATCTTCTGAAGCCCATTGTTACCATGGCCGGGAGCCCGACGCTTCCAACGTCGAACGGCCCGACCGACCGCAAAGGTATGAAAAATAACGGAAATATCCAACAACCGGGCCGAAAGAGCAGCCGAAGGAACCCGAATTGCGAATTATGAATTGCGAATTATGAATTGTGAATTCAAATTAAACTATCTTTGTGCTATGCAACCGGGCGACGAAAAAACATACGAAGCGCTGCGGCGCTACTGGGGATTCGGCGAGTTCCGGCCCGTACAGCTGGAAATCATCCGCTCGGTGCTGGCCGGGCACGACACGCTGGCGCTGATGCCCACGGGCGGCGGCAAGTCGCTGACGTACCAGGTGCCGACGATGACCCGCCAGGGGCTCTGCATCGTCGTGACGCCGCTCATCGCCCTGATGAAGGACCAGGTCGACCGCCTGCGCGCACGCCGCATCCCGGCCGTCGCCATCCACTCGGGCCTCACGCCGCGGCAAATCGACATCGCGCTGGACAACTGCGCCTACGGCGACGTAAAATTCCTCTACGTGGCGCCCGAGCGGCTGGCCACCGAAGCGTTCCGCCTGCGCGTCGAGCGGATGAACGTCCAGCTTATCGCCGTCGACGAAGCCCACTGCATCTCGCAATGGGGCTACGACTTCCGGCCGTCGTACCTGCGCATCGCCGAACTGCGCGAAAAACTCCCCGGCGTTCCGGTCCTGGCGCTCACGGCTTCGGCCACGAAACCCGTCACGGACGACATCATGCACCGCCTGCGATTCGCCGAACCCCGCTTGCTGCGAAGCAGCTTCGCCCGCCCCAATCTCTCCTACAGCGTCCGCCGCACGGACGACAAGAACGGCCAGCTGCTGCGTCTGGTGCGCAACGTGGCGGGGTCGGGTATCGTCTACATGCGCACGCGCGAGGGCACCGAACAAGTGGCGGCGCTGCTGCGCGACGAGGGCATCGCGGCGCTGGCCTACCACGGAGGACTGCCCTCCGCCGAACGCGCCCTGCGGCAGGAAGAATGGGTCAAGAACAAGGTCCGGGTCATGGTGGCGACGAACGCGTTCGGCATGGGCATCGACAAGCCCGACGTGCGGTTCGTGGTCCACTACTCGATTTGCGATTCGCTCGAAAGCTACTACCAGGAAGCCGGGCGGGCCGGACGCGACGGACAGCGGGCCTATGCCCTGCTGCTCGCGGCGTCGGACGACAACGCCCGCGCAGAACAGCGCTTCAAGAAGGAATTTCCGCCGCTGGACCAAATCAAGGATATTTACGAACAGGTCTGCTCCTACCTCCAGGTCGGCATCGGCGACGGGGCCGGAACGGCCTGCCTGTTCAACCTCCACGACTTCTGCGCCCGGCAGCACCTGTGGTCGGGCACGGTCGTGGGAGCGCTCAGGCTCCTGCAGCAGAACGGCTATCTGACGCTGACCGACGCGCAGGAGAACCCCGCGCGCATCATGTTCGCCGTCCACCGCGACGACCTCTACAAGCTGCGCGTCGAGCGCAGCGACCTCGACCACTTCATCCGCACGCTCCTGCGCCTGTACAACGGCATCTTCACCGAATTCCGCCCCATCGACGAAGCCGAAATCGCCACCTGGAGCGGCTACACCGCCGACAAAGTCAAGGAGCTGCTCAAGCGGCTGTGGCAGCTGCGCGTCATCCGCTACGTCCCCTCGAACCGCTCGCCTATCCTCTATTTCAACCAGGAACGGCTGCCGCGCGCCGACCTCTACATCGCCCCCGAGACCTACCAGCGGCGGCAGGAGCTGCTGCGCGAACGCTTCAGCCACATGACCGCCTACGCCGCCAACGACACGGAGTGCCGCAGTGCGGTGCTGGAACGCTATTTCGGTTCGGAAGAAACAACAGCGTGCGGCATCTGCGACCTCTGCCTGGCGCGCCGCCGGGCCGCGAAACAGGATGACGGGCTGCCTGCGCGGATACTGGAGCAGCTCGCGGCGGGCCCGGCCAAGGCACGCACGCTGGCAGACGCAGTCGCAGCACCGCCCGAACGGGTGGCCGAAGCGGTGCGCCGGCTGCTCGACGAGGGGAAAATCGCGGCCGACGAAGCGGGAAATCTGAGAATTATTGCGTAAATTTGCAGGAACATCACGGCTACCCAATGTCTACGACCAACACCTTTACGGACAAGATAAGCAACGAGCTGACGGCCGGGCTTCCGGCCATCGAATTCCGGGGCGAAATCCGCATTGTCGACCACGAACGCGACATCGCCGCGGCCTGCAAGGACCTTGCGCGGCACCCCGTCATCGGATTCGACACCGAGACGCGCCCCTCGTTCCGGCCGGGAGTGACCTACCGCGTATCGCTGCTGCAGCTCTCCACGCCGGAACGCTGCTACCTGTTCCGGCTGAACAAGATACCCTTGGCCAAACCCATCCTGCAACTGCTCGAAGACCGCAGCGTGCTCAAAATCGGCGCCGACGTCAACGGCGACCTGCGCTCGCTGCACCAGATCCGCCACTTCCGCGACGGCGGATTCGTGGACCTGCAGCTCCTTGCGGCCGAATGGGGCATCGCCGAAAAGAGCCTGCGCAAACTCTCGGCCATCGTGCTGGGCAAACGCGTATCGAAAGCCCAGCGCCTGAGCAACTGGGAAGCGGCGACGCTGACCGACAAGCAACAACTCTACGCCGCGACGGACGCGTGGGTCTGCACACGCATCTACGAACGTCTGCTACGAACCCCGAAACTCAAAAAACCGCAACCATGATACCTCAAGTATACCTGCGCAAAGGCAAGGAAGAATCGCTGGCCCGCCGCCACCCCTGGATTTTCTCGGGCGCCATCGACTACATCAAGGCCGAAGAGGAGGAATTCGCCGAAGGGGCGCTGGTCGAAGTCTACACCCGCGCAGGCGAATTCATCGCCCAAGGCCACTACCAGGTAGGCTCCATCGCGGTGCGCGTACTCTCGTTCGAGCGCGAGGCCATCGACCAGGCGTGGTGGAACCGCCGCATAGCCAGCGCCTACGGCGTGCGCCGCACGCTGGGACTGACCGACGACCCGTCGACGACGTGCTACCGGCTGATTCACGGCGAGGGCGATTCGCTGCCGGGGCTGGTGGTCGACATCTACGGCACGACGGCCGTGGTGCAGTGCCACTCGGTAGGCATGTACCTTGCGCGCCGTGAAATCGCCGAAGCGATCCGCGCAGCATACGGCGACAGCATCACAGCCATCTACGACAAATCGTCGCAGACACTGCCCTACAAAGCGGAGCTGAACGCGGTGGACGGCTATCTGTGGGGCACGACGGACCATGCGTCGCAGGTAGTGCTGGAACACGGCGAGAAATTCGTGGTCAACTGGGAAAAAGGCCAGAAGACGGGCTTCTTCCTGGACCAGCGCGAAAACCGCGAACTGGTGAAACGCTACGCCAAAGGCCGCACGGTGCTGAACACGTTCTGCTACACGGGCGGATTCTCGGTCTACGCACTTTCGGGCGGCGCCAAGGAAGTCTGCTCGGTGGACTCGTCGGAGCGGGCCGTAGCCCTGGCGACGGAAAACATGCGGCTGAACTTCGGCGAAGGAGCCCCCCACACCGAAGTGGCGGCCGACGCGGTGGAATACCTGCGCGACATAGGCGACAAATACGACCTGATCATTCTCGACCCTCCGGCCTTCGCCAAGCACCACAAAGTGCTCGGCAACGCGATGCAAGGCTACAAGCGACTGAACGCCAGAGCCATGGCGCAGATAAAACCGGGCGGCATCCTCTTCACGTTCTCGTGCTCGCAGGCGGTATCCAAGGAGTTGTTCCGCACGACGGTATTTTCGGCGGCGGCCATAGCGGGGCGCAAGGTCCGCATCCTGCACCAGCTGACCCAACCGGCCGACCACCCGATCAACATCTACCACCCCGAGGGCGAATACCTCAAGGGGTTGGTGCTGTATGTGGAATAGATTTCGGGGCGTTCGCTCCCTCGACGAATGAAACCCCGCCACTTCATTCATTATTAACTATACGCTATTCACTCAAAAAACCGCGCCGGAAAAACCGACGCGGTTACTGCATAAGCGGATGGCCCGCTAAGCATTCTTACTTCTTCCGTGCGTGCTGCTGGGCCTCCTGCTGGCGCAGAAGCTCCTCGTAACGCTGTTGGAACTTCGATTTCTTGCCGTTGGACTTCTTGGCGGCATTGGCGGCCATGACGGCCTGAATCTTCCCGTCGTCGACCAGCCGCCGGATGACGAGCGTCTGCCCGATAGTCAGCAAGTTGGAGAGCAGGTAGTAATAGCACAGACCGCTGGCGTAGTCGTTGAACCAGAAGAGCAGCATCAGCGGCATCATGTAAACCATCATGAACTTCATACCGGCCATCTGCGGCTGCGAAGAAGCGGTCTGCTGGTAATTGTAGTAAGAATAAGCGAAAGTCGAAAGGCACATCAACAACGCAAACAACGACACATGGTCGCCGTAGAACGGAATCGAAAACGGCAGGTTCAAGATGCTGTCGTACGACGAAAGGTCGTGCGCCCACAGGAACGACTGCCCGCGCAGCTCGATGGAAGCCGGGAAGAAGCGGAACATGGCAATAAGGATGGGCATCTGGATGAGCATGGGGATGCACCCGCCCATGGGGTTGATGCCTGCCTTTTTGTAGAGTTCCATGGTGGCCTGCTGGCGTTTCATGGCGTCCTCCTGCTTGGGATACTTCTTGGTCAGCTCGTCGACCTGCGGCTTGATAAGGCGCATCTTGGCCATCGAAATGTAGCTCTTGTAGGTGAGCGGCGAAATGACCAGCCGGATCAAGACGGCGAGAATCAGAATGATGATGCCGAAGCTGCCTATGTAATTGCGCAGGAAATCGAAGACGGGGATGACGCACCAGCGGTTGATCCACCCGAAGATGCCCCAGCCGAGCGGGATGAGCCGTTCGAGCGAAAGGCGTTCGCCGCCGGCCTCGACCTTGCGCAGGATGGAATACTTGTTGGGCCCGAAGTAAAAGGCGAAGTCGTAGCCCTGCGTCTGCGGAGTATAGGGCACGGCCATCTGTGCGGCGAAGTCCTTGACGTAACCGCTGCCGGGCTGTGCCGTGGCGAACGACATGTCGGCGTAGGAGACGTTCTCCGGAGCGATGAAGACCGACGAGAAGAACTGCTGCTTGAAAGCCACCCAGTTGACCGCCGTGGTGACGTTCTTGGACTTGGTGCCATCGCTCATGCCCAGCTCTTCGATGGACGATTCGCCGGGGAAACGGTAGGCGACGGTCGTATACATGTTCTCGTTCTTGAACCCGCGCTCGTTCTGATAGGAGACGTTGGCCCACTGGATGCCGATGGACGACTGGTTGGCCATTTCGGGCGCCATGCCGACCAGCCGCACGTCGAAGTCGACCAGATAGTCGCGCTGGGGCGAGACCCCATTATATATAAGGTATTCGTATTCGAGCCAGGCCCCGCCGCTGACGGGCAGGCGCATGACCACCGACTGCGCACCCTCGGCCGTGGTCCGGACGGGCTCGGCGGCAAAGGTGTAGTCGGCCGTATTGACAGGCACGTTGTTCGTGCCGTTCTTGACGTAGAACGTGAGGGCGAAACGGGCGCTGGCCGGGTCGAACAGCTCGACCGGCTGGTGGCGCTCGTGACGCGGTGCATACTTCGTGTAATCCTTGAGCGTCACGCCCTTGATTTGTCCGCCGCGGGTGGAGAAACGCACTGCCATGACGTCGTTCTCGACGGTGAATTCCTCGGCAGCGGCGGCCTCGGCGGCTGCCAGCGTCTCGCCGACGAGCGAAACCCGGCGCTGCTGCTCCTGCTCGGTGACCACCGATTCGGCGGCGCTTCCGCTCCCGACCGCATCGGCAGGCAGCACGGCGGGTGCCGACGCTGCGGCGACCGAATCCTGATAAGCCTGCCACTGGGCCAGCTCCTGCTGGTAGCGCTTCTGCTCGCGGCTGCTGTAAAAGGTGAATCCCGCGAAGAGGAGCGCGATCACCACGATTCCTATGATTGATTTCTTATCCATCTATGAACTGACTATTTATTTTTTCTGTGCGTCGTACTTCAGCGCGGCGCCGACGAACGCGACGAACAACGGCGAGGGGCTCTGAACGGTACTCTTGTACTCGGGGTGGTACTGCGTCCCGACGAACCAGGGATGCCCTTCGATTTCGACCACCTCGACGAGCCCCGTATCGGGATTGATGCCCACGGCGTTCATCCCGGCGTTCTCGAACTGCGCCAAATAATCGCTGTTGAACTCGTAACGGTGGCGGTGACGCTCCGAAACGTTGAGCTTGCCGTAAGCGGCGGCGACCCGCGAACCCTTCTTCAGCTGACAGGGATAGGCCCCCAGACGCATGGTGCCGCCCTTGGCCGTGACCCCTTTCTGCTCCTCCATCAGGTCGATGACGGGATGCGGCGTAGGCTCCATCTCGCTGGAATTGGCGTCGGCGAGGCCCAGCACGTTGCGGGCGAACTCGATGACGGCGCACTGCATGCCGAGACAGATGCCAAGGAACGGAATATTGTTCTCGCGCGCGAAACGCACGGCTTCGATCTTGCCCTCGATGCCCCGGTTGCCGAAACCGGGCGCGACGAGGATGCCGGCCATCTTGCCCAGCTGGGCTTCGACGTTGTCGCGGGTGATTTTCTCGGAATTGACGTAGCGCAGCTTGACCTTGCAGTCGTTCATGGCCCCGGCGTGGACGAACGATTCGCAGATGGACTTGTAAGCGTCGGGCAGTTCGGTGTACTTGCCGACCAAGGCGATTTCGACCCGCCGCGACGGATGCTTGACGCGCTCCACGAAATCGCTCCAGGCAGCCATGTCGGGCTCCTGCTCGGAGGGCAGGCTGAGCTTGTCGAGCACCACCTCGTCGAGGTGCTGGGCGTGCATGCGCAAAGGCACCTCGTAGATGGTGGGCACGTCGATGGACTCCATGACGGCGTTGGCGTCGACGTTGCAGAACAGCGCGACCTTGCGCCGCAGGGCGGGCGTGAGCGGATGTTCGGTGCGCAGCACAAGGATGTCGGGCTGCAAGCCGTTCTCCAGCAGCGCCTTGACCGAATGCTGCGTGGGCTTGGTCTTCAGCTCGCCCGAAGCGGCCATGTAAGGGATGAGCGTAAGGTGGACGAGGGCCGTATTGCGGTGGCCGAGCTGGTAGCGCAGCTGACGCACCGATTCGATGAACGGCAGCGATTCGATGTCGCCGACCGTACCGCCGATCTCGGTGATGATGACGTCGTACTTCTTGGTCTGGCCGAGGAGCTGGATGCGCCGCTTGATTTCGTCGGTGATGTGGGGAATGACCTGCACGGTCTTGCCGAGGTACTCGCCCTTGCGCTCCTTCTCGATGACGCTTTTGTAAATCTTGCCCGTCGTGACGTTGTTGGCCTTGGACGTGGGATGGTCCGTGAAGCGTTCGTAATGGCCCAGGTCGAGGTCGGTCTCGGCTCCGTCTTCGGTGACGTAGCACTCGCCGTGCTCGTAGGGATTGAGCGTTCCGGGGTCGACGTTGATATAGGGATCGAGCTTCTGGATGGTGACCGAGTAACCGCGCGCCTGCAGCAGCCGGGCGATGGAGGCGGAGATGATGCCCTTGCCGAGCGACGAAGCGACGCCGCCCGTGACGAAGATGTACTTGGGTTTCGAGAGTTTCATATTGGATGTATGCTATTCGTTGCTGGTGGACGGCCCGGAGACAGGACGGTCGATTTCGCGTATCTTCTCGACGGTGGCAGCTATCTCGTCGCGCAGGCGGGCGATTTTGGCCTCGACATCGGCGATGAGTTTGTCGGCTCCCTTAGAGCGGGCGAAGAACCCGATGTTGTTTTCGAGCTGCGCGGCTTCCTGCTCCAGCTGGCGGACGCGCCCCGCGAGCGTCTCGCGCTCGGAGCGGAGCCGGCCCTCGCCGGAAGCCTTGAGCGAAGAAACCTTCTCGCGGAAACGGTTCAGCTGCCGGTCGCGCTCGGAACCCCGCACGGCGCGGAACAGCGCGTCGACAACTTCCTTGTAACGCTTCTGCAAAGTCTCCTTGTGCTTGATGGGCACGAAACCGATTTCGCCCCACCGTCGCTGGAAATCGCGGATAAGGTCGTAGCCGCCCTGCCGGACCTCGGCCGCCTGCATCTCGTCGAGCAGGGCGAGCTTCTTCTGCAAATTCTCCTCCTGCTCGCCGCCGACCGACGCGAAGTGGGCGCTCTTGCGCTCGAAGAAGCGGTCGCAGGCAGCGCGGAAACGTTTCCAGAGGGCGTCGGAATGACGGCGCGAAACGGCGCCGATTTCTTTCCAGCGGGCCTGCAAGGCGATAAGTTCGTCGGTGGCCTTCTTCCACTCCTCGCTGTTCATCAACGATTCGGCCGCCTCGCACAACTCGCTTTTGAGCTGGAAGTTATGGTCCATTTCGGTCTTGAGCCCGGCGAAGAAGCGACGCTTGGCGTCGTAGAACTTGTCGCAGGCGGTGCGGAACCGTTCGTAAATCCGGGTATTGTCTTTCTTGGGCGCGAAGCCGATGGTCTTCCAGGTCTGCTGAATGGCGAGCAGCCGTTCGCTGGCGCGGTTCCACTCCTTGCGGGCGGAGAGAGGCTGCGAAAGCAGTTCTTCGCAGGCGGCGCAAAGCTCAGTCTTAAGTTCGAGGTTCTTCAGTTGCTCGGCTTTCAGGGCGTCGAAATACTCCTGGTGCAGCTTGTTGATGCGCGAAGATGCCGCCTTGAAGCGCTCCCACAAAGTCTCCTTGAACTCGTGGGCCACGGGGCCCGTCTCGCGCCACTCGTCGTGGAGCTTCTGCAGCCTGCGGGAAGCCTCGACGATCGACGGTTCGAGCAGCAGCGCCTCGGCCTGCTCGCAAAGGGCGACTTTCTGCTCGTAGTTCTTCTTGAGGTCAAGGTCACGCAGCTCCTTGTTTATCTTGATGAAACCGTAGAAATTCTCGACATGGAGGTTGTAGGTCTCCCACAAATCCTTGACATGGGCCTGCGGCACGATGCCGGTCTCTTTCCAGCGGGCCTGCAGGTCGCGGAACCGGGCAAAGGTGTGGTTGAGCGTTTCGTCGGAAGAAACCAGTTCCTTGAGTTCCTCGATGATGGCCAGCTTGGTGCGCAGGTTGTTCTCTTTCTCGGCTTCGAGGTTGGCGATGAATTCGTCGCGGCGGGCGCGGTAGTCCTTGAAAAGTTCCTTGAAGCGCGTTTCGAGTCCGTCGACCGGGGCCACGAAACTCTCCTCGGGCTCGCCCGATTCGACGAACGCACGGCGGACGGCTTCGACCTCGGCGCGGCGAATCCGGTAGAATGCGATTTTCAGCGCTTCGACCTCGCGGCGGATGGCCTGGACGGGCCGCTCGGAAAGCAGGCGGGCGAAGAGGGCCAACAGCTCCTCCTTGGTCTTGCCTGCGAAAGTCTCGGCCGCAGGCTGCGCTTCAGCTTCGCTCTCCTCGGCGGTCTCGCCCTCGATTTCGAGCCCGGCATCGCGGGCGGCCAGCGCGGCGTCCTCCTCCGAAAAATCGACCTCGGGCAGCTTCTCCGTCTCCTCAGCGGCCGCGTCGGCGGCTCCGACGCTTTCGGCCTTGATACGGGGACGCCGGGCCCGCGGAGCCTGCTCCCCGGCGGAGAGGGTCTTTTCGGGTGCCGCAAGCGTATCGGGTGACGTTTCAGTCAGTTCGGTCATTTCGGCCTGCGGCCCGGCCGCAGGAACGTTCAGCGCATCTTCGGCCGCAGGGCCGGCATGCTCCTCGGGAGCCTGGAGAAGAGGATTTACGGTAGCCATCTCAATCACTTTTAGGTCGGTTCCCGGCCGCTGAGCCGAGGAATCTTGCAAATATAGCCATTTTTCCCGGGCCGCCGCACGATTTCCGGGGAAAATTCGTATCTTCGCATAAGCGACGGAGCAAGAACCGAAACAACGAACGATGACAAAACACCGCATCCTGCTGGTCGACGACGAAGCCGACATCCTGGAATTCGTGCGCTACAACCTGCTCAAAGAGGGCTACGAGGTCCACACGGCCTCGAACGGCGCCGAAGCGCTGGAGGTCGCCGCCGCGACCCGCCCCCACCTGATCCTGCTGGACCGGATGATGCCCGTCATGGACGGTGCGGAGACGTGCCGGGCCATCCGCCGCGACCCGCGCCTGCGCGGCACGATAGTGGTGTTCCTCTCGGCGCTGGGCGAGGAAGAGCAGCAGCTGACAGGATTCGGAGTGGGTGCCGACGACTATCTGGTGAAGCCCATCCGGATGAAGCTGCTGGTGAGCCGCGTCAAGGCGATACTGAACCGCATAGACAGCCAGCCCGCACCGCCGCAGCCGGGCATCGCAATAGACCGCGAGCGCTACACGGCCACATGCGACGGCCGCGAAATAACCCTGCCGCGCAAGGAGTTCGCCCTGCTGGACCTGCTGATTTCCTCACCGGGAAAACTGATTCCGCGCGAAGAGATCTACGCCCGCATCTGGGGCCACGAAGTGGTGGTCGGCGACCGCACCATCGACGTCCATATCCGCAAGCTGCGCCAGAAAATCGGCGAACGCCACATCACGACGGTCAAGGGCGTGGGCTACCGTTACGAACCGTGACCGGCGTTTTTTAACGATTTTTCCACCGAAACGGGCAGAAATTCAGACGGACGGCAACTATTTTTATCGTAAATTTGTGCACTCGCAAAAAATAGCTACATTTAACTTATCAATCTTTAACACGAAGAAATAACGACATGGTAATATTGGTACTCAACTGCGGTTCCTCGTCGATCAAATACCAGGTAATCGACATGGAAGCGGCATCGAGCGAACTGCTCGCAAAAGGCCTCGTAGAACGCATCGGACTTGCGGAGGGCGACCTGACCCACAAACCCGTGGGCAAAGAGAAATTCGAGCTGCACCGGCCGATTCCGGACCACACGACGGGCATCGAGCTGGTCATGGCGGCCCTGACCGACCCCCGGCACGGGGTCATCGGCTCGCTCGACGAGCTGAAAGCCGTAGGCCACCGCGTGGCGCACGGCGGCGAATTCTTCCCGCAGAGCTGCCTGGTCAACGAAGACACGAAAGAGAAGATACGTTCGCTGTGCCAGATAGCGCCGCTGCACAATCCGGCGAGCTTAGAGGGCATACACGCCATCGAGAAGGTCCTGCCGGGCGTGCCGCAGGTCACGGTGTTCGACACGTCGTTCCACCAGACCATCCCGGCCGTGAACTACATGTACGCCCTGCCCTACGAATACTACGAGAAATACCGGGTCCGCAAATACGGATTCCACGGCACGAGCCACAAATACGTTGCCCGCGCGGGTGCGAAGTTGGCGGGCATCGACCCCGACCGCTCGAAAATCATCACATGCCACATCGGCAACGGCGGTTCGGTGACAGCCGTGCTCAACGGCCGCTCGTTCGACACCTCGATGGGCTTCTCGCCGCTGGACGGTCTGGTCATGGGCACGCGCTGCGGCCAGGTCGACGCGAGTGCCATCACGTTCATCGGCGAAAAAGAGGGAATGAGCTACGCCGAGCTCGACACGATGATGAACAAGAAATCGGGCGTCATGGGGCTGACGGGCATATCGAGCGACATGCGCGACATCGACCGCGCCTATGACGAAGGCAACCCGCGGGCCATCCTCGCGCGCGACATGTACTACAACCGCATCAAGAAATTCGTGGGCGAGTACGCGGCCGAAATGGGCGGTGTAGACCTCATCGTATTCACGGGCGGCGTAGGCGAAAATTCGGCCGAAATGCGCGAATCGGTCTGCACGGGGCTGGAATTCATGGGCGTACGCTTCGACAGGAACGCCAACGCCGGAGCCCGCGGAGTGGACAAAATCCTTTCGGCGGCCGACTCGAAAGTGAAAGTGGCGGTCGTAGCCACGAACGAAGAGCTGGTCATCGCCACGGACACGTACAATTTGGTGAAATGAATAAATTGAAATAAAGTACAAAAAAGTCCTCACTCGACGTCGTAGCCGTTAAACGGAGGACGGACTAAAAGCGTCGACGCAGGGGCCGGTTTGCTTGCAAACCCGCGAATAGGCGCCCGAAGTAGCGTTAGTCCGTCCGTAGTAGGCGGAGACGTCTGTGAGGAGAGGTTAACTGCGCTTCGCTTGTTTTTCTCCTCCTTGCGAGGCATAGTCCGCAAAGCGGTCTCTGCTCTCGCTGCGAGCGTCGATTTTTCCGCCGCTTTTTGCCGGAACAAAAAGCGGCAAAACAACGCCGGAGCGGAGCTCGGAAAGCTACAACATTCCGCAAGATTGCTACGGGTTTGACAGTCTTTGCAATGACGGAGAAGCAGATTCTTCGCTAACGCTCAGAATGACAAACGGGGAACTCCGAACGACACCGGGAACGACAAAACAAAACACTAAACAGATAACCATGATTCAACATCTTACCGAAATCGTCGAAGAGGCGAGAAAGAAAGGCCGCAAACGGCTGGCCGTAGCCTACGGGCAGGACGCCCACACGCTGGAGGCAGTCTACGAAGCCTATAAGGAAGGGTTGGTCGAACCGACCCTCTACGGCGAAAAGGCCGTCATCGAAGAAGTGTGCCGCGAACACGGCATCGACATCAACGCGTTCAACATCGTCGACGAAAAGAACGACATGAAGTGCGTGCAGCAGGCCGTGGCGGCCGTCGTGGCGGGCAACGCCGACGTGCTGATGAAAGGCCTGGTGTCGACCGACAAGTACATGCGCGGGATTCTGAACAAGGAAGCGGGCCTCTTTCCCCCGAAAGGCGTGCTGAGCCACGTGTCGATTTCGGAGATGCCCTGCTACCACAAGCTGCTCGTCATGTCGGACGTGGCGGTGATTCCGCAGCCCGACTTCAAACAGAAGATGAAGCAAATCGGCTACCTCGCGCAGACGGCCAACCTGCTGGGCGTCGAGACCCCGAAAATCGCCTGCATCGCCCCGTCGGAACAGGTGCTGCCGAACGTCGTGTCGTCGACCGAGGGCGCACTGCTGGCCAAGATGGGCGACCGCGGCCAGCTGGGCAACGTCATCGTGGACGGTCCTCTGTCGTTGGACGTGGCGCTGTTCAAGGAGGTGGCCGAGCACAAGAAAGTCAAGGGTTCGTCGGTCGCCGGAGATCCCGATTGCCTGCTCTTCCCCAACCTCGAATCGGCCAACGTCTTCTTCAAGTCGACGACCCACCTGTGCGGCGGCGAACTGGCCGCGATGGTCATGGGTACCAAAGTGCCGTGCGTGCTGACTTCGCGCGGCGACAGCAGCAAGACCAAACTCTACTCCATCGCACTGGCCTGCCTGGCCGCCAAATAAGAGACTTCCCCGGATACCGCCCGGGCTTCTGCTATCGGCAGAAGCCCGGGAACGGACCGGAGACCGCACCCGACGCCCCGCACGGCGCCATGCGGCCGGACCCGGATACCGGACCACACACCCCCAAGAACCGAGAAACCTATGAGCTACAAGATTTTAGCTTTGAATCCCGGCTCCACCTCCACGAAGCTCGCGCTCTACGAAGACGAGCGCCCTTTGTTGGAACTGACCCTGCGCCACTCGACCGAGGAAGTGTCGCGCTTCGCCAACGTCATCGACCAGCTCGACTGGCGCCGCGGGCTGATTCTCGAAAGCCTGCGGGACAAAGGCTTCGGCCTCGGCGAGCTGTCGGCCGTCATCGGCCGCGGCGGACTGATACGCCCCGTCACGGCGGGCGTCTACGAGGTCAACTCGCGGATGCGCTACGACCTGCGCAACGCCCAGATGAAGCACGCCTGCAACTTAGGCGGACTGCTGGCGGCGCAAATCGCCCACATGGCCAAGGTCAAGGCCTACATCGCCGACCCGCCCGTGGTGGACGAAATGGACGACGTGGCCCGCATCACGGGGATGCCCATGTGTCCGCGCAAACCCATCTTCCACGCACTCAACCAAAAAGCCATCGCGCGCATGCACTGCCAGCGCGAAGGACGCGTCTACGAGGAAACGAACCTGATAGTGGCCCACATGGGCGGGGGGATTTCGGTAGCGGCCCACAAGCAGGGACGCATCGTCGACGTGAACAACGCGCTGGACGGCGACGGACCGTTCGCCCCCGACCGCGCGGGCAACATCCCGTCGGCGGAACTGATAAAGGTCTGCTTCTCGGGCAAGTACACCAAGGACGAACTGCTGAAATTCATATCGAGCAAGGGCGGCCTCGTGGCGCTCTTAGGCACGAATTCCGTGATACAGGTCATGGAGCGCATCGGGCAGGGCGACGAGCGCGCCGCCAAGGTGCTGGACGCCATGTGCTACAACATCGCCAAACAAATCGGCGCAATGGCGGCCGCTATGGCCGGAAAGGTCGACGGCATTCTGCTGACGGGCGGCATCGCCTACAACGGGCCGATCGTCGAAGCCATCCGCGAACGCTGCTCGTTCATCGCTCCGGTCCATGTTTACGCCGGGGAGAACGAGCTCGAAGCGCTCGCCCTCAATGCGCTGGTCGTGCTGCGCGGAGTTATCGAACCGAAGAAATACCTGTAAGCAGCCGTTCGGCACAAGAAAGGCGGGCCGGGGATGGATTTCCCCGGCCCGCCCTGTTTCCACGGCCCGCAGCCCGGCATCGCCGGACCGCAGGCCGCTCTGCTTCGGGGCACCGAACCCCTACCGCCCGTCGGCATCGTAGTACGAAGCCAGGCGGTAGAGGTTAGCATGAAGCGTTTTCATCATCGACAGATAATCGGCATAAGGTTGGTACTCGACCGATACAATCCCCTTGTTGGAGCCCCTGCCGCCGCTGTAACCGTCGGTATACTCGAAGTGCATCCACCCGGCGCAGCGGCGCGTTTCGAGCAGACGCAGGCAGAAATTCTGGTAGAACTCGCCGCGGCTGCGCTGGGTGCGGACCAGCCAGCCGCCGCCGTCGGTATTGGGATACGGGCGTCCCTTGTAGGAGGCGTCGTCAGCCTTGACGTAGAATTCGGAGATGATGAACGGCCGTTCGCCGCACCACGTGGCAAGGTTGGCCATGTAGAGGGGTTCGGGCTGCCAGCGCGAATAGTAGTTGACCGACACGACGTCGCAATAGCGGGCGCACGCTTCGACAATCCCCTGCGTGTACTTGCTCCAATCGTGGAGACGCGCACCGAGAATCAGGTGGTTGGGGTCGGCCTTGCGAACGGCTTCGGTCGTGACGCGGAAATAATGGTCGGCAACCTCGGCGCGGAACTTCTCGCGGTGGGCCTCCGTGATGCCGGCTTCGGAAGCGATTCCCTCGCGGGTCATGAACGCCCGCGCGAAGTCGCGGGCGGCGCTGTAATCGTCAGGCAGCGAAAGGAAGTGCGCGAGTTCGACACCGAGGGTGACGCTGCTGTGTTCGTAGGCGACGAACGGCAGTTCGTTGTCCAGGTAATATCCGACGAAATGCTCGTCGTCGCGGAACAGGGCGCACTTCTCCTGCGCCAACTGCCCGGCGTACTCGGCGAACTTGGGCTCGAAAGCGAGCACCAGCCGGTTGTACTTGCCCGAATCGAAATTCTGCCCGTAGCCCAACGACTTCATGTCCCACATGAACGTGCGCAGCAGGTAGAGGTTTTCACCGTAGGCGAGCTTCTTTCCCGCGGGGCAAAGCAGGTTGGAACGGATGTCGTCGGGGAAGCGCGCGATGCGCTTGGCGCCGTAGGAAATATAGTTGAAGCCGTTGAACGCAAGCAGGCTGCCCGTCTCGGCGCTCCAGGCGGCGTCGGACGAAAAACGGGCCTTGTAACCCGCTTCGTGCTCCGGAGTGGGCGTGTCGTCCATGTGGTAGGGACGGACGTGCTGCGTACCGCGCAGGATGACCGCCCCGCCGTCGGGGTCAAGGAAATACCAGCGGTCGCTGGCCTTGGCAACGCGGAAAAAGCCCTCCGCACCCCGCACCGAGACGGGTTCGCCGTAATCGAGCCGCCCGCCCCACGGGGTTTCGACATGGAAATCGACAGGCCGGAACCAGTTCATGCCCGCGACGGTGCGGGTCTGGGTGGCATCGGCGATGTCGCCCCCGGCAATGGCTTCGGAGACGGTCCAGCCACGGAACTGGCCGTTGACCAGCCGCCGGAACTCGACCTGCGAATAGGTGTACTCGGGCAGGTCGCCGGGACCGGGCCGCTGTTCGGCGCCGGGCGCCGGGTCGTCGGTGCAGGCCGCAAAAAAGCCTGCGCAAAGAATCGGAAGGAGAAGTTTCTTCATGGTGCTAAAACGTTTTAACAGGTTGGTTTTCAGATTGGAGCTGCAACAAGGCGGCAGCGTAGCGCGCACCCAGTTCGCGCTGGCTCGCGGCGGAGAAAGCGACGGCGAAACTGCCCGCAGGCCCGACGCGCTGCATGCCGAGCTCCTTGCGCACGGACGAATAGCGGTTCAAAAGCCCGGCAGCAGGCTCGAAACGCCCCTCGGCGTTGAACAGAAAGACCCCGGGCAAGGTGTCGCGCGCGGCAGCGTCGAGCGGTCCCCGCCCTGCCATGTTGGACTGCCCGATGCAGAGCACAAGCTGCAACCGCTGCGGCTGGGCGGCAAGCCCCAGCGGCAGGAGCACGAAAAGGAGTAACAATCGCTTCATGGGTCAATGATTGCGGTAGATGCGGATGGCGTTCAAGACGGGTTCGCCCTCGACGGGTAGGAAGTCGATGCGGATGCCCTGCCCGTTGCGGACGACGACTTCGGCCTTGCGGACCAGGGCGCGGGCGAATCCGGCTTCCTCGGCGATGGAGAAATCCTGCAACAGCCTGGAACCGTTGACCACGACGTCGAAACGGCGCCCCCGGTAACGGGTCCCGGCGTCATCGGCCCCGAGGTTGTAGGCCAGCGCCTCGCGCTCGTCCTCGGTGTCGAGTTCGGCCCAGTGGAAATAAACGGAATAGGTGCCGTCGGGTACGTCGGCTCGGAACTGCTCGATGCCGACGCGCTGGGTCTGGAACAGGGCGTTGCAGTCGGTGCCCTTGATGTCGGACGCCGAACCGAGCCACCCGGTCCCCTCGCGGCGCAGGGGACGGCCGCCCACGTAACCCCAACTGCCGGGGGTGTAAGGCTGCTCGGGAATCCACGCCGTACCGGCCGCGCGGTCGTCGAAATAACGGGGCGAACCGAGCATGACGCAGAGTTCGGAGAACCCGCGCGGCGAAGCCTTCATCAGGCGGAAATCGACGGTGAGGGCATCGGTGAGGGTGCCCGCCGTGGCGACGAGCCTGTTTTCGCCGTCGACGAACGGCACGTCGAACATGGCCACCCCGCCCTCGGTACGCTTGGTGGCGAGCTTGCGCCCGTTGTGGAACAGCGTGACGGACGAACGGTCGGTGAAGACCGGAACGGGCTGCGTGCAGCGGCCCCTGCCGTCGTCAGCGCCGCCGCGGTTGAGCCAGCAACGGTTGCCGATCAGAAGCTGCGGCCCTGCCAGGCGGGCCTTATAGAAAAGATAGGTATCCTTGGGCTCGCGGTCGAGCCCGGTGAGCCCCTTGAGATTGACGTGGGGCACGGCGTCGGCCCGCGGCTCGGAATAGAAGCTGTTGAGGTTCCAGACCGACGACCCGGCGACGAACGGCCGCCGCATGATTTCGCGCAGATAGTGCCGATGATAGACGAGCCCGTACTCCTGCGAAAAATCGAACTGCTCGGGGGCGAACGAATGGACCCGCTGGTCGACGTCGGCCCCGTACTCGGTGACCATCAGCACCTTGTCGGGATACTCGGCATGAAGACGGTCGAGAATCTTCTCGAAACGGGTGATGTCCTTTTCGTACCAGCCCTGGTAGAGGTTCCAGCCCTGAATCATGGGGATGCGGGTGAGCCCGGCCGCGACGTAGGCGTCGGGCGCGTTGTGGTAGGCCATCATGGTGTAGCGCGAGGGGTCCTCGGCGCGCACAGCCTCCTCCAACGCCCGGGCGACGCGCTCGACGGCCTTGTAATAGACGGCGAGCTGCGCGGGGTCCCTGTAGGGCGGACGCAGCAGCACCTCGTTCATGTAGGCCCAGATGATGACCGAGGGGTGGTTGAAATCCTGCCGGATCATCTCGCGGGCCATGCGGACGCTGTTGTCGAGAAACGCGTCGCTCTCGGTGACGGCGTTGACAACAGGAATTTCGACCGACGCGAGGATGCCCAGCCGGTCGCACATTTCGAGCACGACAGGGTCCTGCGGATAATGCGAAATACGCAGGAAATTACCGCCCATCCGCTTCAGAAGGCGGATGTCGCGCTCGTGCATGGCATCGGTGAGCGCCCAGCCCCGGCCCTCGTAGTCCTGGTGGCGGCAAGTGCCGACGAGCTTGCGGGGCCGCCCGTTGAGGAAGAATCCCTTGTCGGGGTCGAACGAAAACCACCGGAGCCCCAACGAACTGGAAACGCAGTCGAGTTCGGAACCATCCTCGGCGACGATGCGCGTGAGAACGCGGTAGAGGTTGGGAGCGTCGAGGTCCCACAGCTGCGGGTCGGCGATGCGGATGCCGCGGCACACGGGCTCGGCGACCTGGCCGGGCTCCACGACGAGGGGACACCCGGCGCGGGCGGCTTCGGAACCGTCGGGAGCGAAGATACAGTGTTCGACGCGCAGACGGGCCGTGCGGTCGGAGCGGTTGGCAACCAGCGTCCGGACGTCGACTTCGGCCGACTGCGCCGAGACGCGGGGCGTGGAGAGGCAGACGCCCGAAGAACCCATGTCGGAGGGCGCGATGTGGACCTTATGGGTCAGCAACAGACTGACATCGCGGTAGATACCGCCGAAGAAAGTGAAGTCGGCCGAGAGAGGCGGCATGTCGGGGTCGTGGCGGTTGTCGGCCTCGACGGCGACGAGGTTCTCACCGGCGGAGACGAACGGCGTAATGTCGACAACAAACCGCGTATAACCGCCCGCATGCCTGCCGGCGAAATGGCCGTTGACATAGACGCAGGCGGTCTGGTTGACCCCCTCGAAACAGAGGTAGACCTGCCCCGACACGGCGTCGCCGGAGAGGAAGAAGCGTTTGCGGTACCACGCCGGACCGCGGTAGAACCCGGGCTCGTCGTCGTCGGCATCCTGCGCGTTCCAGGTATGGGGAACGTCGACCGTCGGCCAGGCGGAATCGTCGGCCGCGGGAAGAAATGCCCCGTAAGGCGAACCCTGTGCAAAGCGCCACGCCTCGTTGATGGTGTAGCGCTCGCGGGCGGAGAGCTCCGCGAGCGACACCAAGGCGAAGAAAAGAACGGAAAGGAATCTCATATCGTCGGAACATTAAAAAGTACACACGAGAGGCCGGCCGTCGTAACGAACCGTCTGTTCGGCAGGGGCGCAACCGGGGCGGAACAGCCGCAGGGCGAATTCCTGCTCGCAGGCCATCCCCTCGTAAGCCCCCTCGCGGCGGGAGATGCGCAGCGCGGAAGCGGCCTCGTCCCACTCGAAACGCACGAGGGCATAGCGGCCGTCGGCGTAGCCGAACCCGTCGCCGGAATCGTCGTAGAGGTCGAAACGGGCGTCGGCTCCGGCGTAGATGCGGATTTCGAGCCGCGCATCGGGGCCCTCCATGACGGACTGCTTAGGCTCGCCGAGGGGCAGAACCGAACCCCCGCGCACATAGAGGGGCAGCTCGGTGAGGTCGCACGCCTTGGAGACGCGCTCGCCGCCGGGGTGCGCTTCGCCCGTGAAGAAATCGTACCACCAGACGCCGCGATGCTGCGGCAGCAAGGTGGCAACCTGCTGGTGCGAAGCCCCGGCGGGCATGGGCCGGAAGACGGGCCGCACGAGCAGCGCCCCGCCGAACAGAAAGGCGTCGTCGGCCGAAGCGACGGCGCGGTCGGCGGGAAAAGCCATGCCGAGGGCCTCGAACATGGATGCGTCCTCGGCGGCGACGCGCCGGGCGACGGAATAGACGAAAGGCGTCAGGCGGTAACGCAGGCCGATATACTTGAGCTGGTTGCGGTAGAACACGCTCTGCCCGCCGCCGAACTGCCACGGCTCGCGCGGAACGTCGGTGCCGTGGGCGCGGAAGATGGGCAGAAAAGCCGCGAACTGGAACCAACGGGCGTAGAGGTCGAGGTAATCGGGGTCGGCGAGCCCGCGCGGATAGGCTCCGCCGTTGGAACGGACGAAGAACCCGCCCGCATCGACCGTCCACCACGGAAACCCCGAAGCGGACAAACCGACGCCCGCGGCGAGCTGCCGCCGGAAATTGTCCCACGAAGCGACGACGTCGCCCGACCAGACGGCCGTGCCGAAGCGCTGCTGCCCGGCGAACGCCGAACGGGTGAAGAGGAAAGGCCTGCGGTCGGGCTGTGCGTCCCTCAGCCGCCCGCAGAGGTCGGACATCCACACGAGCGAATACACGTTGAGATAACGGTGGAAAGGCCCCCAGGCGGTCTGCCCGGCCGACTTGGAGCGCTCCTCCTGCCGCCGCTGGGTGAATCCCTCGCGGAACGAGGGCTCGGTAGCGTCCATCCACCAGCCGTCGACCCCCGCAGCGAGGAGCCCGCAGCTGAAATGGCGCCAAAAGATGTCGCGCGCGGCAGGGTCGAAAGCGTCGAAAACCTTGTACCCGGCCCAAGTGCGCTCGTCGAACAACGCCCCGGCCTGCTCCAGCTCGCGGTAAACTTCCGTCCGGGGCCCGAAACCGGGCCAGACGGAGAGCATGAGCCGGACGCCGCAGCCGTCGTGCAGCCGGGCGATGCGGGCGGCAGGGTCGGGAAAACGCAGGGAATCCCACCGGAGCGAATTCCAGTGCGGCCTGTCGCCCCAGTACTCCCAGTCCTGCACGATGACGTCGAGCGGAATACGCCGCCTGCGGAACTCCTGCGCGACGCTTTCGAGCTCGTCGAACGACTTGTAACGTTCGCGCGACTGCCAGAACCCGAAGACCCACTTGGGCGGCAGCGATGCGGCCCCAGTGAGCTCGCGGTACCCCCGCACGCAATCGGCGGGGCTGTCGCCGCGGACGAACCAATAATCGACGGCATCGGCGACCTCGGAGACGAACGCGAACCGTTCGCCGCAGTCGCGGAACTCGGACGAAGAATAATTGTCCCACAAGATGCCGTAACCGCGCGACGAAACGAGGAAAGGATTGGCGATCTCCTTGTTGGCCTGGAGCAGGAGCACCGTATCGCGCTTATGGTCGACGCGGCCCGTCTGGTACTGCCCCAGCCCGTAGAGCGATTCGTCGGGCGAAGTGCGGAACGACTGCTCTATGGCCAGACAGGCCTCGCCGCCGACGGTGTCGGCAACCAGCGTGCGCGCGTCTTCTTCGAGCAAGGGCCGCTCCGAAGCAGGGTCGAAGAACGAGAAACGCCCCGACGCCCGGTCGTAACGGACCTCCAGGCGCGAAGTACGGAACAGATACCCATCCTTGTCGGAGAGGCACCGCACGGCGACGGGAGCGTCAGCAGGAACGGTGACAAGCCTGCGGGTGACGAGCCGCGCCGTATCGGGCCGCACGAGGATGCGCACGGCGCGCTCGGAACGGAACTCGACGCAGCAGGTCATGCCCCGGTCGTCGAAACGGAACGTATTGCCGTTGCGGGAGGGGCCGCAGCCCACGCAGGCGAAAAAGAGCGCGGCGAGGAGGGATGCCCGGCGAATCATCGGAACAAAGTATAGTGGAACGAAACGTCGCGCACCTGGACGGGCCCCTTGAACATGAAAGTGAAGTTGGGCGACGCGTCGTAACGGATATTTTCGGGCGGGAGCTCGACCCGCACGCGCCGCCAACGGCCCGAACCGTCGGTGCGGAACTTGGCGACGGTGGAGAACAGCTCCCTGGGGCTTCGGTCGGTACGCGAATAGACGAAAGCGAAGCGGTCGGTCGGCACGCCGTCGAAGTACTCGAATTCGAGGTACCCGGAATGGGCCCGGGAGGTCATCAGGGGACCGAGCGCCCACGCGGGGAAGTAGACCTTCAACTCGGGGTCGGCGCTCCAAGCCCCGTGCAAGGGCTCGCTGCTGAAACGCAGGTCCGAAGCCGCTATGTCGAGCGCCCGCCGCCGGAACTTCTGCTCAACAGCGGCGAGAAGCTCGCCGGCTTCGTCGAGCAACTGCCGGGCGTCGGCATAGCGGGCGTTGGCGATACAAAGGGCGGCCTTGTCGAGCAAGGCGTCGGCTCCGGGCGCCTTACGGCCTGCGGCGGCGAGAAAAGCACTGCGCTTCCGGGCGCCGAAGAGCTGCGCGGGCAACTCCAGACCGGAAGAATCGGCGGCGAACTCCTTGAACGCCGAAGCGTAACGCAGCGTAGTGCGCAGCTCGCGGTCGCCGTTCTCGCGGGTGGGCTCGATTTCGTGACCCTCGGTATAATCGCTCCACGAAGCGATGAAAATCATGTCGAGGCTGTCGCGCGACTCCATGCAGAACTGCCATAGCCGCTCGTAGGTACGGCCCCCGTCGCGGGGGATGCAATAGAAATGCTGTCCGCCCCACCCTGCGCAGCCACGGTTGTCCATCCCGGGAGCGACGAACCCGGACTTGACGGTATAGGCGGGGTGGGGGCTCAGCCAGACGGAATCGCGGAAAGGCTTCATGAACTCGATGCAATCATCGGGCGCGGCCCAATGGTCCCACTCGGCGTGGGCGGCATCGCGGGTGCGGACACGGGCGGGCAGCCAAGGGGTCGGCACGGTCCCGAGCCTGCGCCAGGCCTCGATGTCGTCGCTCCACCGGACGGGCTCGTAACGGTCGCCGTCGAGCCTGCCCCACTCGGCCCAGCGCCGCAGGACGGCAGGCAGCGGAGACCCCTCGGGGAAGCGGACCTGCGCGACGACGCGCGCGTACTCGGCGGGCGAAGCGCCGGGCCCGAAGAGGTAGAAGACGGGCCGCCCGCCGACGCGGGGAGCGGTAGGACCGGAAAGGACGCTGTCGACGAGGTACTGATAACACCGGACGTAATGGTCGGTCTTCTGTTCGCGGGTGACGATATGGGGGTGCAGGCGCGTAATCCAATCGTAATAGAGCCACCCGTCGCACCAATTGACGCCTATCTCGAAACCGTAGCGGGCCGCGACGGGCTGCATGGCCCGAAGCAAGAGGTCGTTCTCGTGGCCCATGAACCCCCACTCGATGAAGAAGCCGTCGATACCGGCGGTCTTGGCCGAGAGAATCCTGTACTCGATGGCGTGGGGGTCGAGGTCGGACTGCATGCCGACGGCGGGATAAGCGACGGCGGCGATGTCGTGGCGCCCGAGCGAATCGACGAAATCGGCGTTGTAACAAAGCCGCTCACGCCCCGTGGCCGACTTCCGGGTATCGGCGTGCATCTCCCAACGGCCCAGTTTGCCGTCGTGGGCGCGCGAATAACGCACGCCGTGGAAATCGGCATAGACCTTCTTGCCGTTCTGGGCCGAGAGGGACAGGACGCCGCAAAGCGCGGGCAGCAAAAACAGACGGAAAAGTTTCATACGAAAGAAATCGGAAAAAGGGGAATCCCCGGGCCCTTACGGACCCGGAGAATCCCGGAAAACAACGACGGCTACTCCTTGGGGAACTTGACGGAAACAATCACGGTCGACTTCTGGGTGTCTTTCGGAGCGCCCGTTTCGGTCGTATACGAAACGATGTCCATCACCTTGAGAATGCCGACCCTGTTACCCCCGGCCGAAGACTTGCCGCCCGTCTTGAAAGCGATGACGTCGCCGACGTTCGCGTCGATTCGGGATAAAGTCAACTGCCCTGCAACAATCTGCTCGGTAATCGTTGCTGCCGTGGCGCTGTCGAAGTCGATGTCGTTGCGAAGCTGGTAGCGGGTCAGAACGGCTGCCGGAAGATTGCTCAGCGTACGCCCGTCCGCCGCCTTATACTCGCTTTTCTTTTCGCCGTCGGGAGAGTAGATGCGGAAAGTCTTGTTACTCATGTTGTAGTAGCAAATGTCCACGTCGGCACTTGTGGAAGTAGCATTGTCGAGCACCTCGGTCATGGGGAGGGTCTTCATGTACTTGAGCGAAAAGAGCGAATAGACACCCGGCTGAGAGGCATTTCCATCGGTAAAGCCTATGCCCCCGATTACCGCGTCCTCGACGAACTCCATGCCGACTATGGCCTTGATGTCGACGGACGTCGAACGGCCGACGTTGTCGGTGACGACGGCCCGGACACCGGAAACATCGTCGGAGAAAGCAAGCGATTCAGCGAAAGCGAGCGTATTGGGCTTATCGGCGTAAGTCTTGGAAAGGACGGGGTCGGAACCGACCGTCTTGCCCTTGCGCAGGAACAGCTCGACCTTGACCACACCGGCCATGGACTCGATGTCGAGCACAACGGCCTTGCTTTCGTCGCGCTCGGCGACGATGGTTTCGGCGGCCGGCGTAACGGTCGGCGGGGGCACGGTCTTATACTTGACGGGGAGCGAGACGATGCGCACCTGGTCGTAGCTGTCGACGGCCCGGACGCGGAAACCGCGGTCGTTCTCGCCGTAGGCAATCAGCGCGTCGAACTCGTAACGCACCCACGGGTCGGTATCGCCGCCCGTGACGGTACCGCCGTACTGGGTCTGCCCCTCGGTGGAGACGCGGAACATCTCGATGCTCTTGAGCGCCACCTCGCTGGTGACGACGAATCGGGTATTGGGCAAGTCGCCGCCGACGGTTTCGTCGTACTCCCAGCTTTCGGGCGAGAAGACGATGACGGGAGGTTCGACGATGTCGATAATCCGGATAGGCAGTGCAGCCTCGGTGCGCCGACCGAGCAAATCCTCGGCCGAAACGACGGCCGAAACGTAATCGGACTTGTAATTGATCTTCTCCGAAAGGCTGAAGCTGTGGCGGTCGAAGAACTCGGTGACGGTGCTGACGGGAATCGTCTCGCCCCCGTCGGTGAGGATGGCGAGCGCGACGCTCCGCAGCCCGGCCTCGGACTTGACGATGGCGACGACGGGCAGATTGTCGGCCTTGTTGAGGTCGGCGACGAGCGTCTCGTAGGGATAAGCCACGACGGGCTCGGCGGACGACGGGTCGATGCCCTCGCCGTCGGAGCAGGCCGCCAACGACACGGCGGCAAAACACCAAGCCAACAGGGATATGATTGAATGCTTGTTCATAAGGATTCGGTTTTGAAGCTGCTACTTCTTGTAATAACAATGGCTCTCGAAGACGTGCACGACGCCGTTCAAGGGCATGATGTTGGAGCTGACGGCCAGGCGCATGGGCGAGGAGCCGTTGCTGCCCGTGTTGTTGACGACGATTTTACCGGCGTCGGCCATCCACGGATTCTTGCGCGTGAGCATGGTCATCAGCCCCTCCTCTCCCCGCAGGAGCGTGAGCACGAAGATGGGCTCGACGGGCAAATCGCCGTAACTGCTGTAAACACCGTCGACGATGTGGTAACGGATCAGGTTCTGCAAACTCTCGGCGGGCACCTCCTCGACCGACGAGAACCCGGCGCCGGAGACGAAACCGTCGACGGCCGTATTGGTGAGGGCGAGGAACGTATAAGGATGCGCGGTCTGAGTGTAGTACTCCTTCATGTCGGCGAGCTCGATGGCGGTCATGAACTTCGAGAAGATGTCGGAACGCGTCTCGAAGTACTCCCACGCCGTCATGTCGATATGGGGGTCGAGCACCGAAGCGTCGAAATCGGCGTCGGTCTGCAACTTCATGTCACCGCAGCCGACGGCCACGAGGACCGCGAACAACGACAGAGAACGGATGATATGGCTGAACATAACTTTGCGAATTTGAAGATTATTCCTGGGTTTGGGCATAGTAGGCGTTCTGCTTGAGCGCCTTGTTCTGGTCGAGGTGCGAATAATGGACGGGGAAGAGCTCGTTGCCCTCGGTGCTGCACCCGTTGATGGGCCCCATGACCGTCTTCCAGCGTCCGGTGCGCACGAGGTCGAACCAACGCCGCCCCTCGCCAAGAAGCTCGCGCTGGCGCTCGTCGAGGATGAAGTCGACCAGCTCGTCCTCGGTGGCGAACGAATCGGCCTGGGGCGTATCGAGCCCGGCACGCGTGCGGATGAGCTTCACCAGATCGAGCGCCTCCTCCCACTTGCTCAGACGGGCCAGCGCCTCGGCCTGCAAAAGGAGCATGTCGGAATAGCGGTAGACAGGATAAGCGACCTGGCAAGTCTTGTTGAGCGTGGACGAGATGTCGCCCGCGATGTACTTGCGCATTTCCCACCCGGCCTGGTACTCCTTGGCGACGAGGGGGAAGCGCAGGTCGCGGTCCTGCTCGAACTTATTGCGCAGGGTCTCCGAAACGACCCCGGCGCGGTTGCCCGACCCGGTGAACCACTGGTACATGTAGCTGAAACCGTTGGTCCCGACCTCGTCCATGTTGAAGTGGATAACGAAGATGAACTCCTTGGTCGAATAATCGTCGTTCTCGGGGGTGTTGTCGCTGGCCTTGCCGTTGAGTTCCTCGGTGAACATCTTCTTCCAGGTGTCGATGCTGGGCTCGAAAGCCATGAACGAGGCGTCGTTCTTCATCTTCTGGATGGTCTGGTCGGCAAGGCTGTATTCGCCCAGCCACATGTAGGCATCGGCCATGATGGCCCAGGCACCGTAGACCGAAATACGCTTGCGCTCCTTGTTCTTGGTACGGTCGAGAAGCCCCTCGGCTTTCTTGGCGTCCTCAAGAATGATTTCGCGGAGGATGTAATCGCGGTCGGTGCGCTCGCGGTAGATAGCGTCGCTGTATGCCTCGTTGGGCTCGACGAACAAAGGCACGTCGCCCCACACGCGCACGGCATAGAAATAAGCCAGGGCACGCATGGCGTAAGCCTGCCCGAGCAGGTCGTCGCGCTCGGCGACCGACGGCGTGTCGATGCCGGGGATGTACTTGATGCAGAGGTTGGCCTGGTTGATGACCTTGTAGAGGTCGGTCCAACGGGTGCAGCGGTGGTCGGTGGTGAGCTGGTTGTCGATGACGCGCTGCTGGTCGGCGGCCGACGAAGCGCCGGGCGCGAGGTTGTCGGAACGGAACTCGCCCCAATAGAAGTAATTCTCGCGCATGGCGGTGCGAAAGAACCCGTAGATCTGGTTGACCCCGGCCTTGGCGTCGCGCGAAGTCTTCCACATGTTGCCTGCGGGAACCTCGCTGACGGGCTGCTCGTCGAGGAACGAACCGCACCCGGCGAGCGAAGCCGACAGAACGGCGGCGAGGATGACGATATGTTTTTTCATGGCGGTAATCGGTTAAAATTTGACGTTCAGGCCCGCACCGAACTCACGCTTGTGGGGATAACGGTACGTATCCTTGCCGATGCGCAGCGGATTGGCCGACGAAAATTCGGGGTCGTAGCCGCTGTAAGCGGTCCAGGTGAGGGGGTTGTTGGCGAAGAAGTAGACCTGCAGCGACTTGATGCGCACGGGCTTGAGCCACCGCTCGGGCAGGTCGTAGCTGAGCCGGATGTTCTGCAGGCGGATGAAATCGCCCTTTTCGAGGTAGAACGAATTGGCGTAGCGCGCATTGTTGAACTCGTCGTTGTAAGGCCGCGGGTAAAGCGCCTCGTCGCCCTGGTGCACCCAGATGTTGTTGATGACATGGGGCGAGGGAGTGGTCGACGAATACTTGAACATGTTGCGCTGGTGCTCAGCGTCGTTGTAAATCTTGGCGCCGAACGAATAATAGAACGACACGAAGAGCGAAACGTTCTTATAGGTGAAAGTCGTGGAGAGACCGCCCGTATAGGTGGGCAGGGCGTTGCCGAGGACCATGCGGTCGTTCTCGTCGATGACCCCGTCGCGCGAACCGGGAGCCTCGTCCCAATTGATGTCGCCGCCGCGGAAAGGCTTGCCGTTGGGCAGCTTCTTCTGCACGACGTCGCCCGTATAGGCCTGGCCGTTGAGCGTATAGCCGCGGAACTCGCCCCCCTCGAAGACGGGCGTGAGCTGCTGCCACGTATCGGGCGTGAAGGCGTTGGACTGGTCGTAACGGAAGATGCCGAGCTGACGGTAACCGTAGAAATCGCCGACCGAACCGCCCTCCTGCATCCACCACAGGTCGCCCTCAAGGTAAGGTTCGCCCGTCGAAAGACGCTCGATGCTGTTCCAGTTGCGCGAAATGTTGAACGACGCGTTCCAACGGAAATCGCGCGTGCGGACCAGGTCGCCTGCGACCGAGAGCTCGAAACCGCGGTTGCGGACCTCGCCGATGTTGGTGCGCATGGACCCGAAACCCGATTCCTTGGGCAGTTCGAGGTTGGCCAGCAGGCCGTCGGTATACTTGTCGTAATAATCGGCGGTGAGGGTGAGCCGCTGGCCGAAGAAGCTCAGGTCGAGACCGACGTCGGTCTGGCGGGTCTCCTCCCAGCGCAGGTTGTCGACGGCGAGCCGGGCGGGATAGACGCCGCCGATGCCGTCGTAGATGTCGCCCGTGGTGTAGGAATAGAGATAATCGTAATTGCCTATCTGCTCGTTGCCGGTGACACCCCAGCTGACGCGTATCTTGGCGTCGTCGAGCACGCGGCGCGAGAACTTCATGAACGGCTCGTCGGAGAGACGCCAGGCGGCCGACACGGAGGGGAAGTTGCCCCAGCGGTTCTTCTTGGAGAAGCGCGACGACCCGTCGCGGCGGACGGTGGCCTGCACCAGATAACGCGACTTGTAATCGTAATTGACGCGTGCGAAGAGCGACGCCATGGCGTGGTTCTGCTGCCAGGCCCCGGTTTCGGAGAGGATGAGGTTGGCCGAAAAGGCGTTCATCGTCGTGAGGAAGTCGGACGACGAATTGATGCCCGACAAGACGTTGCGGTCGTAACGCCACTGCTGCTCGCTGAAACCGACCATGGCGGTGAAGTTATGGCCGCCCCACGAATTTTTGTAGGTGAGGACGTTCTCGTTGAGCCAGTTCCAGTTGAGATTGTCGTTGGAATAGCCCGTATTGCTTTTCTGCCACTCGTCGGTAATCATACTGGGATAGACGCGGCGGCGCTTGTCGAGGTAGAGATTGGCGTTGATGTTGGTGGAGAAAGTGAGCCCCTTGGCCAGCCTGACCTCGAAACCTTGGTAGAAATTGACCTTGTAGTACTCGGTGCGGTCGGTGGTGTACTCGACCTGTGCGAGCGGACTTTTCTGCCCCTGGAAGACGCCCGCGAGCGACCCGTCGGGATAATAGAGATTGAAATAGGGACGGCGCGAAAGCATGGCCGTCATGAGCTGGCCCTCGTTGATGCCGTTCTTCTGCGAATAGCCCAGCGAGACGCGGCTGTGGAGCGTGAGCCAGCTGTTGGCGTTGTAATCGGCGTTGAGACGGGCCGTGAGGCGCTGGAACCCGGTGTTGGGCACGATACCGCGCTCGTTGTAATAGCCCGTGGAGCCGTAGTACTTGATTTTGTCGGAACCGCCCGAGACGCTGAGGTCGACCTGGTCTTTCTGGCCCCATTGGAACAGGATGTCCTGGTAGTCGTTGTCGATGTTGAACGACGCGTTGAGCGAATCCTGGATAATCATGAAGCTCTCGTCGGGCGTACCGATTTTGTTCTCAAGGAAGAACGCCCGGCGCTTGAGGTCGTAGTTGCGGCGGTCGGCGCGGGTGGCCTGCGCGAGCTTGTGGGAGAGCTTGCCCCACGAATGGTAGTACTTGACCTCGACGCGCGGCGCGGAGACCGAACCGCCCTTGGTGGTGATGATGAAGACGCCGTTGGCCGAACGCGAACCGTACATGGCGGCCGATGCGGCATCCTTGAGCACCTCGACCGAGAGGATGTCGGAAGTGTTGATGCCGTCGATGTCCTCCATGGGGATGCCGTCGACGACGAACAGGGGCTTGACACCCTCGGCCGAGAAGGTGGAGATACCGCGCACGTTGACCGAAGCGGACTCGCCGGGCTGGCCCGAGCCGGCCGTGATGTGGACGCCGGCGACCTGTCCCTGCATGGCCTCGAAGACGTTGGAAGCCATCTTGCGCTCGATGGCCTCCTCCGAAAGGGAGGTGACGGCGCCCGTGATGTCGCGCTTCTTCATCGTGCCGTAAGCGACGACCATCACCTCGTCGATCTGCTGGGCGTCGGCCACCAGGTCGATGCGCAGGCGGTCGGCCTGCGCGCGCAGGGTGCGGGTCTCGTAGCCGATGAACGACACCTGCACCTCGGCGCCCCGCCGCGAAAGGCGGAGCGAGAAAGCGCCGCCGGCACCGGTGACGGTACCGTTGGAAGTGCCGGGCTCGGTGACCGTAGCGCCTATAAGAGGCTCACCGTCGGCGTAGACCTCGCCGGAGAAGGTAAAATTCCCCCCCCCGGCATTTTGCGCCGAAACAAGCCCCGGAGACAGCAGCACGAGCCCCGCGAGGAGCAGCCACTGCGAATGGAGTTGCGTCAAAAGTTTCTTCATAAAGGTTTATATTAAGGTTGGTCTGTCATTATTGGGCGAAGAGCGAACGGGCGATGCCCAGCTCCAGCCCGCGCAGTTCGGCGAGCCCCCGCAGGCGCCCGTAGCACGAATAGCCGGGGTTGGAACGGCGGCCGAGGTCGTCGCACATCTGGTGGCCGTGGTCGGGCCGCATGGGGATGGAACGGCCCTGCCGCTGCTGGATCTCAAGCAGCGCCTTCATGACCTCGAACATCGGCACGTTGCCCTCCAAATGGTTGGCTTCGTAGAAATTGCCCTCGGCATCGCGCTGCGTGGAACGCAGGTGGACGAACCCCACGCGGTCGCCGAACTCGCGCATCATGGCGGGCAGGTCGTTGTCGGCGCGCACGCCGAACGACCCGGTGCAAAGGCACAGCCCGTTGGAGGGGTTGGGCACCGCGTCGGTGAGCTTGCGGAAGTCGTCGGCCGTGGAGAGGATGCGCGGCAAGCCGAGAATCGGATAGGGCGGGTCGTCGGGATGGATGACCAGCACGGCCCCCGCCTCGTCGGCGACGGGGCAAACCTCCCGGAGGAATGCCACGAGGTTGGCGCGCAGCGTTTCGGCGCCGATGCCCTCATAACGGTCGAGCTCGCGGCGGAACCGGTCGAGCGTGAAACTCTCCTCGGCACCGGGAAGCCCGGCAATCATGTTGCGCGTAAGGAGCTCCTTTTCAGCGTCGTCCATCCGCTCGAAACGGGCCCGGGCGACGGCCTTTTCAGCGTCGGAGTACTCCTGTTCGGCAGCGGGCCGCCCGAGAATGAAGAGGTCGAACGCCATGAAAGCCGCCCGCTCGAAGCGCAGGGCCTTGGAACCGTCGGCGACGGTGAAAGCGAGGTCGGTACGCGTCCAGTCGAGGACGGGCATAAAATTGTAGGTTATGGTACGGATGCCACAGGCGGCGAGGTTGCGGATCGACTGCTTGTAATTGTCGATATAGCGCTGGAACTCGCCCGACCGGGTTTTGATATGCTCGTGGACGGGCACGCTCTCGACGACGGACCAGGTGAGCCCGGCATCGGCGATGAGCTGCTGCCGCCTGCGGATTTCGTCGACGGGCCACACCTCGCCGTTGGGGATGTGGTGCAGCGCATGGACGATATCGGTGGCGCCTGCCTGCCGGATATACTCCAGCGATACGGGGTCATCGGGCCCGTACCAGCGCCAGGACTGAGTGCAAAGGATAGGCATGGGATGATTATTCGTTAAATCGAAAAGGCGTCGAAACCGCCGTCGACCACGGCCAGGGCCCCGGTCACGAACGACGAAGCGTCGCTGATGAGGTAATGGATGGTACCCAACAGCTCCTCGGGCTCGGCGAAGCGTCCGGCGGGCGTGTGGGCGATGATGGTCCGCGCGCGGTCGGTATAGGAACCGTCGGGGTTGGTCAGCAGCGCCCGGTTCTGGTTGGTGAGCAGGAACCCGGGGACGATGGCGTTGACGCGCATCTCGGGGCTGAACTTGGTGGCGAGCTCGGCGGCCATATATTTGGTATAGTTGCCGATGGCGGCCTTGGCGGCGCCGTAGCCCACGACGCGGGTAAGCGGACGCAGGGCCGATTCGGAGCAGAAGTTGACGATGACGCCTTTCTTGCGGGCGGTCATGGCCTCGCCGAAGACCGTAGTGGGGAGCACCGTACCGAAAAGGTTGAGGTCGACGACCTTCTTGAAAGCGTCGATTTCGAGGTCGAGGAACGACTTGTCAGGTGCGATGGTAGCGCCGCCCATGTTGCCGCCTGCGGCGTTGAGCAGGACGTCGATACGGCCGTACTTGGCGAGGATGTCGGCGCGGTTGCGCTCCAGCACTTCGCGGTCGAGTACGTCAGTCGTGAGGAAAAGCCCGTCGCCCCCCTGCTGCCGGATGGCGTCGAGCAGCTCGGCGCCCGCCTGCGCGTCGCGGTCGAGCACGACGACCGAAGCGCCCTGTTCGGCCAGGTAGAGACAAATGGAACGGCCCAGGATTCCGGCACCGCCCGTGACCACGACCACGCGGCCGCGAATGTCGAAAAGGTTTTTCATAATCAGATGATGTGGCTATTATAAAATTGTACGTTTTCGCGGAGGACGATGTCGATGGGCATCAGGTTGTCGGTCGGACCGCGGCGGCCGCTGACCAGCATGTCGCAGAGCGCCATGACCCCGTGGTAACCCTGTGCCGCGGGACGCTGGGCGACGAGCGCCGTGACGACCCCTGCTTCGAGCATCTCGCGGTTGCGGGGGATGACGTCGTAGCCGACGAGCCGCACCCCGTCGCGGCCCGAAGCGCGGAGGTAGTTGGCGAGAATATAGCAAGTCGAATTGAAGGTGACGGCCCCGGCGATACGGGGGTTCCGGCCGAACAGCTCATCGAGCACGCGGCGGTTGTAAGCCTCGTCGTCGAGCCGGAGCGAAACCCCGAGCAGGCGGCCGCGGAACCCTGCGCGGCTGAGGTAGTCGCGGAAACCCGCCTCGCGGTTGCGGCACTGGTTGGACCCTCCGTCGCCGCGGTGGACGATACTGCCCACGAGGATGTCGGCGTCGGGCGCGATGCGGTCGGCGAGCAGCCGGGCCGCGACGCATCCGGCGTCGGCCGACGAAGTGCCGAAATAGGCCAGGCGGTTGCAGCCGGCGATGTTGGAATCGACGAAGACGTAGGGAATCCCCTCGGCGTCCAACTCGTGCGCATAGGCCACGACCGAATCGGCAAAGAGCGTAGCGAGCAGCACGCCGTCGAAATGCTCGTCGCGCACGCGGGCGAGCGTCCTTAAAAAGGTGGCGTGGTCGTACTGGTCGAAGAAGAAACGGCGGACCCGGACGTTGAAACGCTCGGCCCCGACGGCGGCGCGCGAAATCCCGGCGTCGACATCGGCCCAGTAATCGCCCTCGCGGAACGAGGGAATGATGACGGCCAGGGTCCGTTCGCGGCTCGAAGCCAGCGACCGGGCCACAAGATTGGGCTGGTAGTCGACCGCCGAGAGCACCTCGCGGATGCGGCGCAGATTCTCCTCGGAGACCTTGCCCCGGTTGTGGAGCACGCGGTCGACCGTCCCGGCCGAAACTCCGGCCATACGGGCGATGTCGACGATGCGGATATGTTCTTTGAGCTTGTCCATCGTTGTATGCAAACATAGAAACAATTTTCCGAATATCCAAAGTGTGTGCGCACACACTTGCGATCTTTCCAAAAATACGACCCGGAAGCAACCCGCCGGACGCAATCTGCGAACCCGCCGGACGTCCGGAAAACCGAAGCCGGAAAAACCGCACGGCAAAGGATTTGCGGCGCGCCGCGACAACAAAAACGGACACTCCGGCAACAAAAAAAGAGGCGGAAAATCCTGCGATTTTCCGCCTATCAAGAAACGGCGATTTTTACGCTTACTAAATTTCGTGCGGCGGCGCGGCGAACTGCTTGCGGACGATGTCGCGAAGCTCGCGGAACGCCTCCAAGCGGAAAAGTAGCGAGAGAAGCAGATAGACGACCGCCCCGCAGACGACCTCCAACAACAGCCGCAGCCACGGGTTGGCGACGGGAGCCCCCGCCACCCCTCGGACGGCCGCATACATGGCCCCGGCGACGCACGCTATCGGAAACAGCGTCCGCACGAAACGCCGCGCCGGCAATGCCGAGACACGCAGGGCGGCCCAGACGTTGACAACCATTTCGCATGCGGCGAAAACGACCAGCCCCCACACAACGGCCTGCACGCTGCGGGGAATCGTGAGGGCGAAGATGGCCGTCAGGACAATCTTCTTGGAGACCTCCAGCCGGACGATAAGGGCCCCCCCGCACCGCACTTTCATGACGTTGTAAGCCACCATCGCCACCGGATAGAAAAGCCCGGCCAAGCAAACGGCCTCGAAATAAGGCACCGTAGGCATCCACTTGTCGCCCAACAGCACGGCGAACATGTCGCGCGCCACAGCCGAAAGACCGAGCATGACAGGAAACATGGCATAGGCCACAATCATGGTCACCTGCCGGAAACTTTCGGCGAACTTGCGCCCGTCGCCGGCGATGCGGGAGAACGCCGGATAAGTGACCCCCTGCACGGCGGTCATGGTCGAAGAGACGGGCAGGTCCTTGAGCTTGAGCGCCTGGTCGAAGAAACCGAGGGTCTGGGCCGAATAGAGCCTGCCGATGAAGAGCTGCGGAATCTTGTTATAGACAGCCGAGATGAGGTCGGTGGCCAACAAACTGAAACTGAACGGCGCCATCTCGCGCAAGGCCGCGAAACTCCAACCCGCGCTGCGCCGGGGCCGCCAATCGCTGAGCCACCACAACAGCAAGGCCCGCACGGCCATCTGCAAAACCCGCTGGGCAACCAAGCTCCACACTCCGCACCCGGCCAACGCCAACAGCACGGCCGCAACGCCGCTGACCAATGAAGCAGTGAAAGTGACCTTGGACAAAAGGGCGAATCGGAAACGCCGGGTGAAAATGGTATTTTGGATGACGCACAGCGCATTGACGGGCACCAACAGGAAGAAGACCGGGGCGATCTGCGTGATGACGGGCATGTCGTAATAACGGGCCACCACAGGCGACAAGGCCGTGAGCAACACGTAAAGCACGGCCGAAACCCCGATGTTGAAGAGGAACACCGAATGGTAATCCTCGGCCGAAGGCTCGGCCTTGCGGATGAGTGTCTGCGAAAAACCGCTGTCGACGACGACCACAGCGAAGGCGGCGAAAGCAGTGAGGATGGCTACGACGCCGAAATCGCCGGGCATGAGCAGGCGCAGCACGACGATCGACACCCCCATTTGCAGGAGCATCGTCCCGACTTTCTCGCCGATGGACCAGGCCACGCCGCGCGCGACGCGCTCTTTCAATTCGCCCGCCACGGCATCAATGGGTCTGGCAGGCACTGTACTCGTTGCGCTCGCGGATACGCTTCACGTCGGCGATCTCGACGTAGGAAGCACCGCCGTCGGGACCGAAACTGCCGCCGACGATGGCCAGCAAATCGCTATCCTCCAGATGCCCCACCACCTCCATGGCATCCGTCAGGAAGTGGTAACGGTCGCACAGCTCCTGCTTGCGCAGGATGGGCACGACGCCGTAGGAAAGGGCCAGAATACGCTGGGCGTGAAGCTGGTAGCAAACAGCGACGACGGTTTTCTGACCGCGGAAAGCCGCCAGGTAACGCCCCGTGCGCCCGGTCTTGGTATCGAGAACGACGTAACGGATGGGCAGGTTGGTCGACGCCCGCACGGCCGACCGGGCGAGCTGGGCCGTAATCTCGTGGTTGACCGAAATCATGTCGAGGTCGACCATGGGCTTGAAATGGCTCTCGTCGCGCTCGATTTCGCGGGCGATGCGGGCCATCGTAGCCACCGCCTCGGCGGGATAATCGCCCATGGCGGTCTCGTCGCTGAGCATCACGGCGTCGACGCGTTCGTAGATGGCGCTGGCCACGTCGCTCACCTCGGCCCTCGTGGGACGCGGATTGCGGACCATGGAATAGAGCATCTGGGTGGCGATGATGACGGGGCGCTTGGCCGAAATACACTTCTCGACGATGCGCCGCTGCGTATTGGGGATGACCTCGGCGGGCAGTTCGACCCCCAGGTCGCCGCGGGCGACCATGATGCCGTAGGAGGCCTCGATGATTTCGTCGATGTTGTCGAGCCCCTCCTGGTTCTCGATTTTGGAGATGATCTTGATAGGACTGCCGTGGGCGTCGAGGATGGCCTGCACGGCCTGCAAGTCGCGCACGGAACGCACGAACGAATGGGCAATGAAATCGACGTCGTGCGAAATGGCCCACTCGATGAAACGGCGGTCCTTGTCGGTGACCGACGGCAGGTCTATCGAGACGCCGGGAACGTTGACGCTCTTGCGCGACCTCAAAGCCCCGTCGCCGACGAACTCGCAGGCGAGCTCCGAATCGGACTTGCCGACGACGCGCAGCTCGACCTCGCCGTCGGCGATGAGCATGCGGGCCCCGACGGGGATGTCGGCGACGATGCCGGGCACGTTCATGTAGACCACCTCGCGGGTGGTGGCGTCGGAACCGTCCGACCCCCGAACGGCGACGCGGTCGCCGGCCTTGAACTCGATGCGCTCGCCGAACTCGGGCGCGAGGGTCGTGACGCGGATTTCGGGTCCCTTGGTATCGATCATGACGGGAATGGCGGGATTGACCCTGTGGACCGTCTCGACGATGCGGGAAGCCCCTTCGAGGGTGACATGCGCCGAATTGATGCGCACGACGTCCATCCCGGCGTCGGCCAGCTGACGGACGAACTCCTCGGTACACCGGAAATCCGACATGGTGGCGACGATTTTGGTCTTCTTCAACTTATCCATTTTCTACTTGTTTTGTTTTTTACTGCTGCAAAGCGGATGCCCTTGCCCTTTCGAGCAGCGCCTCGATACCCAGTCTGTAAGAATCGAGCCCGAAACCCATGACCGAACCGACGGCCACGGACGCGAGCAGCGAGACATGGCGGAACTCCTCGCGGGCGAGAATCGACGAAATATGGACCTCGACGACGGGCACCGACACGGCGGCGACGGCATCGCGCAGGGCGACGGAAGTATGCGTATACCCCCCGGCGTTGAACACCACGCCGTCGAAACGCTCCTCGGCCTGCTGCACGGCGTCGATGAGCTCGCCCTCGATATTGGACTGGAAATACTCCAGCCCGACCTGCGGATAACGCTCTTGCAGCGCGGCGAAGAAGTCGCCGAACGGCTGCGTACCGTAGACCCCGGTTTCGCGCCGGCCCTGCAAATTGAGGTTGGGCCCGTTGAGAATCAATATTTTCATGGCTCTGCAAACTGCCCGGCACCCCGGGCGAATCCGGGCACAAAGATAACGCAAGCGAACCACAAAACAATGAATAATCAATAGTTAATAATTACCGGTTAATGATTTTTGCCGTGTCGGGCCGATCATTCATTAACTATACATTCTCTCCTCCCGCGGGCCCGGCCGGGGCGATCGCACGTAAGTGCGAGCCGGACTCCGCGTAAAATTTGTCATTCTGAACGTATGCGAGGACCCGACGCTCGCAGCATGAGCCGAGACCGCTGGCGGGCTATGCCATGCAAGGAGGAGGAAAACAAGCGCAGCGAAACATCTGAAAAAAGACCATTTGCTCTTTCAGAACGCCAGTATAATTTTTAATTCTTAATTTTTCATTTTTAATTACCTTTGCAGGGTATGACCGAATTCGGATTCATAGAGAGCCTCCGCACGCTGTGCGCCGACCTGCCGCCGGGCGGCTTCGAGGGCATCGGCGACGACTGCGCCGTCCTGCCGCTGGGCGACGGGCAGGCGCTGGTGTTCACGGCCGACCTGCTGACGGAAGGGGTGCACTTCCTGCGCGAAGCGACGACGCCCGAGGAGCTGGGCGCCAAGGCGCTGGCGGTCAATCTGAGCGACGTGGCGGCCATGGGCGCCCGCCCCGTGGCCACCCTGCTGTCGCTGGCCCTGCCGCCGGACGCGACGGACGAATGGGCGGCCCGCTTCATGCAGGGCTACCACGCACTGTCGGCCCGCTACGGAACGGCGCTCGTGGGCGGCGACACGACCCGCTCCGAACACGGCATCACCATCAATGTGACGGCCATCGGACGGGCGGACGAAAAGCATCTGAAACGCCGCAGCGCCGCGCGCGAGGGCGACATACTGCTGGTGACAGGTCCCTTGGGAGCGTCGGGCGCGGGCCTGCGCGACATTCTGGCAGGCAGGTACGACACCCCGCTGGCGGCGCTGCACCGCAGCCCGCTGCCGCAGGTCGCCGAGGGGCAATGGCTCGGAACGCGCCGGGAAGTACACGCGATGATGGACCTCTCGGACGGGCTGGCGTCGGACGTGCGCCACATCATGGAACAATCGGGCACGGGCGCGGCTATCGAGCTGACGCAGATACCCGTGGCCGAGGGCAGCGACCTGCGCACGGCCGCCTGCGGGGGCGAAGACTATCAGCTGCTGCTGACGGCGGCGCCCGAAGCGGCAGAGAAGCTGACGGCCGATTTCGCACAGCGGTTCGGCGCGCCGCTCTACCCCGTCGGCCGCATCGAACCGGGCGACGGACTGCGCTGGCTGCGCGACGGCGCCGAAACCGAACTCGACTGGCGGGGATTCACCCACTACTAAGAAAAACGCCCGCCGGAACCGACGGGCCAACAATCCGAGCAGATACCCCTAACGGGATTCTTCGACGATGTAGACATGGTCGTCGTGCCGCCGCATCCGGTAATGCTCGCGGGCGTACTGCTCCAGATATTCGTCGTAGCGAAGCTGCCGGAGCAAAAGGCTGTCGGCGGTAATCTTGGTCTGAAAAACCGCCTTCTGCCGGTTCAGCTCGTTGATTTGCCGCTGAATCTTGATGGCGTGGACGACGTTCCGCCCCACAACGAAGAGGGTGAAAGCCATGATCAGCACCGTAGCGCCGATCCAGAATCTTTTGACAAGCCGGGCATCCATGGACATCAGGGAATCTGCATGTATTTGTGGGTCTGGACGGAGACGTTCCACCACGGATGCGCCTTGACGTACTCCACAATGGCGGGCATGACCTTTTCGGCGACGCTCCATTCGGGCTGAAGATAGAGCAGGCACCCCTCGCCGACGCGCGCGGCGTTTTGCTCGGCCCACGCGAAATCCTCCTCGCAGCCGACAACGACCTTCAATTCGTCGGCCCGTGCGAAAGCCTCGTCCAGCGGCGGCCGGCGGCGCTTGGGCGAAAGACACACCCAGTCGAAACGCCCGCTGAAAGGATGCGAGCCCGAAGTTTCGAGGTGAATCCGCACTCCCTGCCCGGCCAGCGCGCGAGTCAGCGGCTCCAACGGATAAATCAGCGGCTCGCCGCCCGTGACCACGACGGTCTGCGCCCCGCAGGCGGCCACTCGCCCGACGACCTCCCCGACCCCGACGGGCGGAAAGAGCGCCGGATTCCAGGCATACTTGGCGTCGCACCACTCGCACCCGACGTCGCACCCGCCCAGGCGGACGAAATAAGCCGCCCGCCCTGCATGGCGCCCCTCGCCCTGCACGGTATAGAAATCCTCGGCGACGGGCAGCGAACGCCCGCCGTCGAGCACGCCGCTATCGGGAAACGCCGCCATTACTCGGTAACTACGTAAATATCCTTGAGACTGCGCCCCAGCTGGTCGTAGTCGAGCCCGTAGCCGACGATGAACTCGTTGCCGATCTCCATGGCGCGGTACTCGATGGGCCGCTGCTTGCGGTAGGACCCGGGCTTGAAAAAGAGCGTACAGACGGCGATGCTCGCGGGCTTGCGGGCTTCGAGGTCGCGAATCATGTGGTCGATGGATTCGCCCGTGTCGACGATATCTTCGACGATGATGACGTGGCGCCCCTCGATGGAATTGTTGAGCCCCAACAGGCTCTTGACCTCCCCGGTCGAGGAAGTGCCCTCGTAGGACGAGAGCTTGACGAACGAAAGCTCGTTGTTGAACTCGATTTTCTTGATAAGGTCGCTCATGAACATGAACGACCCGTTCAGCACACCGACGAACAGCGGGGTCTGCTTGTCGGCATAATCGCGGTTGATGCGCTGGGCGACCTCGCTCACGGCCCGGTCGATCTGCTCGGCGGGAATCATGATGCGGAATTTCTTGTCGTGAAGCTGTATGATCTCCTTCATGGGGTCAGAATTTGTTTTTGCAAAAGTAACGAATTGCACGCAAGAAATAAGCGTTTCTGCAGAAAAATTATTGCGGGAGGGCGCAAATTCCTGCCCTGCACGGAAATCCCCCGCTGCACCCGCAATTCACCTTTAAGCCCCCTACCGGGGCTTGACTTGCCTGCGGCTTGGATGGGCGGCACCTCGGCATAGCTCAAGCAATGCTTGGCTCGGCACTCGGTTTGCACCATCATCTGCTCCCGCTCGGCATAATCCGCCTGCGGTGGCTTCTGCCCTCGCCTACTCGCAAAGTTCACCTTTCTAAAAAAGTTCGCCCCGGGGAAACACACTCCCCCGGGACGAAAACGAACGGTTCGCAGGAACTGCCCGGCGCTACACGAGCCCGGAGAAACCCATGAACGCCATGGCGAGGATACCGGCGGTAATCAACGCGACGGGAATCCCCTTGAACGCCTTGGGCACGTCCTCGAAATCCAACCGCTCGCGGATACCGGCGAAGAGCACCAGCGCGAGGGCGAAGCCGAGGGCCGTAGCGACCGAGTAAGTGACGCTCTGCAAGAGGTCGAACTCCTTCTGAATCATGAGGATGGCCACACCCAGCACGGCGCAGTTGGTCGTGATGAGCGGCAGGAAGATGCCGAGCGCCTGATAGAGCGACGGCGAGAGCTTCTTGAGGATGATTTCGACCATCTGCACCAACGCCGCGATGACGAGGATGAAGACGATGGTCTGCATGTAGACGATGCCGAGCGGCACGAGCACATAGGTCTGGATCAGCCACGCGACGACGGCGGCGATGGCCATGACGAAAGTTACGGCCGCCCCCATGCCCAGCGAAGTCTCGACCTTCGACGACACGCCCAGGAACGGGCAGATGCCGAGGAACTGCGCCAGCACGACGTTGTTGACGAAGATGGCGCCGATGATGATTGCGAAATAGGAAAGCTCCATAACTATCTTTTGGCTAATTTATTGAACAGAACCATGAGGTAGCCCAGCACGAGGAAGGCACCCGGTGCGAGGACGAAAATCAGGGGCGTGAAATCGGAAATGCCGAGGCTGAGCCCGAAGAACGAGCCGCTGCCCAGGATTTCGCGCACGGCGCCGATGACCGTCAGCGACAAGGTGAAGCCCAACCCGATGCCGATGCCGTCGAGCACCGAATCGAACGCCGAATTCTTCGATGCGAACGCCTCGGCGCGGCCGAGGATGATGCAGTTGACGACAATCAGCGGGATGAAGACGCCCAGCGACGCGTAGAGCGCCGGCACGAACGCCTGCATCAACATCTGGATGATGGTCACGAACGACGCGATGATGACGATGAACGCCGGAATGCGCACCTTGTCGGGGATGATGTTCTTGACGAGCGAAATCACCAGATTGGACATAATCAGCACGGCCATCGTGGCCAGACCCATGCCCATGCCGTTTTCGGCCGAAGTGGTGGTGCCCAGCGTGGGGCACATGCCGAGCACCAGCACGAACGTGGGGTTGTTCTTGACGATGCCGCTCAAAATAATCTTTAACTTATTCATTCTGACCTCCTTCCTGAGCCTGGGGCTCGCTGGTTCGGGTGGCGCCGGACGCCGTGTCGGCAGGCATCTCGCCCGTCGAAACGCTCTTGAAAGCCATCCAGGCACGGTTGATCGCGTCGACATAGGCGCGCGACGAAATGGTGGCGGCGGTCAGCGCATCGACGTCGCCGCCGTCCTTGGTGACGGCCAGCTTGCCGCCGACGAGCTTCTTCTGCTCCAGCTGCTGACCCTTGATGCTGTTGATAAGGGGGTTGCCCTCGTCGGCCATCTTGGTGCCGAGACCCGGGGTCTCGGTCTGCTTGAGGACATTGACGTTGATGACCTCGCCTGCGGGCGTGAAGCCGACCATCAGGCTGACGGGACCGCCGAAGCCCTGCTTGGAGATGGCTTCGACCGCATAGCCGACCGTCATACCGTCGAGCGATGCAGTGTGGACCGTGACAATCATGTCGTCGATGGTCAGTTCGTCGCTGAGCGTCTCGTCGAACGCGGGAAGCACCCCGTTGAGCGCTTCGGTCTTGGCGGCCAGCTCGGCCTGCGCGATGGGCTCCAGCGTAATCATGTTGACGACGCCGACGCCCGCCGAAGCGATAAGCGTAATGCCGAACAGAACGGCCGTCATGTTGAGAAGTGTGCTTTTCATCTTGCCGTTCCTCCTATTTGACGCCGAAGCGTTTGGGTTTGACATACTTGTTGATAAGGGGCACCGTCGAATTCATAATAAGGATAGCGAACGACATGCCCTCGGGGTAAGCGCCCCACAGACGGATGCACATGGTGATGGCACCGATGCCGACGGCGAAAATCACGCCGCCGCGCACGGTCATGGGCGAAGTGGAATAGTCCGTAGCCATGAAGATGGCACCGAGCATCGCACCGCCCGCCAACACGTGGAACAAGGGGAACTGCCACAAGGCGGCCTCCTCGGCCCCGCGGCTCAGCGCCACGACGAAAGCGAACGCAGCCATCGTAACGAGCACCGTCACAGGGATGTGCCACGTAATGACGCGGCGCCACAAAAGGTACACGAAGCCTGCGAACAGCGCCAGCGCGGCGACCTCGCCCAGCGAACCGGGCATGTTACCGAGCAGGAGGTCCTGCACGCCGAGAATGTCGGCGGCGGCCCCGTGCTTGACGGCGGCCAGCGGCGTAGCGCCCGACAAGGCGTCGAGCCCCTCGATTTCGGGGAACGCGGTCATCTGCACGGGATAGGCGATCAGCAGGAAGACACGCCCGACCAATGCGGGGTTGAACGGGTTCTTGCCCAGGCCGCCGAAAGTCATCTTGGCGATGGCGATGGCGACGAAGGCACCCATGACGACGATCCACCAGGGAATCGACGCGGGGAGGTTGAAAGCCAGCAGGACGCCCGTAACCACGGCCGACCAATTGCCGACGGTGGGCTTGCCACCGACCAGAAAACGCTGGATAAGGTACTCGAACCCTACGCACGAAAGCACCGAAAGGGCCGTGACGCAGAGCACGCTCCACCCGAAGACGACCGTCGAGACGATCAGCGCCGGCACGAGCGCGATGACGACGTCGCGCATGATCCGGCCCGTGGACTGCATGGTCTGCACGTGCGGAGCGGGAGCGACGATAAGTTTGTTAGCCATATTATTATATCGTTTTTTACTTTACTTGGTTGGCACCGCGCTACTTTTTAGGTGCTGCCGCGGCGGCGCGCTGGCGGATGATGCCCATGACGCTCTGTTTGCCCAAGCGGATCCAGTCCAGCAGGGGCAGGTACGACGGACAGGTCGACTGGCAGCAGCCGCACTCGATGCACGAAGTGATCATCTGCGCTTCCAGCTCGTCCCAGTTCTTCTTCTGGGTCATTTTGGAGAGGTAGTAGGGCTCCAGACCCATCGGGCAGGCAGCCACGCACTTGGCGCACTTGATACACTGCGAGGCATCGCGGCGCACGGCATCGCGGCCGCTCAGAACGGTGATGCCCGAGCAGCCTTTCGTGACGGGCGACGCAAGGTTGACCATCGCACGGCCCATCATGGGACCGCCGTTGATGACCTTGCCTGCGTCGGCGGGCAGACCGCCTGCGGCGTCGATAAGCGACTGAATAGGCGTACCCATGCGCGTCAAGAGGTTCTTGGGCTCCTTGACGCTCTTGCCGGTAATAGTAACGACGCGTTCGATGAGCGGTTTGTTCTTCTGCACAGCGTAGTAAACGGCCAGCGTGGTCGACGCGTTGCAGACCACAGCCCCCACGTCGATGGGCAGTGCGGGCGGCGGCGGAACCTGACGGCCCGTCACGGCGGCAATCAACTGCTTCTCACCGCCTTGCGGATAACGCACCTTGAGGGGCACGACCTCGACGCCGTGGTACTCCTTGACGAGTTTGGAGAGATGGGCGATGGCGTCGGGCTTGTTGTTCTCGATGCCGATGAAAGCGCGGTCTACGCCGATGGCCTTCATCAGAATCGAAACGCCGACAAGCAGCTCCTCGCCGTGCTCCAACATGGTACGGTGGTCGGAGGTGAGGTAAGGCTCGCACTCCACACCGTTGATAATCAGCGCGTCGGCTTTCTTGCCCGGAGGCACGGAGAGCTTGACGTGCGTGGGGAACGTGGCGCCGCCCATGCCGACGATGCCGGCGTCCTTGATTTTGGCGATTATCTGCTCGGCCGACAGACTGCACTCCTTGACGAGCGTCTCCGAACGGTCGATGCCCTCGGCCCACTCGTCGCCCTCGCGCTTGATGGTAATCATCATCTGACGCAGACCCTGCCCGTTGGGCTGCATGTCCACAGCCGCGACGGTACCCGAGACGGGCGAATGGATGTTGGCCGACATGAAACTGCCCGCCTCGGCGATAAGCTGCCCGGTGAGGACCTTGTCGCCCTTGGCGACCTTGGCCACGGCGGGCGCGCCGATATGCTGGGCCAGCGGAATCATCACCGTCTCGGGCAACGGAAGCACCTCGACGGGCTTGCCGCAGCTCAGCTTGTTTTCCGACGGATGAACTCCGCCCATTGGAAATGTTTTCATAGGTATGTATCCTTTCTTTGTACCGAGGGTCCGTTTCCGGTCCGAATCGCAGGTTCGAGCGCTGTTGCTCGCGGCCGCGGGCCGCGTATTCAGGTCCGACCCTCCCCTAAATCCCCTCCTCGGAGGGGACTTGGTGCCGCTAACGCGGCAAAACCGACACTATCGATCCTCGGTACATGATTGAACGATTTCTTATTCAGCCTTGGCAGCCTTTCCGGCAGCGGGCGCAGCAGGAGCGGCTTTTTCGGCGGGAGCCTTGGGCTCCTTGGGCAGGGGCTCCATGTTGACCAGTTTGATGGCACCCGTGGGGCACTCGTTGACGCACTTGCGGCAGAGCTTGCACTTCTGCGGGTCGATGTAGGCGAGGTTGTTCTCGACGGTGATGGCACCGAACTGGCAGACTTTCTCGCACTTGCCGCAGCCGATGCAGCCGGCCTTGCAGGCTTTCATGACGACAGCGCCCTTGTCCTTGGATACGCACGACACGTAGACGGCGCGGTCCTTGGGCCACTTCTTGCGCAGCTCGATGATGGCCTTGGGGCACGCCTTCACGCAGGCACCGCAGGCGGTGCACTTCTCGGGGTCGACCTCGGGAAGCCCGGTCGCAGGATTGATATGAATGGCATCGAACGCACAGACCGTCACGCAGTCGCCGAAGCCCAGACAGCCGAACGAACAGCCCGTCTCGCCGACATAGAGCGACGAAGCAACGGCGCACGAACGGGCCCCGTTGTACTCGTTGGTCCGGGGACGCTTCTCGCACGTGCCGCCGCAGCGGACCGTAGCGGTCTGCGGCTCCTTCTCGGCCGCCGCCTTACCCAGGTAGGCCGCGATGGACTTCATGCAGTCGCCGCCGCCCACCGGACAGAAGAGCGCCGAAATATCGTCGTTCTTGACCAGCGCGTCGGCCATGCCGCGGCAACCGGCGAATCCGCAGCCGCCGCAGTTGGCACCGGGCAGCATCTTCTCCACCTGGTCGATGCGCGGGTCCTCCTCGACGCGGAACTTCTGCGCGACGAAGTAGAGGATCACGGCGGAAAGTACTCCCAGGACACAGAGCGTCAGGATGGTGTAAAGTAATACTTCCATTAGTTTTTAGTTATTGTAAATTGAATTGTGTGTTCGATACGACGGCGGAAAAGCCACAATACCATATAATATAGGAGCACGGCCCCGAGCGATGCCAGCGCGCCGCGGTCCTCGCTCCACCCTGCCGCGCCGACCGTAAGGCCCAGCACGGCCAGCAAAACGACGAGCGCCCCGCCATAGGCAAGAGCGACCGACAAAATCCCGATGCGGCGCCGGACCCCCACGGTCACGGCATCGCCCGGAGCGAACGCCCCGGCCTCGGAAGCGGCCACCTCGACGATTTTTTCCTGCGTCTCGGCCAGCCCGCAGGCCTGCCGCGCGCTGCACGTCCCGCAGGCGCTGTGCGAAGTAATCCGCACGAAGACTTTTCCGGCTTCCGTGCGTTCGACGGTCCCGCTATGTTCTATCAGTTCCGCCACGGTCTCAGTCCCCGTATTTGTTGGTCAGCGGCATCAACCGCTCGTGGCCGAACGAACACATCGACAGCCGCAGCACGGGCGGGAACTGGTAGCGCTTCTTCTCGTTGCGCATGATCATGGCGTGGATTTTCTCGACGACCTCGGAATCGAATCCGGCGTTGATGATCTCCTCGCGGTGCTGTCCCTCCTCGATCATGCGGAACAGAATGGCGTCGACCACCTCGTAGGGCGGCAAAATATCGGTGTCCTTCTGCCCGGGATGCAGCTCGGACGACGGTTCCTTTTTAAGGATGTTTTCGGGAATAGGCTCGCCCTGCGTGCGGTTGATATAGCGGGCCATGTCGTAGATTTCCCCCTTGTAGAGGTCGCCCGTGGGGCTGAAAGCGCCCGCCGTATCGCCGTAGAGGGTACAGAAACCCAGCGCGTTCTCGCTCTTGTTGGACGAATTGAGCAGGATATAGTCGTTCTTGTTCTGCACGGCCATCAAGAGGATGGTGCGGATGCGGGTCTGTATATTCTCCTCCGTAGCGTCGAACTCGGTGCCGCCGATGACGGGCTTGAGCGTGTCGATGACGCTTGTATAGATTTCGGAAATGGGGATGACGTTGTACTCGATACCCAACCGCACGGCCAACTCCTTGGCATCCTCGACCGAATCTTCGGACGAGAAAGGCGAGGGCATCAACAAGGCCCGGACATTCTCCCGGCCGAGCGCATCGGCGGCCAGACACGCCACCACGGCGGAGTCGATACCGCCCGAAAGGCCGATGCAGGCTTTCTTGTAACCGTTCTTGAGGAAGAAATCGCGCAGGCCGCACCGCGCAGCCTCGTAGACCATCCGTGTGCGGTCGCCGGACGAAGGGATAGTGACCGGCTCGCCCTTGGAACGGGTATCGAAGACCCGGAAATCCTCCTCGAAACTTTTCATCATCAGCACGAGCTCGCCGCGGCTGTTGAACGCTCCGGACGTACCGTCGTAGACGATGTCGGTAGCACCCCCGACCTGGTTGACCAGCACGAGGTTCTTGCCCTCGACGAACGAGAGGTTGCGCATCATCTCGTAACGCCGGGTCATGGTTCCCTTGCCGTACTTGCGGGCGTTGATGGAGATAATCGTATCGACCGAACGGTCGAAATCGCGCTCGCGGCTCAGGTCATCGCCGACGATGACGGCGCACTTGCGGCCCTTGACCGTGACATACTCGAACCCTTTGGACGGAACGAGAAAACCCATCTCGCGACGGGCCGTGATGTATTTCTTGCCGACGTACCGCAGCACCTTGCGGTCTTGGATGAGCGCCGCGGCGCTGACCGTGCCGTCGGCCGTGAGGAGCGGAAGCCCCACGATGGCGGCGATGCCGTCGCAGCACGACGCGATTTCTACCAGCGCCTCCTCGCACAACTCCAGGAAAGTGGTCTTACGCAGCAGGTCGAAACCCGGCGTTCCGCTCAGCGCCTGCTCGGCGAAAATCACCAGGTCCGCATTCCTGGCTTTCGCCTTGTGGATCGCGCCGATGATTTTCGACGCATTGCCGTCCACATCGCCGACGGTATAATTCAACTGGGCTATAGCGATTTTCATCTATGGCAATTTAAGTCCGAAATTACAACTTCGCAAAGTTAAGGATTATTTGTAAAAGTCGGAAAAATTTTCCATGTTAATAAATTAACATGACTGCGAGGGCCGGGCCGTGGCAACAATGAAACGCAAGACAGCCGGAACCCGCTGGGGCTCCGGCTGTCGGAACGCAATGCAGCTGCGCTACTCCTTCGCCGGCTCGGGGTCGGCGACGAGGATACGGCCGCAGTATTCGCAGATGATGATTTTCTTGCCCTGGCGGATGTCGGCCTGACGCTGGGGCGGGATTCGGTTGAAGCAGCCGCCGCAGGCATCGCGCTTAACCGTCACGACGGCCAGCCCGTTGTGGACGTTGCGGCGGATACGCTCGTAGGCGACCAGCAGACGCTCGTCGATTTTGGCCCGGATTTTCTCGGCCTGCGCCCCGAACTCGGCGACCTGCGGCGCGGTCTCGGCCTCGATACCCTCCAGCTCGCTCTTCTTGGCTTCCAGGTCGGCGGCCCGCTCGCTGCTGAGCGCCTCGGCCTCCTCCAAGAGCACCTTCTTACTCTTGATGCCGGCGGCATACTCCTTGAGCCGCTTGTCGGCCAGTTCGATTTCCAGCTCCTGGTATTCGATTTCCTTGGTGATGGCGTCGAACTCGCGGTTGTTGCGCACGTTGTTCTGCTGCTCCTTGTAGTTGGCAATCATGATTTTGGCCTGGTCGGTCTCGCGCTTGCGCTGCTTGATCAGGGCGTTGAGCTCCTCGATTTCGGCGTTGATCTTGTCGACGCGGGTCCGCATGCCCGCCATCTCGTCCTCGAGGTCCTGCACCTCCAACGGCAGATCGCCCTTGACCTTGTTGATCTCGTCGATCCTGCTGTCGATACGCTGCAGTTCGTAGAGCGCCAGGATCTTCTCCTGCATCGAGTAATCGGCCTCGGCGGTCTTCTTCTGTGTAGCCATATGATGTCGTAATGATTTTGAACCTAATTAAACCCAATAGTTCACCGGATTGCGCGTGCACGCGCTCCTGCGGAGCGCAAAGGTAAGCAAATTTTTCGATAAAATGTCAAACAGCAGCCGAATTGCGCAATATTCGCTCTCGAAGTGTCCCACGTCGGCCACCGTGAGGGCCGAATCGGGGGTCATGAAGTCGTTGTACTTGAGGTCGGCCGTGACGTAGAAATCGGCCCCGGCGGCCCGGGCGGCACCGATGAGCGAAGCCCCGGCCCCGGTGCAGACGGCTACACGGCGCACCTCGTCGCGGACGATGTCGCTGTGGCGGATGGCCTTGACAGCCAGTTCTTTCTGAAGCAGCCGCATGAAACCGGCCGCAGCCATCGGCTCCGGCAGCTCGCCGACGACCCCGAAACCCACCTTGGCGTCGGCGTCGGAAGGCTCCAGCACCCGCAGGTTCTCAACGCCCAGCTGCCCGGCCAGGTACCAGCTCATGCCGCCGGGGGCGCTGTCGAGGTTGGTGTGGCAGGCATAAAGCGCAATGCCGCGGCGGATGGCGCGCTCGACGCAGCGCTGCACCATGTCGGCCGAGTTGAAACGTTTCAGCGCATGGAAGACAATCGGATGATGGGTAATAACGAGGTCGCAGCCCTCGCGCTCGGCTTCGTCCAGCACCTCGTCGGTGACATCGACGGCCAGCAGCGCAGCATGCACCTCGTCGTCGGGACGCCCGACGATGAGCCCGGCATTGTCGTAGGGGGCCTGCCATGCGAGCGGCGCGAACCGCTCGATGACGTCGGTTATTTGCTTGATTTTCATCGGCTCAGAATAACGACTGTTCGTAAAAGGCGAAAAGTTCCTTGTTCTCGCCCTCCTCCGGCTTGCGGCGGGGACGGCGCGCGGCGCGCGGCTTCTTCTCCGCAGGGGCATCGGCCGCCGCGGCGGGCTCCCCGGCGGGCGTTTCGGGCTCGATTTTGACAACGGGCTTACGGCGCGGCGCAACGTCCTGCGCGGCAGGTGCTTCGGCCGCATGCTCCTCGTCGGCGACCACCCCCTCGCCGCCCGTCTTGAGGTCCTCGCGCACCTCGACCAGCAGCGCCCGGATATGGCGCAGGCGGGTCATCAGCTCGGCCTCGCGCTTGATGGGGTCGTCGGCCCCTCCGGCGGCGCGGCGCTTCATGGCTTTCTTGGCCCCGTCGAGCGTCATGCCGCGCTCCTTGACCAGGTGGTAGATGACCTTGAGGTTCTCCACGTCCTGCGGAGAAAAAAGGCGGTTGCCCTTCTTGTTGCGCTTGGGCTTCAGCACGCTGAACTGCGATTCCCAATGGCGGATGAGCGACGTCTTGACGTCGAACATCTCGGCCAGCTCGCCCATCGAATAAAAAAGTTTTTCGGCCACGGCTTCGTCCGATTGAATTGATATGAAAGATTCTTCGTCGCTCTGCTCCTCAGAATGACGGTTCGCTATTGTTTGAGTATCCTCAACGAATTGGGATACAGATTGTTCACCCTGCCTCCTATGCGCTTGGCGAAGCCCAGGGCCCGCCCCTCGGCACACACCAGATTCATCCCCTCGGCCAACGCGTCGGGCCGCACCTCCGCCCGCCGCAGATAGCTTAGCGTCTCGTCGGGGCCGAACTCCGCCACAGGCACCGCCGCGCGGTCGAGACCCACGAAAAAGGCCAGCGCCGGGTCGGGCTTGAGCCGCCCTTTGAACAGCTGCCCCATCGCCACGCCCGAGCAGATGACGGGCAGCGCTTCGGAGAGGGTCCGCACGGCCTCGGCCTGCGCGGCAGGCCAGCCGTAGAACGTATCGCCCACCGTCACGAAACGCATGGCGGCAGGCTCCCGCACCCAACGGCCCAATTCGGCCACGGCTCCTTTGTCGGCCTGCCCGAAAAGCGTTCGGCGGGCCTTAGGGCTCCGCATCCGGCCGCCGAGGTCCGGCGACTTGCAGGCCACGGCGGCAAAAAAGCCCTCGCCGCAGGCCCTGTGCGGGAAAAACCGATAGGTCCGGAACGCCCCGACCTGCCCGCAGACGATGCCCCACTCCGCCCCAACTTCGGGCACGGCGGCTTCGGCCACCTCGTCGCCCGCCCATGCGAGCATCCGTTCGAGCGTTCCCTCGTCCTCGTCGCGGTTGAAGGTGCAGGTGCTGTAAATCAACCTCCCGCCGGGTTTCAGTGCGCGCCACGCTTCGCGCAGAATCGCATCCTGCCGCGCGGCGCACAACCGCACATTGCCCTCGCTCCACTCGCCGCGCGAAGCGGGGTCCTTGCGGAACATCCCCTCGCCCGAACACGGAGCGTCGACGGCCACCGCGTCGAACCAATTCTCGAACTCCCCCAGCGCCTTGGGCTCGCAGGTCGTGACCGCCACGTTGCCCGTGCCCCACTTGCGCACGTTGTCGGCGAGGACCGAAGCCCGGCGGCGGTCTATCTCGTTGGCGACGACCAGCCCCTCGGGTCCCACGAGCGAAGCGTACAAAGTCGTCTTGCCGCCGGGAGCCGCACAAAGATCGAGCACCCGCCGCCCGGCGACGTCGCCGACCAACCGCCCGACGAACTGCGAAGCAGCCTCCTGCACGTAATAAGCCCCGGCATGGAACGCGGGGTCGAACGTGAACTGCGGCCGCTCAGCCAGGTAGTGCCCGTCGGCACACCAGGGCACCCGTCCGCAGGCTCCGAGACGCCGCAGCAAAGCCCCGGCATCGCCGCACTTGGCGGGATGAAGCCGGACGCTCACGGGCGGCACGCCGTCGAGCGCCGCACAAAGCGCGGCCCCCTCTTCGGGCCCGAGGTCGCGGACGACGCGCCCGGCGAAAGCGACGGGAAGCTCCATGCTATTTCACGCCGAGGGCGTCGATGCGGGCGCAGATACGCTCGAACACGGCGGCGTCCGAAACGAAATCCTCGTGGTCCTTGTCGATGACGAGCATGTCGCCCTCGTAGATATTATCGATCCAATGATTGTACTTGTTGTTGAGCCGCCGCAGGTAGGCCTCGTCGATATTCATCTCGTAATCGCGCCCGCGCTTGCGAATCTGCGAAATGAGCGTCGGAACGCCCGCCCGGAGGTAAATCAGCAGGTCGGGCCGCGGAATCAGCGTTGTGATGAGCCGGAAAATCTTCATGTAGGTCTCGATGTCGCGCGACGACATGAGCCCCATTTCGTGGAGGTTGTCGGCGAAGATGTGGGCATCCTCGTAGATGGTCCTGTCCTGGAAGATGATGCCCTTCCGGCTGTCGCCGAGCATCTCCATGGTCTGCTGGATACGGCTCCCGAGGAACGAAATCTGAAGGTTGAACGACCAGCGGTTCATGTCGTTGTAGAAGTCGCCGATGTAGGGGTTGTCGCTCTCTTCGTAATAGGCTTTGGCGCAATAGCGCTCGGTCAGCATTTGGGTCAGCGTGGTCTTTCCGCTTCCGATGTTACCGGCAATGGCAATATACATTAATTAAAAATTAAGAATTAAAAATTCAAAATCATGCGGCGGCGTTCAGGTCGGCACGTTCCAGCAACCTTTCATGACCGGGGTTCAAACTTGCGCGCTTTCCGACACGAACTTCAGCAGGTCGTCGGCCACGCGGCGGTCGTTGACCAGCCGCGGCACCTTGTTCTTGCCGCGGGACTGCATCCAGCCCATGAAGGTCCCCGGCGCCACGACCGTCAGGTGCTGACGCTCCAGGGTGGTCTGCCGCTTGGCGTCGTAATCGGAATTGACGCTCCGCAAGGCCTCGTCGAGCGCCGCGGCGAACCGCTCCAGGTCGTCGGGCTGCCGGCCGAACTCGACGAACCACTCGTGGGCGCCCCGCTCGCTGAGCGACATGTAAAGCGGCGCCACGCTGTACTCCGTGACGACGGCCCCCGTGCGGGTGCAGGCTTCGGCCAGGGCACGGTCGGCGTTTTCGACTATGAGCTCCTCGCCGAAGACATTGATGTACTGACGCGTACGCCCGGCGAAACGGATGCGGTAAGGGTCGGTCGACGTGAACTCCACGCGGTCGCCGATTTCGTAGCGCCACAGCCCGTTGTTGGAGGAGATGATCATGGCGTAACTGCGGCCCGGCCGAACCCCTGCCAACGGCAGGACGGTATGTCCGTCGCGGAACTCGAAATAAGTGCCGTAATCGAGCATCAGCAGCATGTCGTCGCGCTGCGGGTCGTCGGCCAGCGCGAAGAAGCCCTCCGAAGCGTTGTAAGTCTCCATGTAGCGCATGCCGGGCGAAGGAATCAGCGCCTCGAACGAACGGCGGTAGGGAGCGAACTCGACGCCCCCGTGGGCGAACAGCTCCAAATCGGGCCACACCTCCAGCAAGTTGCTCTTGCCGGTGAACTCCAGCACGCGGCGCATCAACGCCAGATTCCACGACGGAACGCCGGCGAACGCCACGATATGCTGCCCGGAACACTCGCGGGCGATAGCCTCGGCCTTGCGGTCGAAATCGGAGATGATGGCCGTAGAACTCCTGGGAGCCCGGATCCCGCGGCTGAGAAAAGCCGTCTCGTGAATCAGCAAGGCCGAGAGGTCGCCGACGAGGTTGCGCCCCTCGCGGCGGCACGACCCGCCCAACGTGAGGGTCTTGCCGTCGAACATGCGGGTGCGGGGATTGGCATCGGCGACGAGCGCGGCCAGATCGCGCATGCCGAGCGTATGGTTCCACCAAAGCGACTCGCGCGTGACGGGGATATACTTGCTGCGGTCCGACGTGGTCCCCGACGACCGGGCGAAGAGACCGACGCGGCCGGGAGCGGCGACGTTGCGCTCGCCCGCGACCATGCGCTCGATCCACGGCTTGAACGAATCGTAATCGAACACGGGAACCAAGGCGCAGAAATGCGCGGGAGTCCGGGCCGCCGACAAGCCGTACCGCTTGCCGAAAGCCGTACCGAGCCCCCGGTCCACCAACTGACGGAACATCCGCTCCTGGGTCTCGGCGGGATGGCGCCGGAAACGGTCGATGGCTTTCAACCGCTGCGAAAACCAAGCCCTGCATATCGTACTGCGCAATGACATAACCCTGCTGCTTTGCTAATTGAAAAAATAACCCACCTTGCTCACCGACGCGGGCATGGCGAAAATCACCACGCGGTCGTAAGGATTGACCTCCATGTTGCCGACGGCGATGAACGCCTTGTCGCCGCGCACGATACCGCCCACGATGACGTCCTCGGGAAGCCCCCAATCGCGGATGCGCGCCTTGGTAGCGGGCGAATTGGGCTTGACGATGAACTCCAGCACCTCGGCGTCGCTGCCCGTCAGGCACTTGATGGCCTGCACGTCGGTCGACATGGTGAACCGGAAGATATTGGACGCCGTGACGAGCTTCTTGTTGATGATGGTGTCGATGCCGATGGACTCGGCGAGGTTGATGTAATTGAGGTTCTCGACCTCGGCGATCACCTTCTTGACCCCCATTTGCCGGGCGAGCATGGCGGCCAGGATGTTGGTCTCGCTGCGTCCGGTGACGGCCACGAAAGCGTCCATGTTGGCCAACCCCTCTTCGAGCATGGCCTCGGTGTTGCGCCCGTCCTCGTTGATGATAAGCGTCTTGTCGAGCATCTCGGCCAACCGGTAAGCCTTGTCGGCGTTGTAGTCGACCAACTTGATGTTGACCTCGCTCTGCAATTCGGTCGCAATCCGTATGCCGATGCGCGACCCGCCGAGAATCATCATGTTCTTGATCTCGACGTTGGAACGCCCCGAGAACTCCATAACCTCGCTCACAGCGTCCTGCCGCGCAATGATATAGACGACGTCGCCTTCGGCGAGCTGCTCGCCGCTGCGGGGGATGATGGTCTGCCCGCACCGCGTAATGGCGACGGTCCGGTAACCCAACGGCGCGTCGTCCTCCTCGGAGGCACCGGGGTCGGTGCCGACCAACGGCGAAGCGGGCTCGAGCCGGAAGACGACGAGCGAGAGCTTGCCGCTCGAAAAATCGACGTACTCGGTAGTGGAGGTATGCCCCAGGAGGTTGATGACCTCGCGGGCGGCGACCTTCTCGGGATAAAAGAGGTAGTCGATGCCCATGTCGATGAAGACCTCCTTGTTGTTGGGTTCGAGATACTCGTTGTTGTCGATACGGGCGATGGACTTCTTGGCGCCGAGCTTCTTGGCGAGCATGGCGGCGACGATGTTGACGTTCTCCTCGTGGTTGACGGCGATGAAGAGGTCGCAGCGGCGCACCGAAGCCCTGCGCAAGGTAGCGAAGGTGGTGGAATCGCCCTCGACGGTGATGACGTCGGCCAGACTGCCCACCTCCGAGAGGAGCTTCTGGTCGCTGTCGACGATGGTGATGTCGTGGCCGTGGCCGCTCAACATCCGGGCCAGATGGCTGCCCATCTCGCCCGCACCCGCTATCACGATTTTCATGGCGCTGCTTGGATTCAGGCCCGCCGCAGCCCCGCAGGCTCCGAACGGACACGATTTTGCAATTTATCTTACAAATGTATACATTTGTCGGCGAAAGCCAAAATTTCGGCAGCTAAAAATCCAATATTATGCCAACGTGGACGACAGTCGTACTTTGCGCGATAGGAGCCGTGGGATTTTTCGTGGCGGGAATGTCGCTGACGCTGATATTCAAGGGCCGCCATATCGACTCGGAAATCTCGACCAACAAGAACATGCAGCGCCTGGGCATCAAATGCGCCGTCCAGGAGACCCGCGAAGCCGACGGCACGGCCGACTGCGCCCCGGACCCCGCGCAAAACGGATGCACAGGCAACTGCGGCGCCTGCGACATACAGCACAAGCAATAGCGAAGGGCTTGCATTCGGCCCGCTTGTCATTCCGCCATCCACCGCTCCTGTCATTCTGCGGAGCCCTCCCCTTCTGTCATTCTGAGGAGGTCGCAAGACCGACGAAGAATCTAATACAAAGTCATTCTGAACGGAGTTAAAAATCTGTTCTCCCCGAAACCTTTGCAAGCAACTCGCAAGTCTCTTTTTTTCTCGTACTTTCTCGTGCAAGAAAGTACCAAAGAGCTTTTGCACGGTGTAAATGGCGGCATCCGTCTTCACTCGTTCGCTGAGCGGGCACGGAAGACTTACGCTGTTCCGAACACCCGCTCCGGGCGCTCACTCCCTCGACGAATGAAACCCCGCCATTTCCACGAGTGCGGGATTTCGCAAGAGCCATTCGCGGACCCGGCTGGTTAAAGCACAAGCCGGGCGCCGCGCATTACTTAACCGGAGCTTGCTAAAACGTTTTAACAACGCGCGGCAAAAAAGCGGCGGCCGTATCCCGACCGCCGCACAACAGCGAAAACCGCAAGGCTAAATGAATGTCCCGTCGGGGAGCATATCGACCTCCGCCTCCCGGCCCGAAACCGGATCGTCCAACTCGAACCGGTACCACTCGCGCGCGGGACTGGCATAATGGTCGACCTCGTCGATCCGCCAAGTCCCGTACTGCGAAGCGCGCAAGGCATCCAGCACGACGGGCGGAACTTCGCTCAGCAGAATTTCGGTCTTGGTCTGCACCCATCGGTCCGCAGCGTCGAAACGCACCTCGCGCAAAGCCGTGCCGTCGACAATGTCGACCTCCAACACGTACAGCGGATTCCGCTCCCGCTCGCCCCCGATGATGCGGGAGCCGGGATATTGCTGCGCAATGAACTCCGTCACGGCCTGCGGAAGCTGATGCGGAAGCAGGTGACGGTCGTCGTCGTGGTCATCGCAAGCCTGCATCGCTGCTGCCGAAACCAACGCCAGCAGCCAAAATAACATTTTTTTTCATCCTTATCATTATTATCCGAGACATACTATCAAAAAAGCGGCCATACCGCCCGGAGAACGGCGGGAACAGCCTGCTAAAACGTTTTAATCCTCCTGGGACTGAACGGGGCGCCGATGTTTGCGCCCACCGCGATGCCGCCGCTTGCGGTCGCGAGACCCGCGGTTACCCTCGCCGCGGCCCGAAGCGTGGTCGCTGTCGGCAGGAGCGGCGGCAGCAGGATTGACGGGCTGCTCGGCCGAAGACTGTGCAGCTGCGGAACCGCCGGACTTCTGTCCGCTCCGCTTGCGCCCGCCCCGGTCACGGCCACCGCGTCCGGAACCGGAACGTCCACGCCCGCCACGCCCGCGGTTCTCGGAGGGAGCGTACTTGGGCCCCTCGCCCACCGATTCGGGCAGGTCGGCCTTGCGGACGTCGCGCTCGATGAACTTCTCGATCTGGTGGAACTTGCCCTGCTCGTCCTCGCTGACGAACGTAATGGCGCTGCCTGTTGCGGCGGCACGGGCGGTGCGGCCGATACGGTGGATGTAGTCCTCGGGGTCGTGGGGCACGTCGTAGTTGATGACCAGGCCGATGTCCTCGATGTCGATACCGCGCGCGACGATGTCCGTAGCGACCAGGATATTGATTTTGTTGTTCTTGAAAGCGAGCATCACCTCCTCGCGCTGGGCCTGCTCCAAATCGGAGTGCATGGCGGCGACGTTGAGCTTCATGCGCTTGAGCGTATGGGCCAGCTCCTTGACCTTGAGCTTCGACGAGGAGAAGATGATGGTCTTGAAATCGGCGGGCTGCGCGAAAAGCTCGCGGATGATGCCGAGCTTCTGGCTTTCGTAACAAACATAGGCCGACTGGTCGATGGCCTCGTTGGGCTTGGAAATGGCGATGTTGACCTCGGCGGGATTGCGCAGGATGGTCTTGGCCAGCTCGCGGATTTTCGGGGGCAAGGTGGCCGAGAACATGATGGTCTGCCGCTCCTTGGGCATGTAGGAGACGATTTTCATGATGTCGTCGCTGAAACCCATGTCGAGCATGCGGTCGGCCTCGTCGAGAATCAGGCACTCGACGCGCGAAAGGTCGATGCCGCTGTTCTGAAGGTGCGAAATCATCCGGCCCGGAGTGGCGATGACCACGTCGGAACCCATGAGCATGCCCCGCTTCTGGACGTCCCAGCCCTTGCCGTCGCCGCCGCCGTAGACGACCGTCGTGGAGACGGGCAGATAATAGGAGAAACCCTGGAACTGCTGGTCGATCTGCTGCGCAAGCTCGCGCGTGGGCACGATGATGACCGACTTGATGACGTTGTCGGGGTTGCCCTCGATGAGCAGCCGGTTCAGAAGCGGCAAGGTGTAGGCCGCGGTCTTGCCCGTACCGGTCTGGGCGCAGCCGATGATGTCGCGCCCGGAGAGGATGACCGGAATGGTGTGCTCCTGCACGGGGGTCATCTCGCTGAAATTCATATCGTAGAGACCGTCGAGGATTTCATCCTCCAGGTCGAGTTCGTCGAATCGCATATGTCTTTTATTATTTTATATTAGATTCTTCGCTGCGCTCGGAACGACGGCATGAATGCCATGTCGGGCAAAGAGCGGACTGCGAACAATTTTTAATTCTTAATTTTTCATTTTTAATTGCCCCCGGCGACTTCCTCGCCGAACAGCGTAGCCGAAGTGCACCCCGTGATGCGCACGCGGACGTAATCGCCGATGCTGTGCGAACCGCGGTCGAAGACAACGACCTTGTTCTGCGAAGTACGGCCCGAGAGCTGGCCGGCGTCGCGCTTGGAAACGCCCTCGACCAACACCTCGAACTCCTTGCCCACGTCGCGCAGATAACTTTGGCGGCCGAGCTCGTTCTGCAAGGCGATGATTTCCTGCAAACGCCGCGACTTCACGTCGTCGGGCACGTCGTCGGGCAGGTGCTTCGATGCGAAGGTACCGGGACGCTCGGAATATTTGAACATGAAGGCGAAGTCGTAGCCCACCTCGCGCATGAGCGAAAGGGTCCGGGCGTGCTCCTCCTCGGTCTCGCCGGAAAAACCTGCAATCAAATCGGTCGTGATACCGCAGTCGGGCATGTAGCGCCGGATGGCGGCGATGCGGCCGAGGTACCACTCGCGCGAATACTTGCGGTTCATGCGTTCGAGCATCGACGTGGCACCCGACTGGGCGGGCAGATGAATCGAACGGCAGACGTTGGGCATCGAAGCCATGACTTCGAGCAAACGGTCGCTCATGTCCTTGGGATGCGACGTGGCGAACCGGACGCGCAAAAGGGGCGAAACCAACGCCGTGCGCCGCACGAGCTCGGGGAAGTCGACCTCCCCGGCGCGATAGGAATTGACGTTCTGCCCGAGGAGCGTGACCTCGCGGTAACCGTTGTCGAAAAGGGTCCGGACCTCGGCGAGGATGGTCTCGGGGTCGCGGCTCCGCTCCCGGCCGCGGGTATAAGGCACGACGCAGTAGGAACAGAAATTGTTGCACCCGCGCATGATGGAAACGAACGCGCTGACGCCGTTCTTGTCGAGCCGCACGGGGGCGATTTCGGCGTAAGTCTCCTCGGAAGAAAGCAGCACGTTGACCCCCTTGCCGCCCGCCTCGGCCTCGCGGACCAAACGCGGCAAATCGCGGTAAGCGTCGGGCCCGGCGACGACGTCGACCCCGGCAGGCCCCTCGGTTAGCTTCTCCTTGAGCCGCTCGGCCATGCACCCGATGACGCCGACTATAAGCGACGGCCTGGCCTTGCGCAAACGCCGCATTTCGGCCAGACGTCCCCAGATACGCTGCTCGGCGTTGTCGCGGATGGAACAGGTATTGATGAGCACGACATCGGCCTCGTCGGGCACCTCGGTATGGACGAAACCCTCCTGCTGCATGATGGAGACGACGATTTCCGAATCGCCGACGTTCATCTGGCAGCCGTAGGTCTCGACGTAGAGCCTGCGCCCGGCACCCGCGAGGGGACGCAAGGTATTTACACTAAGGTTCAAAGTGAAAAATGAAAGGTGAAAGGAGGATTAAACATTTTAACAGATTCTTCGCTTCGCTACAGAATGACACGCAGCCGCGCTATTCGGCCTGTATTTCGTTCTTCTCGGGGAACTGCTTGAAACCCTCGCCGAAAGTCTCGTAGGCGTCGGTGACGACGACGAAAGCCCGCGGGTCGATCTCCTTGATTTTGTGCTGGACCTGCCGCACCTCCTTCCGGCTGACGACCAGGAAAATCATATCGCGGACGGTATCGGTGTACATGCCCTTGGACTTGATATAGGTAGCACTGCGGTCCAGCTCCTCGATGATGAACTTCTTGAGCGGGTCGTGGTGGTCGCTGATGATGAAGAGCAGCTTGTCGTAGGATGCGCCGTCGAGCATGTAGGCGACCACGCGCGACGAAGCGTAGATCATCAGCAGCGAATAGAGCGTGAGCATCCACCCGTTGGACGACGCCTCGCCCGTACCGAGCCCGAAACCGATGACGGCCAAACCCGAGATGACGACGAACCCGTCGGCGAGGAAGATACCCGTGGAGAACTTGATGCCGCAGAACTTCTGCAACAGCATGCCGACGATGTCGGTACCCCCGGTCGTAGCCTGCTGCCGCACGACGAGCCCCTGCCCGATACCGACCCAGACGGCACCCATGATGCAGGTGAGCAACAGGTCGTTGGAGAGGTCGAGATAGCCGTTCAGAAGCAGCGCGGGATCGAGCGACTCGACAGCCGCCTGGTCGGGATAGACCAACCGGGTGAGGATGTTCATGAAACCGGGCGTATAGAACGCGGCCACGACGGTACGTGTACCGAAATGGCCGCCGAAAATCCACAGAGCCGTCAGCATGAGAGGCACGTCGAACATGTAACCGAACGTACCGACCTGGACCGAGGGGAAGATATTGTGCAAGACGATGCCCATGCCATAGACGCCGCCGGGAACGAAGTTGTAGGGATTGATGAAGAGGACGAACCCCGCGCCCATGATCGAACAGCCCAGCAAAATAAGAACCCACGTGCGCCACCACGCCCACGAGCGCATCGGCTCAAGCAAAGACTTGGCATCCATAGCAACAAAAGTTTAGGAATGCAAAGGTAGTGCAAGCCGAGAACAATGCCAAATTTATTTGAGCATTGTCGAGGCGCAGCCTGCCTAAGCGAGAGTTCATCTCTCGCAAAGTAGTGCAAGCCGAGCGGAAAAGCAAACGGAGTTTGCATTTTCCCGAGGCGCAGCCTGCCTAAACCGAAGATTCATCTTCGGAAAAATTGAAAAACAAGGGGCCTTTCTGAGAAAAGAAAGAGGAGAGGGGCTCAAAATGTCGGGACGATACGTTGCGCGACCGCCCCGGCCGGGCCCGCGAATGATTCTTGCGAAATCCCGCACTCGTGGAAATGGCGGGGTTTCGTCCGTCGAGGGAGCGAGCGCCCGGAGCGGGTGTTCGGAACAGCGTAAGTCTTCCGTGCCCGCTCAGCGAACGACCGAAGACGGATGCCGCCATTTTCACCGTGCAAAAGCTCTTTGGTACTTTCTTGCACAAGAAAGTACAAGAAAAAAGAGACTTGCAAGTTGTTCGTAAAGGTTTCGGTGCCGGAATAGATTCTTCGTCAAGGTACTGCCTTTCCTCAGAATGACAGAGGGGAGAGGGCTCCACAGAATGACAGGGAGGGGGGGGGGCAGAATGACGGGCAGGGGCTCGGAATGACAGAGGGCGGAGCATGAAAAACGCAGTTGCGGCGGTCCGATTTTCGCACCGGGAAGTCCGAATATGGAAATTTTAATTATATTTGCATAACGAACCATACCGAACCGGACTATGATACTTACGATTTATACTGCTACGACGATGATTGTGCTTGCCTATCTGCTGGGCTCGATACCGAGCGCCGTGTGGATCGGCAAGAAATACTACGGCATCGACATCCGCGAATACGGCAGCAAGAACGCCGGGACGACCAACATGCTGCGCGTGCTGGGCCGCCGTGCCGCAGCCCCCGTCTTTGCGCTCGACTTTCTGAAAGGATTCGTCGCGGTGACCGTCATCGAACTGATGCAATACGACGATCTGATCGGCCACAACGACATCATCAATCTGAAAATCGGCGCCGTGGTGGCGGCCGTGCTGGGCCACATATTCCCCATCTTCGCGGGATTCCGCGGCGGCAAGGGCGTGGCGACGCTGGTGGGCGCCGTGACGGGCATCTACCCCCCGGCCGCACTGCTCTGCTTCGGCGTCTGGATCGTGGTGCTGATGATTTCGCACTACGTATCGCTCTCGTCGATGATTGCGGGCTGCTGCTTCCCGGTCTTCACCCTTATCTCGCCCAAGGTCAACGGCTCGAAAGCCTTTGTCGTCTTCTCGTTCATCATTGCGATACTGCTGCTGGTGACCCACCGCAAGAACATCAAACGGCTGCGCGAGGGGACCGAATCGAAAATCCACATCTGGAAAACCCGCCGCACCCGCACCGACGGCCCGACGCCACCGAAAAACGACGGCGCAACACCCCGGGAATAGCCCGGTGCATGCCCCGCCGGGCAAGGGGCGATGCTCCGTCCGGTCCGGTTTTTGCGCACAAGAACTCCACGCTATGTTACAGGAAAACCTACTGAAAATCTACGAAGCGAGCTTCCGCGAAAACCGCGAGATGCCGGCGCTGACCGACTATTTCAAGGACGAGGAGTTCTCGTACTACGAAATGGCCAAGGAGATAGCCAAGCTCCACCTGCTGTTCAAGAAAGCCGGCATCAGGCAAGGCGACAAGATAGCGCTCATAGGCCGCAACAACCCCCGCTGGTGCATCACCTACATCGGCACAATCACCTACGGAGCGGTCATCGTACCCATTCTGCAAGACTTCACGCCCAACGACATCATCCACATCATCAACCACTCGGAGAGCCGCCTGCTTTTCTTGAGCGACAACTTCTGGGACGTCATCGAAGAAGAACAGATCCGCCAGATCGAAGCGGTCTTCTCGCTGACGGACTTCCAGGCGGTCTACGAACGCGACGGCAAGTCGCTGACGAAATTCCAGCGCGACATCGTCAAGAACTACCGGGCCAAATACCCGCGGGGCTTCAACATCAACGACATCAAATACCCGGAAATCCCCAACGACCGGGTGATTCTGCTGAACTACACCTCGGGCACGACGGGCTACTCGAAAGGAGTGATGCTGACGGTCAACAACCTGACGGGCAACGTGCTGTTCGCCAAGGAAGCGGTCAACACCCAAACGGGACAGCGCTACTTCCAGAAAGGCGGCCGGACCCTCTCGTTCCTGCCGCTGGCCCACGCCTACGGCTGTGCGTTCGACTTTTTGGCCCCGCTGGCCGTGGGAGGCCACATCACGCTGCTGGGACGCATTCCCTCGCCCAAGATACTCATCGAAGCGATGTCGGTAGTACGGCCCACGATCATCTGCTGCGTGCCGATGATTCTGGAAAAAGTATACCGCAAGCAAGTCCTGCCGCTGCTCGAAAAAGGTCCGATGAGCCTGGCGGTGAAGATACCGCTGGTCAACGCGGCCATCTACTCGGTCATCCGCAAGAAACTGATGGACGCTTTCGGCGGCAACGTGTCGATATTCATCGTGGGCGGCGCGCCGATGAACCAGGAGACCGAAGCGTTCCTGATGAAAATCCGCTTCCCGATAACCATCGGCTACGGCATGACCGAATGCGCGCCGCTTATCAGCTTCGCCCCGGACAACGAATTCAAGGCGGGCTCGTGCGGCACCTATCTGAAGAACCTGCTGGAAGTGAAAATCGAATCGCCCGATCCGGAACGCACGGCGGGTGAAATCCTGGTACGCGGCGAACACGTCATGCAGGGTTACTACAAAAACGAAGCGGACACGCAGAAGGTACTCGACGCCGAGGGCTGGCTCCACACGGGCGACATGGGCACGATGGACCCCGACGGCACGCTTTACATCCGCGGCCGCTCGAAGACGATGATTCTGTCGGGCAGCGGGCAGAACATCTACCCGGAAGAAATCGAAGACAAGCTGAACAACATGTACATGGTGCTCGAATCGCTGGTCATCGACGTGGGCGGCGGCCGTCTGCGGGCGCTGGTGGTGCCCGACTACGAACAGGCCGAGAACGAGGGCGTGGACAAAAACGACCTGCCGGGCATCATGCAGAACAACCTGGAGGAACTGAACGCCCAGCTGGCGGCCTACGAACGGGTGGCGGAAATCGTGCTCTACCCCACCGAATTCGAGAAAACGCCGAAGCGAAGCATCAAACGCTACCTGTACACCACTTCGGTACGAGGAAAATAGCGGCTTCCGATTTTGAATCTTCCCCCGCTGCGGCCGGTTGCAGCGGGGGATTTTTGTGCTGGACATGGACTTTGCACCATAAAAATGCCAAAATAGGGAATAAAAGTGCGCCAAAATCGGGAATGAATATAAGCCAAAACGAGGAATGAAATCACGCCAAAATCGGGAATCATATTTGCAGGAGAGAAAATAATAGCTATATTTGCCACAGCAAACCAAGGCAGAAGGAGCTGCAACGGCAGCGCTCCAATGCCCCGCTGCCCATGGCAACGAAGAGACGCAAGATGAAACAAACGAACTATCTGCACCGCATATCGGACAACGTACTGCAACGCGAACTCAGCGCGGCAGGCGCCGTACTGATTGAAGGCGCGAAGTGGTGCGGTAAGACCAGCACAGCCCACCGTGCAGCCCGAAGCGTTCTGTACATGCAGGACCCCGACAAAGCAGGCACATATCGCAACATAGCCGACACAAAACCCTCGCTGTTGCTGAAAGGCGCGACACCGCGGCTGATCGACGAATGGCAGATGGCCCCTGTACTATGGGATGCCGTACGCTTCGAGGTAGACCGGCGCGACGAAATAGGCCAATTCCTACTGACAGGCTCGGCCGTACCGACCGACGGAGCGACGGCCCACACGGGCACGGGACGAATATCCCGCATGTTGATGCGCCCGATGAGCCTGTACGAATCGCTGGAGTCAAACGGCTCGGTATCGCTGAAAGAACTTTTCGACGGCCATACGGAAATCGAAAGCATGAGCGAACTGACCATCGAAAACATTGCCCAAGCCATCTGCCGCGGCGGCTGGCCGGCCGCAGTGAAGACCGGCGGCCCTGCGGCCCTGCGCATGGCGACCAACTATGTGGAAGCGGTCATCAACATGGATGTGCAACGGGTCGACGGCATAGAAAAGAACCCCGAACGGGTGCGCATGCTGCTGCGCTCGCTGGCCCGCAACGTAGCGACGATGGCCACGGCTCAGACCATCAAAGCCGATGTGGAAGCCAACGACATGACGATTTCGGAAAAAACGCTTGCGGGCTATCTCAACGCCCTGCGCCGGATATTCGTAGTGGAAGACATGCCCGCATGGCAACCCTCGCTGCGCTCGAAAACCGCCATTCGGACCGCGCAGAAACGCCATTTCGTAGACCCATCGATAGCGACGGCGGTCATGCGCACCTCGCCCGCAGAACTGCTCGAAGATTTCGAGACGTTCGGATTTCTGTTTGAATCGCTGTGCGCCCGTGATATTCGGATTTACGCACAGGCCAACGATGGTGAAGTATTCCACTATCGGGACAAGACGGGATTAGAAGCCGATATGGTTATCCATCTCCACGACGGCCGTTGGGCGGCGGTGGAAGTGAAACTGGGCAACCGCCAGATCGAAGAAGCCGCAGGACATCTGCTGGCGCTTGCCCAGCGAGTGAACACCGAAAAGATGGGCGAACCCTCGTTCCTGATGGTACTGACTGGCGGAGAATTCGCCTACCGACGCGACGACGGTGTATTGGTCGTACCGATAGGCTGTCTGAAAAACTGACCCGGCGGCAAGCCCAACTTTTTTGCTACCTTTACGACATGAAAATACAGAAGAAACAAGCCATCGGCGAAAACCTGCTCTATCTGATGGTGTGGTCGGCCATCATCCTGGTGCCGGTCCTCAACTCGCTGATGATGGCCGAACTGCACGTCAGTTTCGAGAACGTGCTGATAGCCTGGCGCCAGATTTCGCCCTATCTGCTCATCTTCTTCGTGCACAACACGATACTGGCACCGCGCTACATGCTGCGCCACAAATACTGGAAATACATTGCGGGCAACCTCCTGCTGATACTGGGCATCTTCACCCCGGTCTACTTCTTCACCGACCTGCCCGAAGCCGCGCTTCTGCCCGAGAACGAACTCCACGGCGTGTCGTTCTCGAATCTGAAAATGTACTGGAACGTAGTGCTGGCCCTCTTCATGAACGGCGCCAACTCGGCCATCAAGCTGATGTACCAGTCGATTCGCGACGAACAGCACATGGAAGCGCTCAAGCAGCAGAACCTGCAGGCCGAAATGGACTATCTGAAGTACCAGATCAACCCGCACTTCTTCATGAACACGCTCAACAACATCCATGCGCTGATCGACATAGACCCCGAATGCGCCAAGAACGCCGTCATCGAACTCTCCAAAATGATGCGCTACGTGCTCTACGATTCGGGCCGCGAACGCATCTCGCTCGAACACGACATGCAGTTTCTGATGAACTACATCGAGCTGATGCGCATACGCTACACCGACGCCATCGACATCCGGGTCGAATATCCGCGCGACCTCTCGGCGCAGGTGTCGATTCCGCCGCTGCTGCTGATCGTCTTCGTGGAAAACGCGTTCAAGCACGGAGTGAGCTACAACCGCCCGTCGTTCATCCACCTGCGGGTGGGCTACGACGACGACAAGGTGCTGGCGACCATCGCCAACAGCCGCCACTCCGCCCGCGACGTGCGCCACAAGGCCGGAATCGGGCTGGAAAACGTCCACAAGCGTCTCGACCTGATTTACGGCCGCAAGGGCTACACGCTCGACATCCGCGAAGAACCCGACACCTACACCGTCAAACTCGTAATCCCTGCTCTCCATGCTTAAATGTATCGCCATCGACGACGAGCCGCTGGCCCTGCGCCAGATTGCGGCCTACATAGCCAAGCTGCCCTATTTGCACTTGGCTGCCTCGTGCAACAACGCCCTCGAAGCCCAGCAGCTGCTGGCCGCACAGCCCGTCGACCTGATTTTCGTGGACATCAACATGCCCGACCTCAACGGCGTGGAGTTCGTCCGCTCGCTCACCGAACGGCCGATGGTCATCTTCACCACGGCCTACTCGGAATATGCCATCGACGGATTCAAGCTCGACGCCGTAGACTACCTGCTCAAGCCGTTCGGCTTCTCCGAATTCAGCCGGGCCGCGGCCAAGGCCAATTCGCTCCACGAACTGCGGCGCAACCAACGCGAAGCCGCACCGGAGCCGACGCCCGAAGCGGAACCCAAGGACAAGGAATACATATCGGTGAAAGCCGACTACAAAGTGTCGCTGGTGCGCATCGCCGACATCGTCTACCTCGAAAGCGAGGGCGAATACGTGCGGATGCACCTCGCCGACGGCACGGCCATCACCACGCTGTTCCGGCTCAAGAACATGGAGACGGCGCTGCCCGCCGACCAATTCATGCGCGTGCACCGCTCCTACATCGTCAACCTGCGGTGCATCAAATCCTACGTAAAGGGGCGTATCTTTCTGAGCGACACGGAGTACGTGCCCATCGGCGAGAACTACAAGGAGACGTTCCAGCACTACATAGACACCAATTTCAAGAATCTATAAATCCACGGACAGATCGGGAAAACCCGGCAGCTGAACGTAGCGCCCGTCGCGGTGTTCCCAGCAGAAGTGGCGCAGCCCGTTGGTGAGGACAATCCACCGCGCACCGAGCACCGAATTGTAGCGCATGGCCTGCGCCAGCGTCCGCTCAGTAATCGGCACGTCGGGCGCCTTGCACTCGGCGAGCAGAAGCGGCTCGCCGTGGTCGCCCACGACGACGACATCGGCCCGCTGGGGCTGCCCGTTGAGCGCCACGGCATGCTCCTCGACGATACGCTTGGCCAACACGCCGCACGCCGAGACGAGGTAGGCGATCAGATGCTGCCGCACCCACTCCTCGGGCGTGAGCACCAGATAGATGCCCCGCAGGCCGTCCCAAATCTCGACCGCATCGCCGCGGCGCCGCGCCCGCAGACGGACGGGCGGGAAATTCAGATGCGGCATGCCGGGGTTTCCGGGGGCGGAAGAATTCATGAAAGCGCTTTTTTGCATGCGCAAGATAGCGATTATTTGACGAATAATGCACATGCGGCACGGAATTTCGTCCGCCTGCGAAACGCACTTTTCGGCCCCGACCTTTCGATTTTCACCGAATATATACTACCTTCGTAGCGAAAACCGCCCGGCCGACGGCCCGGGACAAGAGACGACGATTATGCGAAAGATGCTTTCGACATGGATGGTGCTGGCCCTTTGCGGCACGCTCGGCGCACAGGAATACACCCCCTCGCAGGGGCTCGAACTGCCGCGCGGACATGTGGCGCCCTGCCCGACGCGCGAAGAAGCTGCGGCGGCCGCGGGCCGGAACAACCGCTATTTCACACGGCTCGACGGCTGGAACCGCGAGGGCGGCCGCTTCACGGCCCGCTTCACCGTTCCATTCGCATGGGCCAACCGGCAAGTGCTGCTGCATGTGGACCATGCCTCGGGCGACTACGAGGTGCGGGTCAACGGACGGGCGGCGGCCCGCAACAGCAACGGCAGCGCGCCTGCCGAATACAACCTCACGCGGCTGGTGCACGAAGGGGCCAACACGCTCGAAATCGAACTGCTGCAACCCTCGGCCACGGCGGCGCTCGAAAGCTGGCAGGAATCGCCTGCGCCGACGCTGGGCGACGCGTGGCTCATGAGCCCGCCGACGATGTACGTCCGCGACGTGCTGGTCAAGAACAGCCGCGCCCGGGCCACGGACGATTTTCTGACGGTCGAAGTGGGCATCGTGGTCAAGACGGCGGCCCTCAACCCGCGCACCTCGCGCATCTACTACGAGTTGCTCGCGCCGGACGGAACCACGGCGGCCATCGGCCACAACGACATGACGCTCGACATGCGCCGCGAAGACACGCTCCGCTTCCTGGCCCGCATCCCCGACACCCTGCAATGGAACGCCGCCCGCCCGGCACGCTACACATTGCGGCTGAAAACCCGCCACGAAGGACGCGACGTCGAACACATAGAATTCCACCCCGGGTTCCGGACGGCGGAAACCACTGCCAACGGGCGGTTACTGGTCAACGGGCAGCCTGTCGCACTGCGGGTGCGCGAAGTACGACCGGACATCGGCACCGACGAAATCGAAGCGCTGCGCGACCAGGGCTACAACACACTGCGCCTGCTGCCGGGGGCGGCGAACGAATCGCTCTACGACACCTGCGACAGCTTAGGCGTCTATCTGATAGTCACGGCCCCCGTCGACACCCGCCGGAGCGGACTTTCGCGCCGCAAAGGAGGCAACCCGTCGAACGACCCTGCCTGGCAGGGCGCCTACATCGAACGGGCCGAAGCCGCCTACCACACGGCCAAACGCCATCCGTCGGTCATCGGCTTCGCGCTGGCCCGCCAATCGGCCAACGGAATCAACCTCTACGAAACCTATCTGCACATGAAGCGTTTCGACGAGACCCGGCCGTTCGTCTATCCCGACGCCGAAGGCGAATGGAACAGCGACCGCCTGCTGACCGAATAGACGGCAACGGGAAGTTTTTGCAAAAAAATCGGCATTTTTTTTGGAGTTTTCAAAATTATCCGTACCTTTGCACTCGCAATCGGATAACGATTGATGCCTCTTTAGCTCAGTTGGTAGAGCACGACACTCTTAATGTTGGGGTCCAGGGTTCGAGCCCCTGAGGGGGTACGAAGCGAGAATCGGAAGGTTCTCGCTTTTTTCGTACAATCTGCGGATGTTTCCAGGCCCGCCACGCCGCCACGCTTCCCTTGCAGCATACAACAAAAAAGGAGTTCTCTTGCAAGAACTCCTTTCAACTATTTTAGAAAGCCCTATCCCAAATACGACTTCAACAACTTGGAGCGGGACGAATGGCGGAGGCGGCGGATGGCCTTCTCCTTAATCTGTCTTACGCGCTCGCGCGTGAGGTCGAACTTCTCGCCGATCTCCTCGAGCGTCATCTCGGAACACCCGATGCCGAAGAAATACTTGATGATGTCGCGCTCGCGCTCGGTCAGCGTCTCCAACGCCCGGTCGACCTCGGTCGAAAGCGACTCGTTGATGAGCCCGCGGTCGGCGTTGGGCGAATCGGGATTGACCAGGACGTCCAACAGCGAATTGTCCTCGCCGTCGGCGAACGGAGCGTCGACCGAGACATGGCGCCCTGCGACACGAAGCGTATCGGTCACCTTTTCCTTGGGCAGCTCCAGCTCGTTGGCCAGCTCCTCGGGCGACGGCGTGCGCTCGTGCTCCTGCTCGAAACGGGCGAACGCTTTGTTGATTTTGTTGAGCGAACCCACCTGGTTGAGCGGCAGGCGCACGATACGCGACTGCTCGGCCAGCGCCTGCAAAATCGACTGACGGATCCACCACACGGCGTAGGAAATGAACTTGAAACCGCGCGTTTCGTCGAACTTCTCGGCAGCCTTGATAAGCCCGAGGTTGCCCTCGTTGATAAGGTCGGGCAGGCTGAGCCCCTGGTTCTGGTATTGCTTGGCGACGGAAACCACGAAGCGCAGATTGGCCTTCGTAAGCTTTTCGAGCGCTTCCTGGTCCCCTTTCTTGATTCGTTGGGCGAGTTCCACCTCCTCCTCGACCGTGATGAGCTCCTCCTTGCCGATCTCCTGCAGATACTTGTCCAGCGAGGCGCTTTCGCGGTTGGTGATGGATTTCGTAATTTTTAACTGACGCATGTTTTATCCTGTGTATGTTTCTTCCATTTTATTACGACCCGCCCGCCGAAGCTATTCGACCAGCACGTAGCTGGCGGCCCGGCCGTCGGGATAGATGCCGTCGATGGACCGCACCTTGTCGCTCAGCCGGCGCATGTCGGAGAGCGAACGGACCGCCTTGTCGTTGATGTGCGTGATGACGAATCCCTGCTTCACGCGCGCCCGGGCCAGTATGCCGTCGGCCTTGACCCCCACGACCTGCACGCCGCCCCGGATTTCGAGCTGGCGGCAGAGTTTCTCGCCCGCATCCTGGAACTTGCCGCCCAGGGTCTCGACCACGTCGACGTCCTCGCGGGAGAGGAGTTCGGGTTTGTCAGCCTTATTACGCAAAGTGACCTCGAATTGTTTCACCTTGCCGTCTCTTTTTACCGACAAAAGGACCTTGTCGTTGGGCCGGTGGCGGGCGATCTGCTCCTGGAGCGTCGCCGAAGAGGTCAGCGCCACGCCGTCGATGTCCAGCACGACATCGCCCTTGCGGATGCCCGCCTCGGAAGCGGCACCGCCCTCGGTCACTCCGGCCACGTAGACACCGCCGATTTCACTGATGCCCAGCTCCTTGCCCTCGTTGTCGATGAAATCCTGGTCAACGGGACGGAACATGATGCCCAGCATCGCCCGCTGCACGAACCCGTATTCCTTGAGGTCGACCACGACCTTGCGGACAATGGCTTCGGGGATAGCGAACGAATAGCCTATGTAGCTGCCCGTCTGCGACTTGATAAGCGTATTGATGCCCACCAGCTCGCCGTGGGTGTTGACCAGCGCACCGCCCGAATTGCCGGGATTCACGGCCGCATCGGTCTGGATGAACGATTCGATGCTGAAATCGTTGGGGATGGCCCCCAGGTTGCGCGCCTTGGCGCTGACGATGCCCGCCGTGATGGTCGACTGGAGGTCGAACGGCGAACCGATGGCCAGCACCCATTCACCCAAGCGCAGGGCGTCGGACGAACCGAAAGCCAGCGTAGGAAGTTCCGTGGCGTCGATTTTCAGCAGCGCCACGTCGGTCGCCGAATCCTTGCCGACGAGCGTGGCGTCGAACGCCCGGCCGTCGTTGAGCTTCACGCGCAACTTGGTGGCGCCGTCGACCACATGGTTGTTGGTCACCACATAGCCGTCGGACGAAATGATGACGCCCGAACCGCCCGCACGCTGCTCGCGATACTGGGGCTCGCCATTGCCGCGCGAACGCTCCTGCGGGAACCCGAAAAACTCCAGGAACGGGTCGTAGCCGAACTGCCCGCGCCGGGGTACCTCGACCTGCTGGATGGCCTCGATATTGACCACCGCCTTGACCGCGTTCTCGGCGGCATAGGTGAGGTCGGGATACTGCCCCGCCTCGTAAGCGGCGAAATGCGCCCCGAGGGCCGGGGTCCGCTCGACCTCGCGCTCGACGTACTCGACCTGCGCACCGCGTCCGGCCTCGGCGACGGCCCAGGCCGACACACCGCCGGAAACGGCAGCGGCCGCAACAACTCCCAAAAACAAAAGTGCCTTTTTCATAATCGAATGATGGTTTGAATTATTCGTAGGCGATCTTTATCATAGGCAAAAACGATGTTCGTGCAGGACAAACGCGCGCTGCGACGGAAATAGTATATAAGGAAAGGGCGAAATTCAGTATTAACCGCCCGAAATGCGGCAAGAAAACCGGGAGCCGTTGAAAAGGCTCCCGATTCTGCGTTACAGGCCGAATTCGCGGCGGATGTCGTCGACGGCATCGAGCCGCTCCCAACCGAAGAATTCGATTTCGCGCTCGACCTCGCGGCCGTTCTCCCACACCCGTTCCACCTTTTTATAAGGACGGTTTCCGAAATGGCCGTAAGAAGCCGTCGCCTCGAAAATCGGGTTCTTGAGCCCGAACCGCTTGACGATGGCGGCGGGCCGCAGGTCGAACAGCTTGCCGATGCGGCGGGCGATTTCGCTGTCGGTCATCCCCTCCAGCGCCTTGGGACGCGGCGAACGGTAGGTATCGACGTAAATCGAAAGCGGCTCGGCGATGCCGATGGCATACGAAAGTTCCACAAGCACCTCGTCGGCCACCCCGGCTGCCACCAAGTTCTTGGCGATATGGCGGGCGGCATAGGCGGCCGAACGGTCGACCTTGGACGAATCCTTGCCCGAGAAAGCACCGCCGCCGTGGGCGCCGCGGCCGCCGTAGGTGTCGACGATGATTTTGCGCCCCGTGAGCCCCGTATCGCCGTGCGGGCCGCCGATGACGAACTTGCCCGTCGGGTTGACGTGGAGGATGTAATCGTCGCCGATAAGTTCGGCGAGCTTGTCGCCGGCGCGCTCCAAGCGAGCCTTGACGCGCGGAATGAGGATGGTGCGGACGTCGTCGCGAATCTGTTCCTGCATCCGCCGTTCGGCCTCCTGCTCGGAAATGCCGTCGCCGGGCTTGATGAACTCGTCGTGCTGGGTCGAAACGACGATGGTGTTGACCCGCACGGGCCGTCCCGTCTGCTCGTCGTACTCGATGGTGACCTGCGACTTGGAATCGGGACGCAGGTAAGTCATCGTCCTGCCCTCGCGCCGGATGACGGCCAGCTCCTTGAGAATGACATGCGAGAGAATCAGCGTGGCGGGCATCAGCTCGCGGGTCTCGTTGCAGGCGTAACCGAACATGATGCCCTGGTCGCCTGCGCCCTGCTGCTGCTCGTCGCCGCGCTCGACACCCTGGTTGATGTCGGACGACTGTTCGTGGATGGCCGAGAGAATACCGCACGAATTGCAGTCGAACTGGTACTCGCTCTTGGTATAGCCGATGCGCTCGATGACACGGCGCGCCACGCCCTGCACGTCGACGTATGCTTCGGAGCGCACCTCGCCCGCAACAACCACCAGCCCGGTGGTACAAAGCGTCTCGCACGCAACCTTGGAATTGGAATCACGACGCAGGAATTCGTCGAGAATGGCGTCGGAAATCTGATCCGAAACCTTGTCGGGGTGCCCCTCGGACACCGACTCCGATGTAAACAGAAAACCCATTGTTATACGTTTTTGTGGACCGCCCCGAGGCAGTCCGGTTATCGGTATAAAATGGGAAAAATTGGCTGTTTGGGAAATAAAAAACGAGCTGTTTTAGCGATTTTTTATTGTGGTTTGCAATCAGTCAAATCTTTCCACATTTCCCCGCCTTCCGGCTTGGGACCGCAAAGATAGCAATAATAAAATAAAAAGAAAAGAAGAGAGGATTAAAAATCACAATGTCGTAGCCGTCAGACGGAGGACGGACTAAAAGCGTCGGCGCAGGGGCCGGTTTATTTATAAACCCGCGAACAGGCGCCCGGAGCAGCGTTAGGCCGTCCGCAGTAGGCGGAGACGCCTGTGAGGAACTTTTATTTCTGACAAAGGCAGATGCTGAACATAGCTCAGAACGACAGCGCAGAGACAAAACAACTATGGGCAGCGGACAAAAGTCCGCCACCCATAGTCTACGCGACCCGGAGCCTTACGCCGCGGGCCTTGTCGGCCTCGACGACCACGGTGTCGCCCTCGTGGAGCTGTCCGTCGATGATGAGCGCCGAAAGCGGGTCTTCGACATGGTCCATCAGCGTGCGCTTGAGCGACCGGACGCCGTAGCGCTGTTCGTAGCCCATCGACGCCAGCCGGCGCTTGGCGCAGTCGGTGATCTTCACGTTGTAGCCCAGCCGGCGCGTCCGTGCGAAAAGGCCCTCCAGCTCCAGCTCGATGATCCGCTCGACGTCGCATTCCTCCAGCGTGCGGAAAACCACGATGTCGTCGATGCGGTTCAGGAACTCCGGCGCGAAGGTCTGCTCCAGCGCCTTGCGATACTCTATCTGCGGCGCCACTGTCTCCACGGCGCTCTTGGAGGTGGTGCTGTAACCCACCTGCACCTGCTTCTGCGCGGCGGCCCGCGAGCCCACGTTGGAGGTCATGATGATAATCGTGTTGCGGAAATCGACCTTGCGGCCCGAACCGTCGGTCAGGTGCCCCTCGTCGAAAAGCTGCAACAAAGTGTTGAAGACCTCGGGATGGGCCTTTTCGATTTCGTCGAACAGCACCACCGAGTAGGGGCGGCGGCGCACCGCTTCAGTCAGCTGCCCGCCCTCGCCGTAGCCGACGTAGCCCGGGGGCGAGCCTATCAGCCGCGCAACGTTGTGCTTCTCGCTGTACTCGCTCATGTCGATGCGGATCAGCCCCATGCGCTCGTCGAAGAGCCACTTGGAAACCTCCTTGGCCAGGAGGGTCTTGCCCACGCCCGTGGGACCCACGAAGAGGAAGACACCGATAGGACGGTGCTCGTCCTTGAGCCCGGCGCGCGAACGGCGGATCGTGCGCGAAATCTTTTCGACCGCATCCTGCTGCCCCACGACGCGGCCCGACAGGTGGTCGCAGAGGGTGCGGAGCCGCCCGGTCTCGCCGTCGGTGACCCGCTCGGCGGGGATGCCCGTCATGACGGTGATGACCTCGCGGATGTCCTCCTCGGTAATCTCCGCAGGATTGGTTTCGAGCGAACGCCGCCACTCCGAACGCGTCTCGTCGATTTTGGAGCGGAGCGCAATTTCGCGCATGCGGGCCGAAGCGGCCTTGTCGTAGGCCATCGCCCCGACCGCTTCGCGCCGCTCGCGCTGCACGTCGCCGACGGCCGTCTCCATGCGGCGCAGCTCGTCGGGCTCGCAGGCCGAACGCAGATGCACGCGCGACCCGGCCTCGTCCAACACGTCGATCGCCTTGTCGGGGAAAAAGCGGTCGGTGATGTAACGCTCCGTCAGCGCCACGCAGGCCCGCAAGGCCCCGTCGGTATAGCGCACCTTGTGGTGCTGCTCGTAGTGGGGCGCGATGTTGCGCAGGATGGCGAGCGTCTGCTCGGCCGTGGTCGGTTCGACCACCACCTTCTGGAAACGGCGTTCGAGGGCCGAATCGCTCTCGATGTTCTCGCGGTACTCGTCGAGCGTCGTGGCCCCGATGGTCTGGAGCTCGCCGCGCGCAAGGGCGGGTTTGAGGATGTTGGCCGTATCGAGACTGCCCTGCGTAGACCCGGCGCCGACGATGGTGTGGATTTCGTCGATGAAGATAATCGTATCCTTGGCCTTGCGCAGTTCATCCAACAGCTGCTGCATCCGCTCCTCGAATTCGCCGCGGAACTTGGTTCCGGCCACGAGCGACGAGACGTCGAGCGAAAACAGCGTCTTGTCAGCGATGGTATAGGGCACCTTTCCGGCGGCGATGCGCAGGGCCAGCCCCTCGACGATGGCGCTTTTACCCACACCGGCCTCGCCGATGAGGATGGGATTGTTCTTCTTGCGGCGCGAGAGAATCTGCACCACGCGCTCGATCTCCTCCTCGCGCCCGACGACCGGGTCGATGCGTCCCTCGCGGGCCATGCGGGTGAGGTTGACCCCGAACTTGTCGAGCAGGTGCGACTCGTCCTTGGGCTCGGGCCGGCTGTCCGCCGAGAAATCGAGCATCTGCACCTGGATGCCGGAGCGGAAGTCGTCGGCGACGGCGAACTTCTGCAAATCGGCCGCGATGATTTCGGCCGTGACGCCGTACATCTCCAGTACGCGGGCCGTAATGGTCTGCGTGTCGGCCGCGATAAGCCGCAGGGCATGAATCGTCGAAATACTGCGCACGGCCCCCGACTTCTCGCACAGCTCCTCGCGGAAAGCGCGGAAGAACGTTTCGGGGTCGAGCTCCTCCGCGGGCTGCGCGGCGGCGATTTCGTGTTCGATGCGAAGACGTATCTGGTACACCTCCCAGTCCTTGAGACGCGACGAGAGGAGCTGGAAAGCCAGCGATCCCTCCTCGCGCAGCAATTCTACGGCCAGGCGGTCCTTGAGCGAATGGGTGATGCCCGCTTTAGCGGTGTCGAACGCCGCGCGAGCAAGGACGCTTTCGAGCGTCTTGGAAATTTTCATCTGCATGTTGCGTCGTTTTTGGTTGAATTCGCAGGAAAAACGCCGCGCAAAGGCCCTTTATTGTATGGGGCGGGAGCGTCGCGGATACGGTCCGGACGGATGCGCTGAACGTGCGCAGGTTACGGCCGAAAAGCCCACGAAGAAAAAAAGCAGCCGCAGATGCTGGACGCAGCACACGGAGAGGCCGTCCGCACGGTAGGTGCCGCTGAGCGGGCCCACGCTGGCCAACCAGAAGACCAGACGGCCCACGTAGAGACTGCCCGCGTAATTGGACGAGGAAGACCAGGAACTGCCCCCGGTGCCGACACTCGTCAAGGCTCCCGACTCACGGGCGCGGTAGCCCGCAGCAGGCGCTGAAGCAATCGCTCGGATGAATGACAGAAAAACGAATAATGAATAATTAATAAGGAATAATTGGCAAAGACATGAAAAAGCAATTATTCACTATTCATTGTTAATTATTCATTAACCCAAGTTTTCTGCCAGACTGGGATGTATAGCTGGCGGCGTGCCGTGACGTTTCAGCGGTTTGCTAAAACGTTTTAACGGCCCGGAAATCCCTGCCGTCAGCGGATTGCTGAATCTGCCTGGCCACGCTGGCAGCACCCTTTCGACGAACCGAAACGCCAAGACGAAAAAAGTGCGGAAATGAGCCGTAACCCATGCCACTCCGGGCCAAAGCTGCCTGAATCTATGAAGTGAAAAACGATTTGCGGATGAACCGCCCGGCTATTTCGCCGGGACGACGTTGGCGAGAATGGTATCGGTGAGGGCACGGATGATGGAACTTTTCACATAGGTGCGCCGCACGGCGATGGCAATCTTGCGCGAAGTAGCCCCCTTGGCCAGCGTCTTCAGCCGGTCGCGCCGGTCGGCGGGGATATACTCGACGGCCATTTCGGGAATGATGGTCAGGCACGACGTGCAGTCGACGATGCGCATGAGCGTGTCGAGCGACCCCGACTCGAACGAATAACGGGCGGGCAGCCCGCGGCGCGCCTGGCACAGCTCGATGATCTGGTCGCGCATGCAGTTGCCGGGACTGAGGATGACCAGGTCCTTGAGGTCGATGTCCTCGATGCGGACGTTCTGCCGCTCGTAGAGCGGATTTTCGGGCGAGACGTAAGCGAAAAAACGGTCGTTGAACAGCTCCTGCTCCAGGATGCCCTCGCCGCAGGTGCCGCTGGCGACCAGCGCGGCGTCGATGCGGTCGCGCTTGAGCGCCTCGATGATGTCGGCCGTGACCATCTCGGAAATCTCCAGCTCGACCTTGGGAAAATCGCGCACGAACGCAGGGATGAACTTGTGGAGCAGGTAGGGCGCGATAGTCGGAATGACGCCCAGCCGCAGCTTGCCCGCCGTTTCGCCCTTGAGCTCGGCCACAGCCTCCTTGATATAGTTGTAGGCCGAAAGGGTCTGCCGGGCCTGCTCCAAAACCACCTCGCCCGCCTCGGTGGGGATGACGGGCTTTTTGGAACGGTCGAGCAACACCACGCCCAGCTCCTCTTCGAGCGACTTGATTTGCATGCTCAGCGAAGGCTGGGTGACGAAACAATGTTCGGCGGCCTGCGAAAAACTGCCGCAGTTGGCCACGGCGAGGAGGTATTCGAGCTGAATGATAGTCATAATAACGGTTTATTCCGACATGCAAAAGTATAAAAAAAAACGATATTCATCAACTTTATTAGGCCGCGCGCGCGGATTTTCGTAAGTTTGCGCAGATAAACCGCGCCGGAAAGGGTTCGGAGCGGGATATTCCCGACACAAACGAAGACTATGGGCAAAATCATACTGACGGGCGACCGCCCCACGGGGCGTCTCCACCTGGGCCACTACGTAGGCTCGCTGCGCCGCCGCGTGGAGTTGCAGAACTCGGGCGAATTCGAGAAGATATTCATCATGATCGCCGATGCGCAGGCGCTGACCGACAATGCCGACAACCCCGAGAAGGTGCGGCAGAACGTCATCGAAGTAGCGCTGGACTATCTGTCGGCGGGCCTCGACCCCGAGCGCTCGACGCTGTTCGTCCAGTCGCAGGTGCCGCAGCTGTGCGAACTGGCGTTCTACTACATGAACCTGGTGACCGTGCAGCGCTTGCAGCGCAATCCGACGGTCAAGGCCGAAATCCAGCTGCGCGGATTCTCGGAAAACACCGCCGAAGGCGACACGACCCAACGCCAGGGCATTCCGGCAGGCTTCTTCACCTACCCCATCAGCCAGGCGGCGGACATCACGGCGTTCGGCGCGACGACCGTACCGGCGGGCGAAGACCAGGAACCGATGATCGAACAGACGCGCGAAATCGTCCATAAATTCAACTCGACCTACGGCCCGACGCTGGTGGAGCCCGAAATCCTGCTGCCGGACAACGCGGCGTGCATGCGTCTGCCGGGCACCGACGGCAAAGCCAAGATGTCCAAATCGCTGGGCAACTGCATCTACCTGTCGGACACGGCCGACGAAGTGAAGAAAAAGGTGATGGGCATGTACACCGACCCGGACCACCTGCGTGTCGAAGACCCCGGCAAAGTCGAGGGCAACACGGTATTCACCTACCTGGACGCGTTCTGCCGCCCGGAACATTTTGCGGCCTACCTGCCCGAATATGCGTCGCTCGACGAACTGAAAGCCCACTACCGCCGGGGCGGACTGGGCGACGTGAAGGTCAAACGGCTGCTGATTGCGGTGCTCAACGAAGTGCTCGACCCCATCCGCGAACGCCGCCGCCACTACGAAGCCCGCATCGGCGAAGTCTACGCGATGCTGGAGGAGGGCTCGCGCAAAGCCCGCGAAGCCGCGGCCGCGACGCTCGACGATGTCCGCGAAGCCATGAAAATCAATTACTTCGACGACAAGGAACTGATAGCGGCGCAGACACAGGCGTTTGCGGAGAAAATTAAAAATCAAGAATGAAAAATTAAAAATTCCCGTCTCTGAAAATACCTGCCGCGAGGAGAGCTGCCCGCAAAATCCGTACATGAATCCGGCTCCCGACCGAGGAGGGGGACCTGCGGACTGCGGCCCTTGCAACACACAGGAAACGACCGACTGCGATTTTCGATTCTTAATTTTTCATTTTTAATTCCGGCAAGCATGCGTCTGCGCACCGAACGAATCTACACCTACTTCCTGCACCTGACACGCAGGCTCTCGACGCGGCAAATCATGATGCTGCTGGCGGTGCTGGTGGGTGTGCTGGCCGGCGTGGCGACCTACCTCTTCGAGATGCTGCTCTACGCCATCAAGGGCGGGCTGACGCGCTGGTTCCCGGTCGAAAGCGCCCACCTGCTGTTCCTGATTTATCCGGCGGTCGGCATCATCCTGGCCTCGCTGTTCGTCAAATATGTCGTCCGCGACAACATTTCCGAGGGGGTGACGCGCGTATTGCAGGCCATGTCGCGCAAGAATTCGCGCATCGCCCGCCACAACTGCTGGACCTCGCTGGTGGGCGGCGCCACGACCATCGGCTTCGGCGGCTCGGTAGGCCCCGAGGCCCCCATCGTGCTGACGGGGGCCGCCATCGGCTCGAACGTGGGCAAGCTGTTCCGCCTCAACTACAAACACACCACCCTGCTGCTCTGCTGCGGCGCCGGAGCGGCCATCGCGGCCATCTTCAAGGCCCCGATAACGGGCATCGTCTTCGTGCTGGAAATCCTGATGCTCGACATCACCGCCGCCTCGGTCATCCCGCTGCTGATAGCCTCCATCACCGCCACGACCATGGCTTTCATCCTGCGCGACTTCGACCCCATTCTGGCCGTGACGCTGCGGCCCGAAGACGCGTTCGAGCTGTGGCAGATTCCGCTCTTCATCGTGCTGGGCATCTGTTGCGGACTGATGGCGTGGTACTTCACGTCGATGAACTCGCGCGTGGGCACGTTCTTCAAGGGGCTCGACAAGCAGTACAAGAAATGGATTGCGGGCGGCGCGGTGCTGGGCATTCTGATTTTCATCTTCCCGCCGCTCTACGGCGAGGGCTACGAGGGGATGACCGCGCTGATGCACGGCCACCCCGAAGAACTTTTCGACAGCTCGCTTTTCTACCGCTTCCGCAACATGGACTGGGTGGCGATTCTGTTCGTCGTGGCAATCATGTTCTTCAAGGTCATCGCCATGTCGGCCACCAATGCGGCGGGCGGCGTGGGCGGAACGTTCGCCCCGTCGCTGTTCGTCGGAGCCTTCACGGGCGCGGCGCTGGCGCTGACGTGCAACGCGCTGTTCGACTGGCACGTGTCGCTCGTGTCGTTCACGCTCGTGGGAATGGCTGGCGTCATGGCAGGCGTCATGAACGCCCCGCTGACCTCGATATTCCTTATCGCCGAACTCTCCAACGGCTACGGCCTCTTCATCCCGCTGATGATTACGGCCTGCATCGCCTTTGCGGTGGGCTACTGGCTCGACCCCGACTCAATCTACACCAAGCAGCTGCGCCTGCGGGGCGAACTGCTCACCCACGACAAGGACCAGTCGGTGTTCGTCTTTCTGAAACTCGACTCTCTGATGGAGACCGACTTCATCCGCATCCGCCAGCGCATGACCCTGGGCGACCTGGTGCACATCATCTCCACGGCGCGCCGCAACATATTTCCGGTCATCGACGAATTCGGACGCCTGCTGGGCGTGGTGCAGCTCGACGACCTGCGCGAAGACATGTTCAAGCGCGAGAAATACGGCCACCCCATAACGGACTACATGATCCAGCCGCCCGACCGGATTCTGGAACACGAAACCGTGCAGAGCATCCTGCCCAAATTCGAGGACAAACACACGTGGATGCTGCCCGTGGTCGACAAGCAGGGGCGCTACTTGGGCTTCATCTCCAAGTCGCGCATTCTGAACGCCTACCGCGAACAGCTGGTCCGCATCCAACAATAAAGAGATGATATTTCCGAAAATACGCGTACTGCACAGCCACGGCAGGCAGGCGATTCCCGACCTGGACGCCGTGGAACTGACCCCCGAATTCCGGGGACGGCCCGTGCTGACCTCCACCGACGACCTCGCCGAACTCGAACAGGCCGCGGCCATCTGCCCCACGGGCGCCATCACGACGGCGCCGTTCACGCTCGACCTCGGGCGCTGCGTCTTCTGCGGCGAATGCGCCCGCCGGGCCCCGCGCAACATCCGCTTCACGAACGACTACCGCATAGGCTCGCCCACGCGCGAGGGGCTGGTCATGCACCCGGGGCAGGAACGGGTGGAATTCGACCCTGCGGCCGTGCGGCCCGAAGTGCGCCGCTGTTTCGGCCGTGCGCTGCAGCTGCGCGAAGTCTCGGCGGGCGGCGACGCGTCGGTCGAAATGGAACTGGGCGCCACGGGCAACGTCAACTTCGACTTCGGCCGCTACGGCGTAGGCTTCACCGCCTCGCCACGCCATGCCGACGGCGTAGTCGTGTCGGGCCCGATAACGGCCAACATGGCCGAAGCGCTCGAAATCTGCTACGAAGCGGTAGCGGAACCCAAAATCGTGGTGGCCTGCGGCACCGACGCCTGCTCGGGCGGCCTGCTGGCCGGAAGCCGGGCGCTGGACCGCTCGTTCCTGGACCGCCACGCGGCCGACCTCTGGCTGCCGGGCGCCCCGACCCACCCGATGATTTTCATCGACGGCATCCGCACCCTCCTGGGCCACAAAACCCGCAAGTGACATGCAACGGCTGCCCACCATCTTCGGCACGTTCTTCAAAATCGGACTTTTCACCTTCGGCGGCGGCTACGCCATGATTCCGCTCATCGAACAGGAGGTCATCGACCGCCGGGGATGGGTCGAACGGCGCGAATTTCTGGACCTGCTGACCCTGGCCCAATCGGTGCCGGGCCCCATAGCGGTCAACACGGCGGTCTTCGTGGGCTACCGCATACGCGGCCTGCGGGGCGCGCTGGCGGCGCTGACGGGGACGATTCTGCCCTCGTTCACCATCATCCTGCTGATAGCGCTTTTCTTCGCCGACATCCGGCAGAACCCGGTCGTGGACGCGGCGTTCAAGGGGATGCGCCCGGCGGTGGTGGCGCTTATCATCGGCCCGGTCATCTCGCTGGCGCGGGGCATGCACTGGACCATGTTCGCCGTAATCGCGGCGGCCGCGCTGGCCATCTGGGGGCTGGGCTGGTCGCCCATCTATGTGCTGGCGGGCGCGGCCGTAGCGGGCATGGCGTGGGAACTGGCCGCGGCTCACAGGAAAGGAGGCACCCGATGATAGTGCTGTGGCAACTTTTCGTCAGCTATCTGAAAATCGGATTCTTCGGATTCGGCGGCGGCTACGCGATGCTGTCGCTTATCCAGAACGAAGTGGTCGTGCAGCACGGCTGGATGACCAACGCCCAATTCGCCGACATCGTGGCCGTGTCGCAGATAACGCCGGGACCCATCGCCATCAACTCGGCGACCTACGTAGGCTATACGGTGGGCTTGCAGACGGGCCACACGTGGTGCGGCATCCTCGGCTCGGTCATCGCCACGCTGGCGGTGTGCCTGCCGTCGCTGACGCTGATGATGCTGGTGGCGCGCTTCTTCCTGAAACTCAAGGGAAACCGCTGGGTCGAGGGGGCCATGCGGGGCATGCGGCCTGTGGTCATCGGCATGATTGCGGCCGCGGCGCTGCTGCTGATATTCCCCCGCAGCGACAACCCCGACGACCTCAACTTCATCGACGGCTGGAGCTGGGCGCTGTTCGGCGCCGTCTTCGTCGGCTCGTGGCGCAAGGTCAACCCGATTCTGCTGATATGCCTTTCGGCCGCGGCGGGAATAGTGATTTACTATCTGTTTTAGATACCGCTAAAACGTTTTAGCAAGGCGGGGATAAGGTGTCTTCTGAGCGAGAGCGAACCGACGAACGCAACATGACATTCTGCCGTTATTCCGAACGCAGTTAAGAATCTTTTCGCCTGTCTGCAGTCCACTCGCGGGCCCGGCTGGGGCGGTCGCGCGTAAGCGCGAGCCGGGCGCCGCGCAGGGCTATTTCACCGAATAATTAATAGTAAATAATTGCGGCATATGTCCGCAACATCTGTACAGGCACAATTATAGATTCTTCGCTTCGCTCAGAATGACAAGCGATTACGATGGGACCTTTCACCTTTAAGCCCTCTTCGAGGGCTTGACTTTGCTCCCGCTCGGCATAACCTACCTATGGTAGCTTCTGCCCTCGCTTACTCGCAAAGTTCACCTTGTAAACCGATAGTAAGTGCCCAAGGGCAGCTGCTTGCCGGCGCGGTCGGAGAAACAAAGCTCGCCCCACTGCTCGTCGCGCGGAGCACCGAAAGCCTGCCGCACGGCTGTGCGGGCCAGCGTGGACGAAAGCCCCATCGAATAGAGGTTGAGCACCAGAAAGGCCCCGGCAGGTTCCAGCAGCTGCGCGCAACATTCGAGCATCTCGCAGATGTTGTCCTCCAAAATCCATTTTTCGCCGTTGGCACCGCGCCCGTAGGCCGGAGGGTCGAGGATGATGCCGTGGTAGCGGTTGCCGCGCCGGACCTCGCGCTGCACGAACCGGAGCGCATCTTCGACAATCCACCGCACACCGTCCAACCCGCTGGCCTCCATGTTCTCGCGCGCCCACGTGACGACCTGCCGCACCGAATCGACATGCGTGGTCTCGGCCCCTGCGGCCCGGGCCGCCAAGGTGGCGCCGCCCGTATAGGCGAACAGATTCAGCACGCGCGGCCGCACGCCCCCGCTCTTCAGACGAAGGCAGCTGTCGTAGATGAAATCCCAGTTGGCCGCCTGCTCGGGGAAGATGCCCACATGCTTGAACGACGTGAGCCCCAGCCGCATGCGCAGCTCCGTACCGCCGAGCCGATACCCCACCGACCAGCGGTCGGGAACGCCGGGCCGCAGCCGCCACTCGCCCCGCTCGTCGCTGCGGGCGTCGCGCAGGAAAGCGGCATCGGCCCGCTCCCACTCCCCGGACGGGAGCGACGGCCGCCAGATGGCCTGCGGCTCGGGACGCCGCGTGACGAAACGGCCGAAACGTTCGAGCTTCTCGAAATGGCCGGTGTCGATGAGTTCGTAGTCCCCGAAAAGGGGTGTGAGTTGTTCCTGCATATGTTTTATTTATGGGCAGCTCCGAGAGCCATGCGTTATTTTTCGGCCGCTATCAGCTTCATCTCGCAATGCGCGCAGTCGAACTCCAACCGGTAACGCTGCGCACCGTGTTCTATATAAAGGTCGCCCTGCAACCGCGGCCGCTCGCGCAGGCACTCGCCGATTTCGCGGCGGATGCAGTAGGCCGACCGCATGACGCACCGCCCCTCGAACGAGGGCGCCAGCTCCAGCGGCGGCTCGATATGCTGCACCCCGTGGTCGCGGTAAAAGGCTTCGGCAAGGCGGTTGGTCACATTCTCCTCGGCGGTCACCGTCGGCGACGGATAGCGGGCCGCGGGATTCTCGGGCAGGATACGATGACTGCGGGGACGGGCCGCACGCGCCTGCAACAGCTTTTCGAGCCCCTCGCGCCGCAACTCGGCCACCAGCGACGCCGGAACGAAGCGTTCCCCGCCGACCACCTCGACCCCGCCGACCGCGAAAATCGTATCGCCGCTCCGTGCCGCCTGCGAGCGGACAGCAGCCGCATTGGCATCGGGATTTTTAGCCGCGGCGAACTCTGCCGCACGCCCTACCTCCGCGGAAATGCCCTCGCAATCGGTGAAAACCAACCGGATGCCGGACGCCGTGACCTCGACTAAAGCCGTGACAGGTATTGCCCGGCGCATACGGCTGGCCGACAGCAGCTTGTTGAACCGATGGTCGTAATTGCGGAAGATTTCGGTCCCCGGCGCGATGCCGTCCATCCGGTTGGGCTCGACGCGCGGCCCCTCGGCGGCGTTGACATGGGTACCGACCAACTCGCCGTCCCGCACGAAACAGATGCCGTCGCCGGGCGCCAAATCGGCCGGGCGCTCCAACCGGAACCCCTTGGGCCCGACCTGCGCGACGCGGCCGATGCGCTCGCCGACCGACTTGGGCGTGTCGAACGACGCGACGCCCGCCCGCCTGCCGTCGAAGAAGAACTGCGATTCGCCACGGGTGAAACTCTTGGAGGGGTCGGGCGCGAAATCGGGAATGCTCTCCCCCACCGACGACCGCCGCAGCCCGGGCCGCGCGGCCAACGCCTGGTCCACGGCCTGCCGATAGGCGGCCACGACGTTACGAATATAATTGACATCCTTGAGCCGCCCCTCGATTTTGAACGAAGTGACGCCCGCGTCGAGCAAGTCGCCGATGCGCTGCGACAGATTCATGTCGCGCACCGACAGCAGATGCCTGGATTTCAGATAGGTATGCCCTGCCCCGTCGGTCAGGTCCCACGGCAGGCGGCAAGGCTGGCTGCATGCCCCGCGGTTGCCGCTGCGCCCGGAGACCGAACGCGAGAGGAAACAACGGCCGCTGTAACCCACGCAGATGGCGCCGTGGACGAAACATTCGACCTCGGCGTCGGTCGCGGCGCAGACGGCGCGGATTTCGTCGAGCGACAAGGCCCGTTCGAGGATGACGCGGGCGAACCCCGCCTCGCCGAGGAACCGGGCCATTGCAGGCGTACGGACCGAAACCTGCGTCGATGCGTGCAGCTCGACGGGCAGATTCATCCGCCGCAAAGCCATGTCCTGCACGATGAGGGCATCGACCCCGGCGGCGATCAGCTCGCGGGCCTGCGCCTCGGCATCCTCCAACTCGCTGTCCCACAACAACGTATTGAGCGTGGCGTGGACCCGGACGCCGAACCGATGGGCGTAGTCCGCCACGCGTGCAATCTCTCCGACATCGTTGCCGGCGGCCTGCCGAGCCCCGAACCGGGCGCCGCCGATATAGACGGCGTCGGCCCCGCTGTCGACGGCCGCGACGGCGGAAAGGTAATCTTTGGCCGGAGCCAACAACTCGACGGTTTTCACGCAGGGAGGAATTTTTAGCAAAATTACGATAAAATCCGGAATAAGTTTTATAATTTTGCGATTCGTATAACAAACATTCCGAACCATGCTGACGATAAAACAAATCCGCGACGACAAAGCGGCCGCCGTGCGCCGACTGGCCAAGAAAGGCGTGGACGCCGCCCCGGCAGTCGACCGGATTCTGATGCTGGACGACCGCCGCAAGGCCATTCAGGCAGAACTGGACGCCACGCTGGCCGCCCAGAACAAGGCCGCCAAGGAGATCGGCGCGCTGATGAGCCAGGGCCGCCGCGACGAAGCCGAAGAACGCAAACGCTTCGTGAGCGACCTGAAAGAGAAGTCCTCGCAACTGCAAACCGAATCGAAAGAAGTGCAGGACGAACTGCAGGCCACGCTGGTGACGCTGCCCAACTTCCCGGCCGAAATCGTCCCGGAAGGCAGGACGGCCGAAGACAACGTAGTGGTGAAACTGGTGGAAAACTACACGGCGCTGCCGGAGAACCCGCTGCCCCACTGGGAACTGGCCCGCAAATACGACATCATCGACTTCGACTTAGGCGTGAAGCTGACGGGCGCGGGGTTCCCGGTCTACAAAGGCCAGGGCGCCCGCCTGCAACGTGCGCTGATCAACTATTTCCTGGACTGCAACACCCGTGCGGGCTACTTGGAAGTGGAACCGCCCGTGATGGTCAACGAAGCATCGGGCTTCGGCACGGGCCAGCTGCCCGACAAGGAAGGGCAGATGTACCACGCGACGGCGGACAACTACTATCTGGTGCCGACGGCCGAAGTTCCGGTGACCAACATCTTCCGCGACGTCATTCTCGACAAGAACGATTTCCCGGTGAAGATGACCGCCTACACGCCGTGCTTCCGCCGCGAAGCGGGCTCCTACGGCAAGGACGTGCGCGGACTGAACCGCCTGCACCAATTCGACAAGGTGGAAATCGTACAGCTGTCGCTGCCCGAGACCTCGTATGAAGCGCTCGACGGGATGGTGGCTCATGTGGAATCCATCGTCCAGTCGCTGGGACTGCCCTACCGCATCCTGCGGCTGTGCGGCGGCGACATGTCGTTCACCTCGGCGCTGACCTACGACTTCGAGGTCTACTCCGAAGCGCAGAAACGCTGGCTGGAAGTCTCGTCGGTGTCGAACTTCGAGTCGTTCCAGGCCAACCGCCTGAAACTGCGCTACCGCGACGACGAGAAGAAGACCCAGCTGGCCCACACGCTCAACGGCTCGTCGCTGGCCCTGCCGCGCATCGTGGCGGCGCTGCTGGAAAACAACCAGACGCCCGAGGGCATCCGCATCCCCGAAGCGCTGATTCCCTACACCGGATTTGATATTATCAAATAAATCCGTATATTTGCTAACCGAACACACATTAACAATTAATTCTTAACGAAACCATGGCTTACAAAATTACCGACTCCTGCGTTGCCTGCGGCACCTGCATCGGCGAATGCCCCGTCGAGGCCATCTCGGCCGGCGACATTTATGTCATCGACCCCGACAAGTGCATCGACTGCGGCACCTGCGCAGGCGTCTGCCCCAGCGAGGCGATCGTATCGGAATAAGTTCCGCCGAACGCATAAGCAAAAACGCTCCCAAGAAAGGGAGCGTTTTTTTGTGGAACGCAACGAATGCGAACCACGGAACGGAATCGCCGAAAACCGGCGCCGACTCGAAAAACGCGGTCCGGAGCAACCCGTTTATCGCATACATCCGCCCGTATCTGTTAACAAAATAACACATTACAGTCTTTTCACCGTTATTTTGGTCTGAAATTTGTGGGGGGGGGTATCTTTGCACTGCCGGGCCGAAGCTGGATAGCCCGGTGCTGGGATGTTGACGCAACTCCACACCCTTCGGGGCACCGTCCGGAAATATTCGGACGGTGTTTTTTTATGCGCCGAAAAAAATGTTATCAGAAACCGAATTTCACCACCGAACAAGAAAAATCGTCACCATTGCGAGAACTTCACATCATAAGCCGCTTGCAAACTATGCAAAGAAAATGCAGTTTTTTTCAAGATATTGAAGGCGCCCCAGACTCGGCACCGGTGTTCTTTTGCCGCTTTTTGTTCCGGCAAAAAGCGGCGGAAAAATCGACGCTCGCAGCGAGAGCAGAGACCGCTTTGCGGACTATGCCTCGCAAGGAGGAGAAAAACAAGCGAAGCGCAGTTAACCTCTCCTCACAGACGTCTCCGCCTACTACGGACGGACTAAAAGCTACTTCGGGCGCCTGACGCGGGTTTGCAAGCAAACCGGCCCCTACGTCGACGCTTTTAATCCGTCCTACGCTTAACGGCTCCGACGTCGAGTGAGGACTTTTTCTTATTTCCGTTAGAAAGTATTTGAAGTACAATCAGAACGCGCGGACGCGGCTCTCCTCGCAATCCTTGTCGAGCTTGTCGTCCTCGTCCCAATCGAACCACCCGAACTCGCGGCGCCCGCCCAAGGAAAAGCGCGTATAGGTAATAGGAAGCCCCATTTCGAGGAACCGCTGCTCGTAGGCCGTCTTGACGGAAAGCACCTCGTCGGCGAAACCCGAACCGTAGATGTCGGGATTCGAGACCTCGCACGACAAACCGTAACGACGGATGACCTCGGCGGTATAACCGTAGAGATGCTGGGAATCGGTCTTCAGATGGATCAACCCCTCGGGCCGCAGCAAACGGGCATAACGTTCCAGAAAGAGGGGCGAGGTGAGGCGCTTCTTGGCCCGGCGGCTCTTGAGCTGCGGGTCGGGAAAGGTAATCCAAATTTCGGAGACCTCGCCCTCGGCGAACAGGCCCCCGAGAAATTCGATGCGGGTACGCAGGAATCCGACGTTGGTCATCTGCCGCTCGGTCGCGGTCTTGGCACCGCGCCACATGCGGGCCCCCTTGATGTCGATGCCGATGAAGTTGCGCGAGGGATCGCGCTCGGCCAGCGCCACGGTATATTCGCCCTTGCCGCAGCCCAGTTCCAGCACGACAGGACGGTCGTTCTTGAAGAAATCGCGGTTCCAATGCCCTTTCAACGGGTGGTCGCAGCGGAACACGTCGTCGAACCCGGGCTGCACGAAACAGGCGAAACCGAGGTTTTCGCGGAATTTGCGGAGTTTGTCTTTTCCCATCTTACTTGGTCTCTACATACAGCCCCACGGCTTCGACGCCCACGACCCTGCGGGCAGGGGTCACCGAAAAACGGTAGTCGCCGCTGCGGCCGAAAACCACGCGCCTGCGATAGACCGCCGCCGATTCGTGGAAAACCGCCGCGGGATGGCGCGCGTGCGTCGCACAAAAGAGAAACGGCTCGGCGAAAAGCAACGAATCGGGCGTGCGCACCTCGACATGCAAAGTCAGCGTATCGTCCTTGAACCGAGGGTCGAAGCGCAGGAAAAACGACAGGTCGCACCGGGCGAGCGTATCGGAATTCGGCACCGTCAGCTCGGCCGCCCCGCTCCATCCCAACGGGTCGACGTCCGCCGCCACCGACCGATGGGGCGTCCGGCAGGCAGCCGAAAGCAATGCGACGACGGCCAACGCCGTCCGTATCCACTTAGTTCTCACCGCCGTCCTTTTCGTCCCGGCCGGAACGCATGCGCTCGCCCTGCTGACGATTGCCGCGGAAACGGCTGCGGTCGTTGCGACGGCCACCGTGGGAACGGGAACCGCTATTATTGGAACGCGGAGCGTCGCCGTTATCGTGCGCCTGCCGACCGCTGTGCTGCCGCTCGCCGTCGGCCCCCTGCGGCTGCCCCGGCTGGCGCTCGCCCCGACTGTTACGGCCGTGCCTGCGGCGCTTGCTCTTATCGAAACGGGTGATGCTGTCCTCGACCGAACCGGCCCCGTAGGTCGGCTCGCCGCTGGCGGCAGGAATGTCGTCGGCATGCTGCAATCGGTCGACCTTCTTGCCCTCCTGGTTCAGCGCCATGATTTCCCGGACCCGCGGCACGGAAAGCGTGGTCAGATTGGCCAACGTATCCTTGGACGAAGAGAAAGTCATCGTCCCGGCCAACACGTCGGTCTTGACGAGGAACCACTCGCCGTCGATGGTCTGCAACGGCTCACGCAGCCGCGGAAACGCCTTGCGGGCATCAACGTAGGTGTCATACTCGTACATCATGCAACACTTGAGCTTGGAACACTGCCCGGCCAGCTTCTGCGGATTGAGCGAGATGTCCTGCGCCCGGGCGGCCCCGGTGGTGACGCTCGAAAAATTGGAAATCCACGACGTACAGCACAGCTCGCGGCCGCAGGCCCCGATGCCGCCGATGCGCCCCGCCTCCTGCCGGGCACCGATCTGCTTCATCTCGATGCGGATATGGAACCGCTCGGCGAAGACCTTGATGAGCTCGCGGAAATCGACGCGCTCGTCGGCGATGTAATAGAAGATGGCCTTGATTTTGTCGCCCTGGTACTCGACGTCGCCGATTTTCATGTTGAGCCCCATGTCGGCGGCAATCTGACGCGAGAGAATCATCGTCTCGTGCTCCAAGGCGATGGCCTCCTGCCACCGCTCGATGTCGTAGGGCTTGGCCTTGCGATAGATTTTCTTGTACTCGCCATTGTAGGGCGTGAAGCCCGTGCGGCGCATCTGCCGGGCCACCATGTCGCCCGTGAGCGAGATGACGCCTATGTCGTGGCCGGGCGAAGCCTCGACCGCCACGATGTCGCCCTTTTTGAGGGGAAGGTTGTTGACGTTCTGGTAGAACGAACGGCGCGTATTCTTGAACCGGACCTCGAAGATGTCGGTCGGCACGTTGTCGGGATACTCCTCCAGCCAATCGGTCTCGTGCAACTTGAGACACCCGCCGCAAGGCTGTGCCTCGGGCTCGTCGCCCTCGTTGCAAAAGGCGCAGCCGCGGCCGATTTCGGGTTGGAACTTGCAGGTATGCTGTTTTTCGGAATCCATGGGACGATATTTTGTGTAAAGTTACACAAAAAAAGCGAACTGTGCAATTACGCCGCCTGCGTATAGAGCTTTCTGACGCTCCGCCGGATGCGCACGATCATCAGCAGGGCGGCCATCGAAAGCCCGAACGAGAACCCGAGGAACAGCCCCGACGGCCCCATGCCGAGCGTGAAACCGAAAAGATACCCCACCGGCAGATTGAGCAGCCAATAGGAAATGAAAGCGATGGGCATGATGATTTTCACGTCCTGGATACCGCGCAGGATACCCACCGACACGTTCTGCACCCCGTCCGAAAGCTGGTAAAGCGCGGCGAAAATCAACAGCTGCGAAGTAATGGCGATGACCTCGGGGTTGGAAGTGAAAAGCGTAGGAATCCACCCGCGCAATGTAATGAAAACCAGGGCTGCAAAGAAATTCCACGCCAACACCAGGTGGTACGACGCCTTGGCCGCCAACGACAACTCGGCGATGTTGCGGACGCCATAGCAGTGCGAAATACGGATGGTGGTGGCCGCGCCGATGGACATGACGATCATGAAAGCGCAGTTGCCCAACGTAATGGCAATCTGGTTGGCGCTGATGGCCTGCGTGCCGAACCACCCCATCATCACGCTCGTACCGACGAACGCCGACGATTCGAGGAACATCTGCAACGAAATGGGCAAGCCCATGCGAAGCAGCTTCCGCACCGTCGACCACGAATAACGCCGGGGCGAAAAACCCTGCAAATAAGCCCGGTAAACGGGACGAGAACAGAAGTAGCCTATCATCAGCACGGGCGCAATCGTCCGCGAGAGCAGCGTACCCAATCCGGCCCCTTGGGCCCCCATTTCGGGGAATCCGTAACGGCCGTAGATGAAGACCCAGTTGAAAGCGATATTGGCCAGGTTGGCGATAATCGTGACGACCATCTCGACCTTGGTATTGCCCACACCCTCAAGGAATTGCTTGAACGCGAAGAAGAGCATCATCAACGGCATGCTGTAAACGAGCATCCGGTAATAAGGCACGGCCATATCGACCACTTCGACGGGCTGGCCGAGGTGGTAAAGCAACGGAATCGCGGCGAACTGCACGAGCGACAACCCGACGCCGAGCAACGTATAGAACAGAATGCCGTTCTGCAACAAGGCCGCCGAACGCTTGTGCTCGCCCTGCACGAAGAGCTCGCCGACCAGCGGCGTCATACCCAGCGCCAGCCCGATGGCGGCGATGCAGAGGATGAAGAAGACCGAACCGCCGAACGACACGGCGGCCAGCGGCAGGGGGTCTTCGCCGCCGTAGCGGCCGACCATCAGGTTGTCGGCAACCTGCGTAAGGATTTGTCCCACCTGCGTCAGTACGACAGGCAGGGCCAGTTTCAGATTGGCTTTGTATTGTTCCCGGTATTTCGCAAAATTGTACAGCATAGGGGGACAAAGGTAGTGCAAGGCGAGCGCAATGCCAAATTTATTTGGGCATTGCCGAGCCGCCGCCTGCCTAAACCAAGCGGAGCGTAGGTAAAGTGCAAGGCGAGAGGAAAAGCAAACGAAATATATTAATTCGCTGCCGACACAATCCATAAAACCCGGCTCTTAGCCGGGCCGAGCCGCAGCCTACCTAAACCAAGCGGAGCGCAGGTAAAGTGCAAGGCGAGAGGAAAAGCAAACGAAATATATTAATTCGCTGCCGACACAATCCATAAAACCCGGCTCTTAGCCGGGCCGAGCCGCAGCCTACCTAAACCAAGCGAAGAATCTACCTGATCAATAGGGAAGATGTTTCGCTATCGCTCAACATGACATATCTTTCCAATTATTCCCTATTTACCACTATTCACTCCGAACAAAGCACGGAAGCCCCACAACCAGCCGAAACAACAAGTCGACGGCTACAACATCTTGGACTGACGGAAAGAGAAGTACCCCTCGCGGGCAATGATGATATGGTCGAGCACGCGGATGTCGAAGAAGCCGGCGGCGCGCAGAATGCGCTTGGTCAGCAGCTTGTCGTCGTCGCTGACCTCGGCGGAACCGGAGGGATGATTGTGGATAAGGACCAGCCGCGTGGCCAACAATTCAAGGGCGCGCTTGATGATGATCCGATGGTCGACAATCGTAGCCTGCACCCCGCCCTGGCTGATGCGCCAACTCTCCAAAATGCGGTTGGAAGAGGTCAGGTAAACGGCCCAGCACTCCTCGTGATCGAGCTTTTCGAGCCGGGGCCGGAAATAACGCACCACGTCCTCGGTGTTCGAGAGGGTTTCGGCTTCCTGCACCTGCATGGCAGCGGCCCGACGGCCGAACTCGGCGGCAGCCACCAACAACCGGGCCCGCCGCAACCCCAGGCCGCCCATCATCCGCAGGCGCGCCAACTCCGCGGAACCCAGGCGCACCAACGAACCGCCCGAAGCCTTCAACAAAGCCTCGGCAGTCAGCTCGTCGTCGGTCAGCAACATGAGCAGCTCCTTGTCGGTCAAGGATGCCGCGCCGCGCGCCGCCAATTTGTCGTACAGATTTTTCACGACCGGGTCAATTGGTAAGCCGGTCCACCCGGTCGAGCAACGATGCGCACTGCTCGTCGCTCATATACTCGGCCACGGAAAACGCCGCCTGCTGCTCGGCCTCCTTCTTGGAATCGCCCGACCCGTGGCCCACCTCGATGCCGTCGACCAACACCGTGGCGAAAAACACGGGATGATTGGGCGCATAACCCTTGTCGTGCTCGGTGCGGAAAAGCACCTGCCGATGATGCTTCTGGCACCACTCGATCAGACGGCTTTTATAATCGGTCTCGGAAAGGGTCAGCTCGTCGATATTGAGGAAACGCCTGTATATATTATTGATAAGCAGACGATTGACGAACTCGTAACCCTGATCGAGGTACACGGCCCCCATCATGGCCTCGAACGCGTCGCCGAAGATATGCTTCTGGATGAAAGCGACCCCGCCGTTGGAAATGACATGCCTGTCGAGCCCGACATGCACGGCCAACGCGTTGAGCGACTGCCGTGAGACGATGCGGGCCCGCATCTTGGTGAGGAACCCCTCGTCGTGGCCGGGAAACTCGATGAACAGGAAATCGGAGGTGACGGCCTCGATGACGGCATCGCCCAAAAACTCGAGCCGCTCGTTGTTGATGGACTGCCCGTCCTCCAAAACCAAAGAAGCTGACTTGTGAACCAAAGCCAGCTTGTAGAGTTCGATGTTGTGCGGGACGAACCCGAACATCTCATCGACCATTGTGTAATACGCCTTGTCCCGGCCGAAGCTCCTCCGCAGAGGACGCAGCAAAAAATCCAACACGGCGGGCGGGACGAGGGTTAGAACTTCCGGAAAACGACCGTAGCGTTGTGGCCGCCGAAACCGAACGTATTGCTCAGTGCGCACTTCACCTCGCGGTGCTGCGGCTTGTCGAGCGTAAGGTTCAGCTTGGGATCGATCTCTGGATCGCGGTTCTCGCAATTGATAGTCGGGGGAATGATTCCCTTGGTGATGGCCATGATGCAGGCCAGCGCCTCGACGGCACCCGTAGCACCCAGCAAATGGCCGGTCATCGACTTGGTAGAGGAGATGTTGATGTCGTAGACATGGTCGCCCAACACGCCCTTGACGGCCTTGAGCTCGGCGATGTCGCCCAGCGGGGTCGAAGTACCGTGCACATTGACGTAGTCCACCTCCTCGGGGCTGATGCCGGCGTCCTTGATGGCGTCGCGCATCGACTTCATGGCGCCGATACCCTCGGGGTGGGGAGCCGTGAAGTGGTGGGCGTCGGCCGACTCGCCGCCGCCGACGAACTCGCAGTAAATCTTGGCGCCGCGAGCCTTGGCATGCTCCAACTCTTCGAGCACGAGCGCACCGGCACCCTCGCCGACCACGAAACCGTCGCGGTCCTTGTCGAAAGGACGCGAAGCGTGCTCGGGATCGTCGTTACGGGTGGAGAGGGCCTGCATCGAATTGAAACCGCCGACCGACGGCTCGTTGACCGCAGCCTCCGAACCGCCCGTAATCATGACATCGGCCTTGCCGTAACGGATGGCCTCCAAAGCGGCGATAAGACCGTGGTTGGAAGAAGCGCACGCCGAGACGGTGCAGTAATTGGGACCCATGAAACCGTACTTCATGGAGATGAATCCGGCAGCGATGTCGGAAATCATGCGGGGAATGAAGAACGGGCTAAACCGAGGGGTCATACCCCCCTCGGCGTAGCCCAGACATTCGTCGAAGAACGATTTGAGTCCTCCGATACCCGAAGCCCAGATTACGCCTGCGCGCTCCTTGTCGAGCTTGTCGAAATCGAACGCCGCGTCCTCGACGGCCTGCGTGGCCGCGATGAGGGCATACTGCGTGAAAAGGTCGTACTTGCGTACCTCCTTGCGGTCGAAATACTGGTTCGGGTCGTAATTTTTCACTTCACAGGCAAAACGGGTCTTGAATTTTTCGGCGTCGAAGTGAGTAATGGGCGCGGCACCGCTGACACCTTTCTCCAGATTCCGGAAATACTCCTCGATATTATTGCCGAGCGGGTTGATCGTACCGATACCCGTGACGACTACTCTTCTTTCTGCCATAAAACGAAAAACCTTATTGTCGTGTGAATTGAATTAAGCGGGGGAAATTATTTCTTGTGCTCCTCGATGTAGCTGATCGCGTCGCCTACGGTGGCGATCTTCTCAGCGTCCTCGTCGGGAATCTGAATATCGAAAGCCTTCTCGAACTCCATGATCAGTTCCACAGTGTCGAGCGAATCGGCGCCCAGGTGGTTGGTGAAGCTGGCTTCGGGTACTACTTCCGTCTCCTTGACACCCAGTTTGTCTACGATGATCTCGACAACTTTAGCTTGAACTTCTGACATAATTTTAAGTTTTTAGTTAAACAATTATTTAGGAAACAAAATTTTATTTCCGACGTAGTTGTGCGCAAAAGTAACACTTTTTTTATTACTTTTGACAAAACCCCGAAAATTTTTGTTCACAATAATTCGGACATTCAGCACAATTTCAAAATTAAGGGATTCAAAACCACCGCCTTATGAAACTTCTTCTGATTTCCAATTCGACCAACGCCGGCGAGGAGTACCTGCGCTATCCGCTGCCCGAAATCGGGCGTTTCCTCGACGATGTCCGTGAAATAGCGTTCGTGCCCTATGCCGCCGTGACATTCTCCTACGCCGAATACGAACGCCGCGTGGCCGCCCGCTTCGCCGAACTGGGCATCCGCGTGCGCTCGGTCCACCGGGCGGTCGACCCGGCCCGTGCAATCCGCCGGGCCGAAGCGATCTGCGTGGGCGGCGGCAACACCTTCGCGCTGGCCAAGAAGATGCAGGAACAGGGACTGATGCAGGTCATCCGCGACCGCATCCGGGCCGGAATACCCTACGTGGGCTGGTCGGCCGGAAGCAATGTCTGCTGCCCGACGATTTCGACGACCAACGACATGCCCATCGTCGAGCCCCGCTCGTTCCGGGCCATCGGCGCCGTGAAGTTCCAGATCAATCCCCACTACCTGGACGCCAACCCCGCAGGCCACGCGGGCGAAACCCGCGAACAGCGCATCCTCGAATTCATCGAAGCCAACCCGCGCCGCTGGGTCGCAGGGCTGCGCGAGGGGTGCATGCTCCGCTACGAAGACGACCGGCTCGAACTGATAGGCCAACGGCCGATGCGCATTTTCAAGAAGGGTCAGGAACCGTTCGAGGTCAAGGCGGGCGACGACCTGTCGTTCCTATTATAAATAGGTATGACCACCTCCGAAACGGGCCGGGCCGGCGAACAGGCCGCGGCGGACCATCTGCGCCGTGCGGGCTATGAAATCCGTGCGCTCAACTGGCGGCACGGACGCTACGAACTCGACATTGTGGCGCAGAAGGAGCTCACGCTGCACATCGTCGAAGTGAAAACCCGCCGCCAAGGCTCGCTCACCCCGCCGGAAGCCGCCATTACGCCGCAGAAATTCCGGGCGCTGCGCCGGGCCGCGAGCTGCTACATCACCGCGACGAACTGCGACATGGAGGTGCAGTTCGACCTCGCGGCCGTGGAACTGGCTCCCGACGGCACGGCCCGCGTGGAGCTGGTCGAACGGGCCATGGAATGCCATTGGTGAGAAACCGCCCGGCTATTTTGCATTTCCGACAAAATATGCTATCTTTGTTCTATATAAAAAACTTCGCAGCAGCGGAGCGGTCGCCGGACCGCCCGGCGCCGCAAAACGCACTACCGAGAAGCACCATGTTTTTCTACAATCTGGGACTGCGGATTTACGCATGGCTCATCCGTCTGGCCGGCCTCCGGATGCCGAAAGCCCGCCTGTGGACCGAAGGGCGCCGCGGCCTTTTCAAGCGCATGAAGCAGGCGATCGACCCCGACGCCCGCATCGTATGGCTCCACGCGGCGTCGCTCGGCGAATTCGAGCAGGGGCGCCCTATCCTCGAACAACTGCGCCGCGAACACCCCGAATACAAGATTCTGCTCACCTTCTTCTCGCCCTCGGGCTACGAAATCCGCAAGAACTACAAAGGGGCCGACTACATCTTCTACCTGCCCATCGACACGCCGCGCAACGCCCGGCGCTTCCTTGACATCGCGCACCCCGAAATCGCCGTCTTCGTAAAATACGAATTCTGGCTCAACCTGCTCAAGGAACTGCGCCGCCGCAAGGTCCGCACCTATGTCGTCTCGGCCATCTTCCGGCCCGATTCGATTTTCTTCCGCCCCTACGGCGGCATGTGGCGGCAGGCGCTCGAAGCCTTCGACGCCATGTTCGTGCAGAACGAGGAATCGAAACGGCTGCTGGGCGAACTGGGATTCGACAACACGGTGGTCGCAGGCGACACGCGCTTCGACCGGGTGGCCGAAATCGCCCGGGCGGCCCGCAAAATCGACGTCGTGGAGCGCTTCAAGGGCGACAAAAGGCTGTTCGTCGCAGGTTCGACATGGGGCCCGGACGAAGAACTGCTGATTCGGCTGATGAACGACAATCCCGACGTGAAGTTCCTAATCGCGCCCCACGAAATGGAGGAGGGCCGCATCGCCCGGCTCATGGAACAGACCCGCGGCGGCGCCCTGCGCTATACGGCCTGCACGCCGAGCACGGGCTACGGCTCGAAGCAGCTGCTGATTCTCGACACCGTGGGACTTCTCTCGTCGGTCTACGGCTACGCCGCATGGGGTTATATCGGCGGCGGATTCGGCGTAGGCATTCACAACACGCTCGAAGCCGCCACGTTCGGCCTGCCCATCGCGTTCGGCCCCAACTACCAGAAATTCAAGGAAGCCCGCGACCTGGCGACGCTGAGCGCCGCCTGCCCCGTCGAAAACTACGACCAGCTGCTCGCGTGGTTCATCCCTCTGCGCGACAACCCCGGCTTCCTGCAGAAAACCAGCCGTATCGCCCGCGACTACACCACCAGCCACCAAGGCGCCACGGCCCTGATTCTCCGCACGATTTTCCAGTAAACGTCCGCTTCGGCCACAAAAAAAGTCTCCTCCGTCGCGCGGAAGAGACTTTTTTCTGTTTCAGCGTATCGCTCAGCACTTGTTGGTCATGATATTCAGCACGAGGCGGTCGGTTTCGTTCATGCCGTCGCGCCCGATGTCGGTCAGATTGCGGATGCAGCGGTCGACGTCCTCGTCGATGATACCCTCCACGGGCGTCACGCAATGGCCGTCCATCGCCATCAGGGCCGACAGAACCGCCGTCGAAACGCCGCTCGTTAGCTTCATGGCGCAGCTGGGTTTGGCTCCGTCGCAAATCATGCCCGTCAGATTGGCAATCATGTTCTTCACGGCGGCCGCGGCCTGCGCATAACCGCCGCCCATCAGATAGACGATGCCGCAGCTCGACCCGGTAGCTGCGACCACGCAGCCGCACAATGCCGACAGGCGGCCCAAACTCTGCTTGATGTAGATGACCGTCAGATGACTGAGGGTCAGCGCACGAATCGTCCGCTCCTCGTCGGCCCCCGTCTCCTCGGCGTAAACCACCACCGGAAGCGTTGCCGCGATGCCCTGGTTGCCGCTGCCCGAATTGCTCATGACGGGAATCATCGCCCCGGCCATCCGCGCGTCGCACGCAGCGGAGGTGTAGGAAAGAATCCGCGAGAAAATGCTGTCGCCGATGACTTTCAGTTCGCGCTCGCGCCGCAGGGTCCGGCCGACGCAATGGCCGAATTCGCCGCTGAACGACCGTTCGGCCGCCGCCTTGTTGAGCCGCCGCGTTTCGAGGATGAAACGAATTTCGTCGAGCGGTGCCGTCATGGCGAAATCCCACACCCGCTGCAACGACAGCGGCACCCCGTCCGTCTCCTGCTCCGCCGCTCCGGACCTACGCTCGTCGAGCTCCGCCACCCCGTCGCGCTCCAGATAGACGAACCGGGTATGCCCTCCGGCAATGACAGCCACGGCCCGGTGCCCGGCAGCTTCGGCCTCGATTTCGATATAGAGTTTCTCGGCGATGCCCTCCTTGAGACCGATTGAAATGCGCTTTTCGTCGATATAGGCACGCCCCTGCTCCACGGCTTCGGGCGTCACGTCGCGCAGCACCTCCAACCCGTACTGCGAACGTCCGACCGAAGCGCCCAGCGCCACGGCAATCGGCAGGCCGATCATCCCCGTACCGGGAATCCCCACGCCCATGGCGTTCTTGAGGATGTTGGCGCTCAGCCGCACCGCGATTTTTTCGGGCAGCGCACCGAGCAGCTCGGCGGCCCGGGCGGTGCAAAGAGCCACGGCGATGGGCTCGGTGCAGCCGATGGCCGGAACGACTTCGCGGCGGATCAGGTCGATGATTTGTTGGCGTTCGGGTTGCGGAATCATGGCAGCTGTGTTTGCTTTTTGCCGAAAAAAACGAATCTTCGGCAAAGTCAAAGATACGAATAAGCCGAGCGAAAAAAGCAAGTTTACTTGCATTTTTCCGAGACGCAGTATCTAAAACGGAGTTAAAGATACGAATAAGCGAGGGCAAAAGCAAATTCATTCGCATTTTGCCGAGCGGGAGTATCTTCGGCAAAGTCAAAGATACGAAATAATCCGCAGAAACCGTATCTTTACGGCGAAAAACCGACGACCATGCAACCCTCTGAAATCCGCACGCTCTTTTTCTCGCCAACAGGCACCACCCGCCGCGTAGCCGGCGCCATTGCGCAAGCGGCCGCAGACGGCTCTCCCGTCGTCGCGACCGACCTGACCCACGCCAAGGCTCCGGCTCTGACGTTCGGGCCCGACACGGTCGCCCTCCTTGCGGCACCCGTCTACGGCGGCCATATTCCGCCCTTGGCTTTCGAGCGGCTGGCTGAAATCCGTGGCAACGACACCCCTGCAATAATCGCAGTCGTCTACGGCAACCGCGATTTCGGAAAGGCCGCCGTCGAACTGGCGGAATTCGCCCGCCGCCACGGATTCCGCCCCATTGCCGCGGCGGCATTCGTGGGCGAACACTCGTACAGCAGCCCCGCCGCTCCGATTGCCGCCGGACTCCCCGATGCCGACGACATGGCCGTCGCAACCGCATTCGGCGCAAACATCCGGGCCAAACTGCGCGCAGAACAGCCTGCAACCGTCGACGCTGCCCGGCTGAAAACACCCCGAACGTCCCTGCTCTCCCTGCTGCGATTTATCCGCTTCGTGCTGGCCTATCGGCGCCGGCAGCGCAAAAATCCGGTTGTACGCATCCCCGTCGGCGACGCCGCACGTTGCACCCGGTGCGGCCGCTGCGCGGCGCTCTGCCCAACGCAAGCCATCGCACGCGGCGACGAACTGCACACCGACCCGCAGCGCTGCATCCGCTGCTGCGCTTGCGTCAAAGGCTGCCCAACCGGAGCTCGGAGCTACGAAACGCCCTTCGCCGACGCCCTGGCCCGCAATTTCTCCCGGCGCAAGCCGCCCGTCACCCTGCTATGAAAACAACTTCGATAGAACGCCTTGCCCGTCCCACAGCCACGGAACTCGATGCGCTGACCGCTTGACCCCTCCGGCAAGCCCTACCCCATCCTCCACATGGCGCTCGCCGACGAGTAAACGAAAAAGCCGCCTACTTTCGTAAGCGGCTTTCGGCTGTGGTACCACCGGGAATCGAACCAGGGACACAAGGATTTTCAGTCCTTTGCTCTACCAACTGAGCTATGGCACCATCCGGATAAGAACGGATAACCGTATTATCGTGGCACAAAGGTAGGAATAAATTTTGAATTTGCAAATCGCCGCGCAAATTTTATGCACTTTTTTCGCACGACCCTCCCGGCCCCCCCCTGAAAAAAATCGGCACCCCTCGCGAAAAAGGGTGCCGACTGAAGGGATGTCCGAAAGACGAACCTGCCTAAAGGAACCGCAGCGTCTGCTCCGACCGGGCCTGCAAGGCGGCAGCCTCCAACTCGCCGGAACGAATCTCTTCGGGAATGGGAGCCCGAGCGAACACCGCGACGTCGGCGGTACCGGCCACTCCGGTGAGCGTCATCTGCGAACCGTCGCCATTGAAAGTCACCTTGTAACTGTTGCCCCATGCGGCATTGTCGCTGTATAAGCCGCTGAGCTTACCGCCCACATAGGAATAGGTCCCGCTGAAATGCTCGTAGGTCGGCTTTTCCAAACGCTGATAGAGATCGAACGCACCTGCGTCGTCGAACGACAGATAGATGTCGGCCGCCGTGAGCGTACTCCACGAAACCATGTGCCATTCACCCACGACATTCCCGTTTCCGTTGCCGGGCTGTCCCGGGTCGTCAGACGAGCCGCCGCAGGCGGTCGTCAGGCACGCCGCGGCCAAAACAATCAATAACCATTTGATATTTTTCATAGCTGCATGCTGTTTTATAACCAACCTCCGTTCGCCGAACGGCTCTCGCGAGCGATGAGCGCGAATTCGCGGGTAATCGTCATTCCGTTCATGCCGCTGCCGCTGTTCGTTCCGGCTTGCAGGCGGATACGGATGATGGCCGAACCGGGTTTCGTACACTTGAAGAGCACCTGATTGGAGAAAATCGTCGGCGCCGCCCCGATGCCGAGCCGGGCCCGGTCCTCGTCGGAAATTTCGACGCTCGCAATCGTCAGAGAGGCATTGCCGTCGCCCAGGTACTCCAGCGGACGGACCGTCGCCTGCGAACCCACGGGCACCTGGATGCAGGTGATGCCGCGCACGTTCATCAAAAGCTGGAAAGCGTCGATATAACCGCTGCCCATCTGCTTGGCATACTTGGCATCGACGCCCGTACAATATTGATTGATGTTGTTGACCGACGTGAGCAGGAGCGCCACGAATTCGCTCTGAGTGAACGTTTTGCCCAACTGCAACGCATAGGAAAGACCCAGCGCAGCCACGCCCGAAACATGGGGGCAGGCCATCGAAGTGCCCTGCATATACCCGTACTTGCCGCCATTGATGGTCGAAAGCACCTGCGACGTAGCCTGCGGATAGGACTGGTAGGCATCGCCGCCGGGAGCCGCGATGTTGCAGCCGGGGCCGTAATTGGTGTAGTAAGCAGGCGTATAGTCGCACGATATGGACGTAACGGAGACATAATCGCGGTAGGCGCCCGGATAGCTCGCCATCCCTTTCTCGTCGTTGCCGGCCGCGAAGATGACCACGCCGCCGCCCACAGCCGGGCAGTTCTGCGTGGCGATGAAGTAGTCGATGGCCTGTTTCTCGACGCTGGCATTACGGACATACGCGTCGTCCGAAGTGATGCCGCCCGCTTCGTAACCGAAACTGCACTGGGCGATGGTCGCCCCGTTGTCGGCCGCATACTTGAACGCCCGGGCCGTCTGCTCGGCGGAACCGCCCCGGTCGTCGCAGAAAATCTGGCACGACATGATTTTCACGCCGTCGTTGTTGCCCGAACCTCCGGAACGCCGCAGACACCCCGGCCGTTATTGTTGACGGCAGCGACCGTACCGGCCACATGGGTACCGTGGTCGGCGTCCTTGATGGTGCTGATGGTCAGCTCCTTGTCGTCCACGAAGTTATAACCGTGAATATCATCGGCATAACCGTTCCCGTCGCTGTCGGCACCGTTGAGCGTCTCGTCGGAATTGACCCACATGTTGGCGGCCAGGTCGGGATGGTCCCACTGCACGCAATTGTCCAGCACGGCAACCACCACACGGGGATCGCCCGTGCAGAGACGCCAAGCCTCGGCGCAGTTGACATCGGCACCCACCTTAATTCCGTCGTACAAAGTCGTGTTGCCCGTATTGATATAATGCCACTGACGCTCCAAGTAAGGATCATCGAACTGGACGGCAGCCCGGGTCGGAGCCACCACAGGGGATTCGGTCAGCGGCACGACCTCGCCGCAGGCCACATGCCTGAGCTGCTGGTTGAACTCCACCTTGCTGACCTCGGCGACTGCGGCCATCTGCCGGGCCACGAAATCCAGGTCGGCATCGGTGTCGAAACCGACGAAATACCAGCGGTGCAGCCCTGCGGCCCGCGTACGCTCCTCATGGCGCGAATCGACCGGAAAAAGGCGCCGGAGCGTCTTCACCCCGATACCGTCAAGCACGGCATCGAAATCGCCGATGCCCGAACGGGTAGCGATGCCGCCCGCACGCGTCATAGCGCCGACCGCCGATTCGATCCGCTCCGCAGCATCGCTGCTGAAGCAGACCAGCAGCTCGCCCTGCCGGGCATTGTCGGCCGAGAAAACGAGTTTGGCGGAGAGCCCGTCATCGGGCGCGGTCTCCCCTGCTTGCCCGAGTTCGTCCTTGGCGCACGACCCGGCGAGGACCGCGGCGGCGAGCAACAGGCTCCAGAAAGTTCTCATTTTTGTCATAGTCCTATAATCATCAAGTTATGCGCCGTTACGACGCGTCGGTACCTAAAGGGCACAAACCCGGCACAGCAATTTGCATACTGTGTCGGGTTGTGCGGAGAACATGGCGACAATTACTTCGCCAAACGTGCGCTGCTGTCGACGAGCTTGAACGTTGCGACGCGGCCGAAAGTCTTCGGCGACGGCTCGCAGCGCTCGGGCTTCACGCTGAGCGTACGGACCGGACAAGCCCAACCCTCGCCGGCCGGAACAGCATTCGACTTCAGCAGGTTGCGGCGACCTGCAAGCCGCATGTCGGACACGCTGCGATACGGAACCTTTACCACATTGTGACCCACGCTCTGCATTTTAGCGGAAAGAGCGGAGGTCCCGGCTTCGGGCTCGGTGTAAGGCGCGATGGTCGTACCGTCGGACTTGAATATGGCCACAAGCTGCGGACTGGTAACGGAATTGCCGTTTATGGTCCCGACTTGTACCTGCAAATCGACATTCAAGGCCGTAAGCTGCTTGGTCGAAGGATCGACCCTGAAAACAATCGGATCATTACCCTGGGACTGATCGTTCGCAGGATTTTTCGAGCTGAAAGCAACAGCTTCTGTCGCAGAAATTCCTACCCATCCGCCGAGCATGTTTCCAGAAGTTTCTTCACCTTTCCAGATACCGCTGAGCGTCAAAGTCGAAGCCGTCGAATCATACGCTGCATACCAAGATATACCACCGATATTTATTCCCAAATTCGAGACAAAGAAATCGGTATCGTTTCCGGCTTCCTTAGGAACTACGGTCAATACATTCTTAACCGTAGTGTTTCCGCTTTCTCCTGTTACTTCATACTGCATCAGATAATCGCCGATGACCAACTCGCCCTTGTAATCGACCTCAGCAGTCGAACACTCGGCCGTCACGACCTTGCTTTTGCCGTAGACGTTGGTAGCCTTGACAATCAGCGTGTAGGAGAAGTATCCGGATCGAGTTCGATAAAAATATTCGCAAAGCCTGTCCCGTTGGCCGCGCTGAGCTGGTCTGCCGATATATTGTTACCGTAATTGGTCACAATCTGCTCGGGTGTCATGCCGGCACCCTGGATGACCGCAGTCTTGTTCAGATAAGTACGCACGGACTGAAGCTCCGAACCTTTGACCGAAAAAGCCAGATTGTTCTGATCAGGATATTTAGCAGCATTTTCCGGCACCAGCGCACTGGGCAAACCGAGCTGAGCCTGCACGTCGCAGTCGGGCGCCGCGGCGCCACCCGAACCCGGGAAGAAGAAGTTGATCGCTACGAAATCGGCCGTAAGGGGCTGACCGTTCTTGTCATTGGCCACAGCCACAACGGTATGAGCGCCGCTGCCTGCAAGAACGAACTTCTCGGTTACGGAACCCGAACCGTCGAGGTTTTCGATTTTGTTGAGATTCGCGGCCGAACCGTCGGCAATGGCGGCAGCGAGCGTTGCGCGCTCCTCAGCGGAAATATTGCTGGGAACGACCACATAACCGATACCCGTGACATCAGCGCCGTAGTTGAACGTCAGCACCGCCGAGGTAACACCGTCGCCATCCACACGCATGCTGTCGTACTCGACCGCAAGCGAATAATCCACGATTTCGGCACCGGGCAACAGAATCCGGAAATTGCCGTTCTTGTTGGCGTATTGTCCGTCTTTCAGACAAAAGAGCCCAAGACCCTGAACCGGGAAAGTTACGATCCCGTCGACCAAAGTACCTTCACCATCTTTGAGCGTGGCGATTTCATAATCGCCGTAATCCGGGTCTTTATCGGTGATCCCGGAGAACTGACGGCTGAAGAACACCGCATTGGGATCGCTGGCATTGAGCACAATGTTCGTCGGCGTATAGTTCAAGCCTACTTTCGATTCGATATCGGCTTGCGAACCGCCGAAGAACTCGGTGAGGAACGGCCAGCCGTACATATCCTCAATCATGTAGACACCCTCGCGCGACTTGTGCTTGTGTATCTGTACTTCGATTTCGACGCTGTTGCCGTTGAACATGGAGGAAAGCCAATCGTCGCGGAACAAACCTGCGCCGAGCAACTCCCACGGCCACGGAGTGACCGTGATAGCGAGCTGACTATTGCCGTAAGGCGTGGTGTTCTCCTCGTCGTTCAAAAGGAACGAAACGGGATACTCCTTACCGTCCTCGAGCTTCGTACGGTCGAACGTCATGAGCAGTTCGGCTTTCTTCTCGCCGGCAGCGAAGCTGACCGACGCAGGGATGGAGAACAAGCCCGACTTGTCATCGGCAAGGACAGCGACCGTCTGCGCCTCGGTGCCGACCACACGCATCACCGGAATGGCGATTTCGCTGACCTCGTCGCCGATGCTGTACTCGGCCGCGATGCTCTCGGGGAAATAGACCTGCGTACCGGAGACCGCGGGCCCGGCCTTGAAGTCATCGTCGCTGCAGGCCGCGAAGAGCCCCGCCACGATGGCAACAGCCGCCAGAATGAATATCTTCAGACTTTTCATATGCCGTTTTATTTTACAGACTTGTACGTATAGGTTGCGTTGGGATTGTTTTTGCCGCTGAGGGCCTTGTTCTGCTGAACGGCCGAAAGCGGAATCACGCAGTTCCACCAGGGAGCACGGCCGTCCGTGGAGATTTGGGCCATCGACGGAGCGTTGGTGCCGCTCTTACCGTTCTGCATGCTCATGTTCAGACGCTTCAGGTCGTGGAGAATGATACCCTCGCCCCAGAACTCGATGCGCTTCTGGAAGATGATTTCCTCGACAAGGTCGTTGCCTGCGGGAATCGAATAGCCGGCGGCACGCGTAGCCATGAACGACTGGAGCAGCGGACGGGCCGCAGCCGCATCGTAATGGGCCGTAGCCTCGGCCTCGATGAGGTACATCTCCTCGACGCGCATCAACGGAATACTCGTCACGTTGCCGAGCGAGTAGTTGCGCTTCTCACCGCCGTTGGTGTGGAACTTGAACGAAGTGAAGGGAGCGATCGGCGCCATGGCATCTTCGCCCTCGAACTCGGCCGCGGTAAGGTTCGTGTAGGGGCTGATAGCCGCATAATTGCGGTCCGGGCCTACGAAAATCTTCTTGCGGAAGTCGGTTGCGGCGATACGATTGTAACTGAAGACCGAAATACCGGGCTGGGCACCATTGCCGTAACCCCAGATGGCGTCGGGCGACATGTGGGCCGTCCACGACAAGAGGTTATTGAGCACCGTGTCGGTCGACTGAATCATGGCCCACATCCACGAAGAAATGACGGTGTTGAATCCGGTCGTCTTGTCGAGCCACTGAGCCTCGGAAGTAATCGGGGCGCCCGAAGCGACGATAGCCTTGCGGGCATACTCGGCAGCCTTGCGATAAGCGGCCTCGCCGGTCGGAATCGCAGCGTACTGCTCGTCGAAACCGCCCAGCCACAGATAAGCCCGGGCCTTGAGACCGTAAACCACAGCCAGCGAAGGCAGGTTCCGGGTCGCGGGAGTATAATCGGCCATCAATTTCTCTGCGGCGTCGAGGTCCTCGAAGATGAAGGTGAACATCTCTTCACGCGTAGCACGCGGATTGTTCTCCAACTCCTCCATGGTCATACCCTCGCGAGCGATGGGCACCGTCAGACCGGCAACGGCCGACACGTCGTACGACCCTACCGCAGCCTTGGCGGGCAGCGGGTCGTAGAGACGGGCCATATCGAGGTAGAAGAACGCACGGAACGCCTTGGCTACGCCCAGATTCTGAGCCGAATCCTCGTTCTGGCTGAACAGCGTGATAGCCTCGTTGGCCGCATAGACGAACTGGTAATAATTCTTATAGAAGAACGGAGCCACATAACCATTGGCATCCAATCCGTCCAAATTGCAGGGATAAAGATACGCCTGCCAACGGTCGTAGTACTGGTTGCCGCCCGGCAAGTTGCCGGACACGGGGAACACCTCGCCGGCCAGACGGTCCATAGCGCCCAACATACCCGGATAACCGAAATCGAAGTGCTCTTCGATGTCGACATAATTGGTGATAAGAATCGTAGGCATGGCGGAAAGAACCCCGTCCTGCGCGAACGGCGATTCGGCAATCTGCCCGCCCGTAGCGTATCCGCTCTCGGGGAAAGTCTCCTCGATACACCCCGCGAACACCACGGCGGAGCCGAGAAGAACGGCCGTGAATTTTATGATCTGATTCATTTTCATACTGATTCGTCGTTAAAAATTTAGAACGTTACCGACAGACCGCCCGAGAAAGTGCGGATCGGGGCGTAGTAGTAGGGATTCGATATGCCGCCGATGCTCTGACGGGGATCGAGACCCTGACGCTGCGACCAGTACCATACGTTGTCGCAGGCCAGGTAAACGCGCAGCTTCTCGACGAGGAACTTGCGGGTAATGCGCTGGGGCAGCGTATAGCCGAGCGTGATGTTCTGAATGTTCAGGAACGAAGCGTCGGTCAGGAAACGGCTCGATGTGCCGTTCTGATTGGGGTCGCCATAGGCGAAACGCGGAATGTTCGAGCCCTTGTTGTCTTCGGACCACGATTTGAGCAGGTCGCGGTGGTAGTTGAATCCGGTAGAGGTACCCCCGGGCGAAGCCATGTAGGCCTGATAGCCTTGGTCGAGCACCTGACCGCCGATCTGGTAGGTAAAGCCGATCGACAGATCGACACCGTAGAAACGCAGCGACGTGTTGAAACCGCCATAGAGGTCGGGCAGTGCATCGCCCTGCAATTCGCGGCCCTCGGCCGAAGCGGTCGAGTAGTCGGTGGTCGTCACACGCTCCAGTTCGCCCGTCTTCTCGCTGGTCCGATAGGTATACCACATGGATTTACCCGTCTTTTCCTCCACGCCGGCATAGGTGGGCAGGTAGAACGAGAAGATGGATTCGCCCTCGGTGTAGAAGCGGCTGCTGGTCTGACGGCCCACATGACGGCCGTCGGCGGTGGTGTTGTTCTTATACTGATCGGGCAGCTTGACCAACTTGTTCTTGTAGTGTGTCATGTTGACCGAGAAATCCCATACGAGGTTCTTCGTGCGGATGAGGTCGGCGCCCAACTCGATTTCGACACCGCGGTTGACCATGTCGCCGATATTGGTCCAAATCGAAGTGTAGCCTGCCTCTACCGGCGTTGCGAGCTGGAAGAGCATGTCCGAAGTCTTGCGGTTGAAGAAGTCGATGCCACCGCGCAGACGGTCGTTCCAGAAACCGAATTCGATACCGACGTTGAGGTTGGAGTTGGTCTCCCACGTAATGTCAGGATTGCCTTTCTGCTGAAGCACGCTCGTCACGCCGCCGTTACCGTCGCTCTCGATGCTGTAATAATCGGCATAACGGAAATAGGTTTCGGCTTTGGTGCCGAGATTGTCGTTACCCTGCGAACCGTAGGATACTTTCAGCTTCAACATGTTGAGCCAGCCTTTCGTACCGTCCATGAACCCTTCCTTGGAGATGAGCCATGCGGCGCCTGCCGACCAGAAGTTACCCCAACGGTGGTCGGGATGGAAACGCGACGAAGCATCGCGGCGGTACGAACCCGAAACGAAATACTTCTCGTCGTAGTTGTACTGGGCTCGGAAGAAATAACCCTCGTTGTTGTATTCGAGTACCGAAGAACCCGAACGCGACGAATCGACCGTAGCACCGCTCAACTCGAAGTTGTCGGGCGAGAACATGACGGTTTTGCTGCCGTAGAGGCTGTACTGCTTGCGGTTGTACATTTCGTGACCGACGAGCAGGTCCACGTTGTGCTTGTCGGCGAACGTCTCGCTGTAAGAGAGCAACTGCTGCAAGTTGTAGGCGATGTCGCGCGCATGGGACTTGAAGACCGCACCGCCCGACGAAGCGAACTGACCGTAGAACGGATTCTGCACCTCCGTGCCGCGCGTCTCGTCGAGCGCCACGTTGCCGTTGAGCGTCAGTTTCAAACCTTTGTAAAGATTGAAATCGAGGAATCCGCCCGCCATCATGGCGTTGCCCTCGTTGATATAGCGGTTCAGCTGGATGTTCTGCAGGTCGTTGCTCACACCGCCGTTGGAACGCAGGGCACCGCCGTTGCGACCGTCGCCGGTATCGTAGAGTTTCATGCCGTACTTGTCGATCATGATGTTGCCGTTGCCGTCACGCATGTAGACGGGATAAATCGGCGCCATCCGAACGGCGGTAGCGAATGCGTTGCCGCCGTCGGCGTTACCTTCGCCCTGACTTTCGCCGTCGTCATTGGTCTTGTTACCATTGTTCCACACGAAATGGGTATACGACATGTTACCGCCGATCTTGAGCCACTTTTTGGCCTGATAGTCAGCGCGCAGACGGGCCGTATAACGTTCGTTGCTCGAACCGTCGATGATACCCGTGTTGTCCAGGTAACCCAGCGATGCGTAGAAGTTGGAACGGTCCGTAGCTCCGGAAACGCTCACGTTGTACTCCTGGCGGAACGACGTCTTGTAGATTTCGTCGAGCCAGTTATCGGGCTTGAGCAAATACTGCTGGCCGTTATAGTCGACCAGACGGCCCTCCGTAGCGAGCGGGTTCAGACGACCGTTCGTACCGATGAGGTTCTGACCCTCGGGCACCGTCATCACATTGTAGCCCAGACCTCCGGCGATGTTCGACGTCAGCAGCTGGTTGGCTGCGATGTTGGCCGCCGCAGGGTCGTAACCCTGGTCGAGGGTATAATAATTGTACAGCGCCTTGTAGTGCATTTCGTAGTATTCGCCTGCATTGTCCGCAATGTCGTAGGTACGCAGAGCGCGGGTGTTGAGACCCCATTTGCCGTCGAACGACACGACTGCATCGCCTACCTTGGCGCGCTTGGTGGTCACCATAATCACACCGTTGGCACCGCGGGCGCCGTACAGCGCATTGGATGCGGCGTCCTTGAGCACCGAAATCGACTCGATGTCGGCCGCATTGATGTTATTGACGTCGCCTTCGTAGGGCACGCCGTCGACCACCCACAGCGGGGTGTTCTGCGCCGACATGGAGCCGTAACCGCGGACGTAGATTTTCTGACCCGAACCCGGACGGCCCGATTCCGAAGCGAACTGCACGCCGGAAACCTTGCCGACGAGTGCGTCCTGCACGTTCGAGGACTGGGTCTTTATCAGGTCGTCCGACTGAATCATCTTGGCTGAACCGGTAAAAGCCTCCTTGCGGGCCGTACCGAACGCCACCACGATGACGTCGTCGATGGCCTGCGTATCTTCGGCCAGCGCAATGTCGATATGCGTTTTGCCTGCTATGGCAACCGTCTTGGATTCATATCCGATGAACGACACGGTCAGCGTAGCGTCGGCAGGAGCCGCCAAGGTGAACTTACCGTTGGAGCCGGTGGTGGTGCCTGCCGACGTACCGTCGACCACGACGGTCGCTCCGACGATCGGCTGACCCTCGGGGTTGGCAACCGTACCGGATATTTGCCGGTTCTGAGCCCCGACGAACAACGCTCCGGCTCCCAGAATCGCAATTAACGATAGTACAAGTTTTCTTACCATAAACGTTAATTTTAATTGGTTTTTAAAATAAAAAGCTCATGGCAAAGATAGGAAACGGAAAGCCGAAAAGCAAGAATATTTATAAGAAAATTTAGCAACATGGCGATTATTTTGCGAAAAGTAAATTTTCGATTACATTCCATTTGTTATTTTAAGAAATAGCTTTCAATCCGTAAGCAAGCTCCCCGCGCAACTTTCGGCCTTTATTGAAAAATAAATCAAAATGAACGGATTGATAGCAAATAAGGGCTCCCAGTAACAAGATGAAAGAAGAACCCCCTTTCCGGCCGCCGATTTATTCGCAAAGCTCCGCGACAGCCGCCTGCGGATAGAGCGCGTCGATGCGCCGGGAAAGGCGGTTCATTTCGCCGTCGAGCGTCGAGTGCGTAATGACGGCATAAATCTGCGTGGTGCGGATATTCTTGTGTCCCAGCAGTTTGCTGATAGTTTCGATGGCCACCCCCTGCGAAAGGGTCATCGTCGTCGCAAAGGTGTGGCGGGCCGTGTGGAAAGTGACCCGTTTGGAAATGCCCGCCGCGGCCGCAAGCTGCTCCAGCCGCTTGTTGCACCAGCCGTTGCCGGGCAAACCGAATATCGGTTCGTCGCAGTCTGCGGGCAGATAGCGGCGCAAAATGGCCTGCGGCACAGCGAAAAGACGCACGCTGACTTCCGCACCCGTTTTGCGGCGGGTCAAGTCGACCCATGTCTGGCCGCCGTTCTGCTGAATCTGCCGCCGGGTCAGGTTGCAGACGTCGACATAGGAAAGCCCCGTGAAGCAGCTGAACACAAAAGCGTCGCGCACCAGCCGCAACGCCCCGGAGGGCAATTCCAGTCGCATCATTCTGCTTATCTCCGCTTCGTTCAGATAGTTGCGGCTGACGAATTCGCTGTGCAGCTTATACCCGGCGAACGGGTCGTGCGTCAGACAGCCTTTGCTTCGGGCCACCATCAGCACGTGCTTGAGCGCAATCATGTAAATCCACGCCGTGTTCTTTTTGCGGCTGCACTGCTGGACGATATAGGCATGGAATCCCGTCACGAATCCTTTGTCGAGTTCGGAGAAAGCCAAATCGTCCCGCCGATAGGTCTGCCGCACGTAGCGCTCCAAGTGATGGCAGACACACCTATATTTATTATAGGTAGCCGCACTGCGGCTGACACCCACCATGCGGCGGAACTCCTCGTTGTGGCGACGGAAAAATTCGAGCAGGCAATCGCGGTGTGTAACGCCCAGATAGGCTTCCTTGACCATCGCCGGAGTGACCGCCGAACCGTTCAGAAACAAGGTCCGGTAGCATTGTTCGATCCGGAAACGGATGTCGGCAAGCTGGCGGTTGATTTCGTCGGCGCACCGCCCGCGGCCCGCCACCTGCCCCGTCGCGGCGCACCAGGTTTCCGGGTTCACACTCAGATGCGTCGACAGCTGTACGCGCTGGCCGTTCAGCGTGACACGCGCCATAATCGGCACCCGGCCGTTCTTGAGCGGCGCATTCCTCTTGAGGTAGAAAAGTATTCTGAACGTGCTTCTCATCCGTTTTCTGCTTGGTTTAAGTTCGATTTGCCGCTAAAGGTAACGATTAAGCGACCGCCTTTCGGTGCATGAACCGGACTAAACAGCTTATTTCCGGACGGTTCGAGCGGTCGGCAAGGTTACTTTTTGGCGACTTGTGCGCGCCGGATTCCGGCGCAGACTTCGCCTTTTGTCGCTGAATTTCAAGGAACTGTCCTTTTTTCGGGCCGCCGGGCTTCGGCTTGCATACAAATATCTGAACAGCAAATGATTGCATCCGTCAATCGGCCCTCTGCGTTTTTTATTTTAAAAACCAATTAAAATTAACGTTTACTGGTAAGAAAACTTGTACTATCGTTAATTGCGATTCTGGGAGCCGGAGCGTTGTTCGTCGGGGCTCAGAACCGGCAAATATCCGGTACGGTTGCCAACCCCGAGGGTCAGCCGATCGTCGGAGCGACCGTCGTGGTCGACGGTACGTCGGCAGGCACCACCACCGGCTCCAACGGTAAGTTCACCTTGGCGGCTCCTGCCGACGCTACGCTGACCGTGTCGTTCATCGGCTACCAGTCGCAGCAGATACCCGTCGCTGGCAAAACCTCCCTCGATGTGGTCCTTGCAGAAGATACGCAGGCCATCGACGACGTGATCGTCGTGGCTTACGGCACAACCAAGAAAGAGGCTTTCACCGGTTCGGCTTCCGTCATCAAGACCGACGACATCGCCAAACGGCAGGTTTCCAACGTTACCAACGCGCTCTCGGGCGTTACGTCGGGCGTGCAGGTTACCAGCACGAACGGCCAGCCCGGCACCGACGCCACCGTCCGCATCCGCGGTATCGGTTCGTTCTCGGCGAGCAACAAGCCGCTCTACGTGGTCGACGGCGTGCCCTACGACGGACAGATTTCGTCGATCAACACCGCCGACATCGAATCGCTGACCGTCTTGAAGGACGCCGCCGCTTCGGCCATCTACGGCGCCCGCGGAGCCAACGGCGTCATCCTCATCACCACCAAGCGCGGCAAGAGCAGCGAAGCGGTCATCACCGTCGACGCCAAGTGGGGTTCCAACTCGCGCGCCGTGCCTCAGTACGACGTCATCACCGACCCGGGCCAGTACATGGAGCTCGTCGGCCAGTCCATGAGCACCTACGCCCAGCTCCTCCGCGGGTTCACACCCGAGCAGGCCGCTCAGTATATCGAGAAGAATGTCTATACCAACAGCGCAGGCGGCGTGGGTTACCGCGTCTTCGACTACCCCGAGGGCGAGACGCTGATCGGCGCCGACGGCAAGCTCAACCCCAATGCCACCTTGGGCTACGTCAACGGCGACTACCTCTTCCTGCCCGACAACTGGTACGACGAGCTCTTCGACAAGGGCAACCTGCGCCAGGAGTACAACGTTTCGATCTCGGGCAACTCCGACAAGATCAACTACTACGCGTCGTTGGGCTACCTCGACGATTCGGGCATCATGTCCAACTCGGGCTTCACCCGTTACTCGACCCGTCTGAAGGCCGACTACCAGGCCAAGAAGTGGTTGAAGTTCGGCGCCAACGTCTCTTATTCGAACGTCGAGAACAACAACCCCACCAACCAGACCTCCAGCGGTTCGTCGGCCAACATCTTCTACCTGACCGGCATGATCGCGCCGATCTATCCGCTCTACATCCGCAACGCCGAGGGCTCCGTCGCCAAGGACAGCCACGGTTACACCATGTACGACTTCGGCGACACCTCGACGGGCATGCCTTACAAGCGTACTTTCATGTCGGGTTCTAACCCCGCGTCGATGTGGGAACTCGACAAGGCGACCTATACCTACGACGACTTCTCGTCGCGTTACTACGCCACGGTCGACATCTACAAGGGCCTGAAGTTCACCTACAACCTGGGCGTCGACCTCTCGGCCTACCGTTACCAGCGGCTCTACAACCCCTACTACGGACAGTATTCCAAGGTCGGCGGCGTCATCTACGTCGCCAACAAGCGCGAGCTGGCTCTCAACCAGCAGCAGTTGCTCAACTACTCGGGTACTTTCGCCGACAAGCACAACATCGACATCCTCGTAGGTCATGAAACTTACAAGTGGAAGCGTTCCTACCTGCAGGGCGGCCGCGAGAAGATCTTCAATCCCAACGTCGTAGAGCTCAACAACGCCATCAGCCAGCAGTCGAACGACTCCTATACCGACAATTACTTCACCGAGGGTTATTTCGCACAGGTCAACTACGACTTCGACGGCAAGTACTTCATCTCGGGTTCCTACCGTCGCGATGCTTCGTCGCGCTTCCACAAGGATCACCGTTGGGGCGACTTCGGCTCGGTCGGCGCCAGCTGGATCCTCTCCAAGGAGAACTTCCTCTCCGGTGCCGAGTGGCTCGATCTGTTGAAGATCAAGGCTTCGTACGGCGTTCAGGGCAACGACAACCTGCTCTACCAGACGGGCGAGACCAACTACTACCCCTACGCCGACCAGTACACGCTCTCGCAACTCGACGGCAGCTTCGCCACGGCACTCTCCTACAAGGGCAACAAGGACATCACCTGGGAGACCAGCCATTCGATCAACGCCGGCGTCGAGTTCAGTTTCTGGCAGGGTCGTCTGGCCGGTAACGTGGAGTATTTCAACCGTCGCACGTCGGACATGCTCTACTACATGCCGTCGCCCAACTCGATCGGCTACGCCTACTACCCCACCAACGTGGGTTCGGTGCGCAACTCGGGTGTCGAGATCGATTTGAACAGCACGGTCTTCCGCACTAAAAACGTTACGTGGACGCTCAACGCCAACCTCACCTACCTCAAGAACAAGATCATCAAGCTCGACGAGTCGCTCGGCGGCGAGTGGATCGACGGTTCGAGAATCTATCGCGAGGGCGAGTCGATGTACCAGCTCTACCTGCGTAAGTACGCCGGCGTCAACGAGAACGGTCAGTCGACCTGGTACCTGGCCGACGGCTCGGCCACTACGGAATACGCCCAGGCCGACCGCTTCACCACGGGTGACATCCTCCCGAAGGTCTACGGCGGTTTCGGCACCACGCTGGAGTTCTTCGGCATCGACTTCTCGATCGCCTTCGCCTACCAGCTGGGCGGCAAGGTCTACGACAACACCTATGCGTCGCTCATGCACGCCGGTACGGCGCAGACGGCCGGTTCCAACTGGCACAAGGACATCCTCAGGGCCTGGAAGATCGGCGACGAGGCGGGTTCGACCGACGTGCCGCGTCTCTACACGTCCGACACCAACACCAACAGCATGTCGGATCGTTTCCTCATCAGCTCGAACTACCTCGACATCACCAACATCACATTGGGTTACACGCTGCCGAGCAGCTGGACTCGGAAAGTCCATATCTCCAAGTTGCGTCTCTACATGGCTGCCGACAACGTGGCGCTCTTCACCAAGCGGCAGGGTCTCGACCCGCGTCAGTCCTACACCGCAGCGGGCAGCTACCGTTACGCGCCGATCCGTACGATCTCGGGCGGTATCAACCTTACGTTCTAACAGTTAAAACAAGTCGTTGATTATGAAAACAATCTATAAGCTTATCGCAATCGCGTTCGGGGCGTTGGCTGTCGCCGCCTGCAGCGACGACCTCGACACCAGGCCCGAGGGCGACACGATGACCGAAGACCAGAAGAAGGAGATCTACGAGCAGAATCCCGAAAAGCTGGAGGCCGACGTCCTCTCGCTCTACTCTTCGATGATCGAGCTCCTGGCCATCGAGGACTGGTACGGCGGACAGCTCCATTTCGACTTCGGATACGCCGCCGTCATGTTGATGATGGATTCGTGGGGACAGGACATGCCTTCCGAGGACAGCAGTTACAACTGGTTCGCCAGCAGCCAGGATATGACCGACCGTACGCAAACTTCGCCGCTCGGTTACTTCATCTGGAACAACCTCTACAAGCAGCTTGGTCTGGCCAACCAGGTCATCGCCACGGTTCCGGCCGAGAGCGAGGACGCCACGTCGCTCAACTTCCGCGGCCAGGCGCTCGCCGTCCGGGCTTTCGACTACCTCAACCTCGTGCAGCTCTACCAGTACACCTACGTCGGACACGAGAACGAGCTCGCCGTTCCCATCATTGCGGAGACCATGACCAACGACGAGGCCAAGAACAACCCGCGCGCCACGGTGGCCGAGGTCTACGAGCAGATCCTCTCCGACCTCAAGGAGGCCATCGCCATCCTGCCCGAGACGGGCGTCTCCGGTCAGGTGAACCGCAAGGTCGCCTACGGTCTTCGCGCCCGGGCCCATCTGTTGATGCAGAACTACGACCAGGCCTACGACGATGCCGTCGAGGCTGCCAAAGGCTATCTGCCCTACTCGATCGCCGAGGTCTCGAAACCGTCGTTCAACGCCTTCAACCACGCTTGGTTGTGGGGCAACGTCATCAGCGAAACCAACGACGTCGTACTGTCGGGTATCGTCAACTTCCCCGCGCACATGTGTTCGTTCACCGGCAACGGCTATTCCCCGGGTTATTCGGGCCGCTACATCAACAGCCAACTCTACAGCCGGATTCCCGACACCGACGTCCGCAAGGGTTGGTGGGCCACGGTCGACGAAGACGGCCAGTGGGTGGCTCCCAACGTCGACTGGACTTGGGCCATCACCTATAATGGCTCGGCCTACAACATCGCAGAGTGGGAAGATTGGCAGGCTCCCTACCTGAACGTGAAGTTCGGCGCCTACAACGACCTCTACGACAACGCGACCAACGCCTGCGACATTCCCTTGATGCGCGTCGAGGAGATGCTGCTCATCCAGGCCGAGGCCAAAGGTCTGAGCCAGAACGGCTCGGTCGCCGAGGGCAAGGCCATCCTGGAGAGCTTCGTGCAGACCTACCGCGATCCCTCCTACACCTGCACCGCCTCGTCGAAAGAGGAGTTCATCGACGCCGTGTGGTTCCAGCGCCGCATCGAATTGTGGGGCGAGGGACAATCGTGGTTCGACATCATGCGCCTGAAGAAGCCGGTGCACCGGCTGGGCACCAACTTCGAGTCGACCGTCGCCTGGAACCTGCCCGCCGAGGCTTCCATCTTCCCGTTGATCATCCCCGAGGCGGAGACCAACGTCAACCCCGCCTGCACGAACAACCCGATCGCAGCGGCTCCCCAGGCCGGCCAAACCTATTGATCCGGAACCTCCCGGTTCCGAATCCGCACAAGAGCTCCCTTTCCTGGGAGCTCTTTTTTCATCTCCGGCACAAATCCTGCAAATTACTGCAAACTCCGATTTTTTTTGTATTTTCGCAGATGGAACAAGCAAGCCTTACAAAACTACCTGCCATGAATATCCCGGAAATCCAGCCCGGCATCCGCTACGTGGGTGTCAACGACCGCACCACCACCCGTTTCGAGGCCCTGTGGCCTCTGCCCGCAGGCGTTTCGTACAACGCCTATCTGGTCGTCGGCGAGCGCATCGCCCTGGTCGACACCGTCGAAGAACGCTTCGGCGGCCGCCTGTTCGAGAACATCCGCCGCGAAATCGGCGACCGCAAAATCGACTATCTGGTCATCAACCACATGGAGCCCGACCACTCGTCGTCGATCGACGCCCTGCGGCGGCGTTATCCCGACATCCGGCTCGTCGGCAACGCCAAGGCCCTGCAAATGGTCGAGGGCTTCTACGGCATTGCAGGTCCTGCGCTCGAAGTCAAGGAGGGCGACACGCTCGACCTGGGCGGGCTGTCGCTTGCGTTCTTCATGGCGCCGATGGTCCATTGGCCCGAAACGATGGTCACCTGGTGTCCCGAGCGGCGCACCCTCTTTTCGGGCGACGCATTCGGCACGTTCGGCGCGCTCGACGGCGGCATCACCGATTCGCAGCTCGACCCCGCGCTCTATTGGGACGAAATGCGCCGTTACTACGCCTCCATCGTCGGCAAGTACGGTTCTCCCGTGCAGAAGGCGCTGCAGAAAGTCCGCGGACTCGACCCCGCCGTCATCTGTTCCACCCACGGACCCGTCTGGCAGGAGCAGATTCCGCAGGTGCTCGACCTCTACGACCGCATGAGCCGTTACGAGGGCGAGCCGGGCGCGGTCATCGCCTACGGGTCGATGTACGGCAACACCGAGCAGATGGCCGAGCGGCTGGCCCGCCACCTGGCCGAAGCAGGCGTGCGGCACATCGCCGTCCACAACCTCACCTACTGCGACCTGTCGTTCGTCCTGCGCGACATCTTCCGTTACAACACGCTCGTCGTCGGCAGTCCCACCTACAATGGCGCCCTCTTCCCGCCCGTGGCCCGATTGCTCGAAGCGGTCGCCGCCCGGTGCATCCCGCAGCGCAACTTCGCTTTCTTCGGGTCGTTCTGCTGGGCCGGATGCGCCGTGCGCAGCATGGCCGAGTTCGCCCAGCGCATGAAGTGGGAGCCCCTCGGCGATGCCGTCGAGATGAAGCAGGGTTTCTCCGACGATGCCGACGCCGCCTGCCAGGCCCTCGCCCGGCAAATCGCCGGCCGCATCGGGCAGTAAGCCCGCCCGCAACAAAGAATCCCCGGAGCCTTTCGGTTCCGGGGATTTTCCTTGTCGCTGAAGATTCTTAGCGGCGTACCTTGACAATGACCTTGCGCACTACGCCCTCGCCCACCATCGGGGCATGGCCGTCCTCGGGAAACAGCACCGAGAACTGCCCCGGACGCATCGTGTAGTAGGTCTGCGGCTCGTCCTCGAAGAACTGGATGTCCTTCTCCGCGTTGAACGCTCCCTGCGGCTGGCGGAGGTCCTTGCGCTCGCTCCAGCCGAAAGTCTCCGCTTCGCCCGTTACGAGCAGCTGAATGTCGATATAGGCGTCGTGCACCTCCAGCTTCGCGTCGCCTTTCTTCTTGAGCTCGCGCTCCATGACGTTGGCATAAATGTCGCGGCCCTCGATTTCGTGAATGCCCGGCTCCATGGCGGTCCAGTCGGTGGCGGCGAGGAATTCAAAAGCGCGCTTCATGCGCGGGTGCACGTTTTCGTAGCGTGCGTAGTTTTTCAGTGAATCGAAAATCATGGTTGTATTCGGGTTTAGTTCTTGTCTGCCAGTATCTTGAACCGCACGGCCACCGGGTAGTGGTCCGAGCAGCCGAGGTGCGGCACCTCGTAGGAGAGCATTTGCAGGTCGGGCGACGCCAGCACATAGTCGATGCGCAGCATGTCGAAAAATCCGCGGTAGGTGTAGGAGTAGCCCTCGCCGCACTCGGCAAAGGCGTCGTTCATCCCGCGCGCCATCTTCCGGTAGACGTAGGACATCGGCGTGTCGTTGAAGTCGCCGCAGACGATTTTACGCCGCTGCGGCATGCCGCGCATCGCCCCCGCTATCGAGTCGACCTGCGCCGCCCGCAGCACTCCGTTGTAGCGAAGCCGCCCGGCTATGCTCCGGAACTTCGTCTCGCGCGCCGTGTCGCCGATGAATTCGTGGCCCGTTATGTAGTCGTTGTCGGCCGCCTTGATCGAGGTCGACCGCAGGTGGTTGTTGAACACACGCACCGTGTCGTCGCCCACCGCCAGGTCGGCCCATACCGACGATTCCGGCAAGAGCAGCACTCCCGACCGCACGATGCGGTACTTGCTCAGAATCATCTGGGGCGACCGCTTGTCGGCCGGCAGCCCGAAACGGGCCGCGTGGTATTTTTCGCTCACCGCCGCGAACCGGTCGCTCAGCTCGGCCAGCCGGGGATTGAATTCCTGCAAGCAGATTATGTCGGGGGCAAGGCTGTCTATCAGCGCCGCCACCTGGTCCACGCTGCTTCCGCCCTCCACATCGTAGAAAGAGCGGACGTTGTAGCTCAGTATCTTGACGGCACTGCGGCCGTATTTCTGTTCGCCATACACGCGTCCGAACTGGGGTTTCCAGAAAAGCGGCACCTTGAAAAGCCCCACGGCCAGCAGCAGCAACAGCAGTCCGGCGCGCACAAGCCGCCACCGCACAATCCAATAGCAGGCCAGCACCGCCGCCAGCACATAGAGCGCCGGAACCGCCAGCGCCATGACCGGGAAAAGCCACATGCGCGCCGGAGCCACATAGGGGACCAGATAGACCATCGGCAGCACCATCGCAAGCCCCAGCGTCGCCAGCGCAAGCAGCGTGTCGAGAAACCACATCAGCGGACTCCGTCCACGGCGCAGCGAGCCGCCCTTGTATTCGACGTATTTTTCTTCGGACATCTCAGAAACGGATTATGCCGCGCCGGCGCCACCAGTAGAGCAGCAGCAGGCCCCACAGCATGCCGCCCACATGGGCGAAATGGGCCACGTTGCCCCCGCCGCGCCAGCCGAGCAGCAATTCGATGACGCCGTAGATGATGACGAACCACTTGGCTTTCATCGGGATGGGCGGGAATATCAGCATGATGACCGCATTGGGATGCAGCACGCCGAATGCCAGCAGCAACCCCATGACGGCACCCGAAGCGCCCACAAGCGTCATCGGCTCGTGCATCGCCCACGCGATTCCGGCCTGAATCAGCGCCGCCCCCACGCCGCAAATCATGTAGTAGACCAGGAAGCGTTTCGGGCCGAGTTCGTATTCGAGCGTCCGGCCGAACATCCACAGGGCGAACATGTTGAAAAACAGGTGTTCCAGATTGGCGTGCAGGAACATGTAGGTCACGAACTGGTAGGTGCGGAAAAGCGGCATCCCCACCCACAGCGCGCACCAGCGCTCGATCTGCGGCCCCACGGGCAGCAGCATCGTCGCCATGAAGACCAGCAGGTTGATGATTATCAGATTCTTGACGACCGGAGGCGTCTGAAAGTAGCGGTTCATGCTCGGTGTTCTCTTTTTGCAAAGGTAGCGTTTTCCGGCGGATTATCCCAGCCGGGTACGTATATCTTCCGGCGGGATTTCGGCAAATATGGCCTTGCCCGAGGGCGAATAGCTGAAATTGTCGCTTCCGGCGAGCTGTTCCAGCAGCGCCGCGGCTTCTTCGCGCGTGAGGGTGCGCATGGCGCCCCGCACGGCTCCGAGGGCCATCGCCGCCGCAATCCTCTCGCGCCGCACGTCGCCCGCCGCCACCGGCAGCGAAAAGGTTTGCAGCAGGTCGTAGAGCATGCGGTCGATTCCCTCGGCCGGGAGGTCGGCCGGGGCCCCTCTGACCTCCACCGCTCCGTCGCCCAGATAGTCCAGGTCGAAGCCCAGCGCCGCCACGTCCACCGCATTCTCTTCCAACAGGGCGTATTCGTCGCCCGAAAGTTCCAGCCGCTCCGGAAACAGCAGCTGCTGGCTCACCGACGAGCCGTTGCCCAGCATCCGCAGGTAGTTTTCATAGAGGATGCGTTCGCGCGCGCGCCGCACGTCGACCACCACCAGCCGTTCGCCCAGCAGCGCCGCCACATAGCCGCCCGCCAGCGGCAGCGGGTCGGTGAACGAGGGACGCGATTCGATTTCGAGGAACTGCTGCTCGGCGTCCTCGGCCGAGGGGATGAATTCCAGTTCGCTCTCCGCGTGCTGCACTCCGCCCGAAACATACTCCTCGAAAGTCTCGCCCTCGTCGGACAAGGTGAATCCGCCGCCGAAAATCCCGGTTCCCGGGCTCCCCGTCCGGCTGCTCCCGTAGGGCGCCGCCGTGGCATCGGAAACCCGCGACCCGCCGGCACGATAGGGTACGTCGAAGCCCGTGAAATCGGTGTCGGGTTCGGGCGCCGAGGGGTCGACGTATTCTTCCCGAAACGGGTTGTAGCTCTCGTCCGACATCGCGCGCGGTTCGCTGTAAACCGCCCCGCGCTCCAGCACCGGAATCTCCACCCCGCCCTCGCGGTCGAAATCCATCAGCGGCACCGCCCCCGTCTTGGCCAGCGTCTCGCGCACGGCCGCGTTGACTATCTGCCACACCGCGTCCTCGTCGGCGAACTTCACCTCGGTTTTCTGCGGGTGCACGTTCACGTCTATGCGCGATGGGTCGATGGTCAGATAGAGGAAATACGAGGGGGTGCAGTTCTCGGGAATCAGTTTTTCGTAGGCTTTCAGAATCGCGCCCGTCAGGTAGGCGCTCTTGAAGAAGCGGCCGTTGACGAACAGATATTGTTCCGTGTTGCGCCGTTTGGCCGCCGCCGGACGGCCGATGAAACCCTCCGCACGGGCTATCGACGTGTCGGCTTCGACCTCCAGCAGGTTCTGTTTGATGTGGCGCCCCACCACGTCGACGATGCGCCCGGCCAGCGACGACGCGGCCAGCGTGTAGACCGGAGCGTCGTTCGAGTAGAGCTCGAAACCGATGTGCGGGTTGCACAGCGCCACGCGCTGGAATTCGGTCCGTATCTGCGCCGCCGAGGTCGTGCTTTTGTCCAGGAAACGGCGGCGGGCCGGCACGTTGTAGAACAGATTGCGGACATAGAACTGCGACCCCACGGGACACATCACCGGGGTCTGCGAGACGAACTGCCCGCCGTTGATTTCGGTGCACGTGCCCACGTCGTCGCCCTCCTGCCGCGTGCGCAGCTCCACCTGCGCCACCGCCGCTATCGACGCCAGCGCTTCGCCGCGGAAGCCGAAGGTCGACAGGGCATAGATGTCCTCGACCGCCGCTATCTTGCTCGTCGCGTGACGGTCGAAGGCCATCCGTGCGTCGATGGGCGACATGCCGCAGCCGTCGTCGACAATCTGTATCAGGTCGCGTCCGCCGTCGCGGAAGTTGACCTGCACGCGCGTCGCCCCGGCGTCGATGGAGTTCTCCATCATCTCCTTGACGACCGATGCGGGGCGGTTCACCACCTCGCCCGCCGCAATCTGGTTGGCGACGACTTCGGGTAAGAGTCGGATCCGGTCGGCCATCTTATTCTTCGTAATCGTTGGGTACTACCACTATGGACTGTTCCTGCCACTCCACGTCGCTCACGTGCGACTGGTCGAGCCCGTCGCGCGGTTCGGCCCGGTCCGGCGCCGCAGTTTCCACCGCCGCAGGCGCCGTGCGGGCGCGCAGGAAAGCATCCGCCAGCCGCGGATAGAGCAGATAGATGAACAGCAGCACCAGCACGGCCCCCGCCGCCATCTTCCAGATGCGCATGCGGCCCCTCTCCTCTTCGCGCGTGCGCCGCGCGGCCCGGGCTTCGCGCTGCGTGCGGATATACTGGCCCGGGCGGTATTCGCGCCCGGCGTCTTCCGCCCGCTCGCCCCGCAGTTCAGCACGGCGCTGTTCGCGCGCTTCCTTTTCCGGGTCGTAGTAGCGCGGAATGTAGTTGAATTTGTTCGCGTGTTTCTTGAATGGGGTGAAACCCAGCATGGTTTTGTTATTTTCTGTAAAGATAGCGCAAACCGGGCGCAAAAGCAAACGGCAATCAGCCCGAACTTTTCTTTGTCATTCTGAGCGCAGCGAAGAATCTGTCTTGCCGGAACAGCGGATGTTGCGCTGCGTCCGGCAGGAAAATTTTTCACTTTTCACCTCATCGGAAGAAGCTCTTCATCCGCTCGAAGATGTTCTGGTTCTTGACCGATTCGGCTTTCTGGAAGCCCGGCTGCTGGGAGAGCTGTTCCACCAGCCGTTTTTCTTCGGCGCTGAGTTTCGAGGGGATGGTGATGTCCACCACCACCAGTTCGTCGCCGCGGCCATAGCCGTTGACGTCCGGTATGCCCTTGCCGCCCAGACGCAGGACCTTGCCCGCATGGGTGCCCGGCGCTATCTTGATTTTCGCACGGCCGTCTACCGTCGGCACTTCCACCGTGCCGCCCAGCAGGGCCATCGTCACCGTGATGTTCAGATTGTGAATCAGGTCGTTGCCGTCGCGGATCAGTTCCGGATGAGGTATCTCCTCGATCAGCACCTGCAAGTCGCCGTTGATGCCGCCGTGACGCGCCGCGTTGCCCTTGCCCGTCACCGTCAGCGCCATTCCCTCGCCCACTCCGGCCGGGATGGCGATTTCGACCACTTCCTGCCCGCGCAAGGTGCCTTCGCCCTTGCATTCGTCGCAGGGCGAGGTGATGACCTTGCCCGTGCCGCCGCACGTGGGGCACACTCCCTGGGTCTGCACCCGGCCGAAGAACGAGTTTTCCACCCGCACCACATAGCCCGAGCCGTTGCAGGTCGAGCACGTCGCATAGGAATTGGCGTCCTTGGCGCCCGAGCCGCCGCACTTGCCGCACGCCACGGTCTTGTTGATTTTGAGTTTCTTCGTCACTCCCGTGGCTATCTCGGCCAGCGTAAGTTTGACCTTCACCCGGATGTCCGAGCCGCGGTTCACCCGGCGGCCGCCGCCCGACGAGCCGAACCCGCCGCCGAAATGGCCGCCGAAGATGTCGCCGAACTGCGAGAAGATGTCTTCCATCGAGAATCCGCCGAACCCGCCGCCGAATCCTCCGGCGCCGCCCGCCGCGCCGCTCATGCCCGCATGGCCGAACTGGTCGTAGCGGGCGCGCTTGTCGGGGTTCGACAGCACGTCGTAGGCTTCGGCCGCTTCCTTGAACTTCTCCTCGGCCTGTTTGTCGCCCGGGTTCTTGTCGGGATGGTATTGGATGGCCGCCTTGCGGTAGGCTTTCTTTATCTCGTCGGCGTTGGCGTTCTTCGCGACGCCAAGTACTTCGTAGTAGTCTCTTTTTTCTGCCATGGCGCTATTCTCCTACAACCACCTTTGCAAAACGCAGTACCTTGTCGCCCAGCATGTAGCCCGTCTGCACCACGTCTATCACGCGGCCTTTCTTCTCCTCGCCCGCCGCAAAGCGCGCCACGGCCTCCGCTTCTTCGGCGTCGAATTCCTTGTCGAGCACCTCTATCTCGGTCACCCCTTTCTGGCGCAGGGCTTCGGTGAATTTCTGCGAAATCAGCTGCACGCCCGCCCGCAGGGCTTCCAGGTCGTCGCTCTTTTCCATCGCCGTCACGGCCCGCTGCACGTCGTCGCGCACCGGCAGCATCGCCAGCAGCACGTCGCGGCCGCCCGTCTGCACCAGCTCCATCTTTTCGCGGAGCGTGCGTTTGCGGTAGTTGTCGAATTCGGCCTGCAGGCGCAGGAACTTGTCCTGCCACTCGGCTGCCTGCGCCTGGGCATCGGCGGCAGGTTCTTCCTGCGGCGTCTCCCCGGCTGACAGGTTGTCAGTCGCAGCTCCGGATTCGTCTGCCACATTGGCACACGAATCCCCTTCGCCCGCAGGCTCGGCGCCGCCCGCAGCGAAATTTTCGTCGCCTTCAACTGCTTCGTTATAAGCCTTTTTGTCTTTCATGGTATCTGTTTTTTCGGTATTTCCGCCTATTATTCGCACAAATTGCATACCAGCCCCCGGCGCGTCAGCCGACGATGAAAATCGCCGGGCGTTTCTGCATTTCGGGCAGCCGGCTGCGCCGCCATTCCTCCACCGTGCGGGTGGCTATGAATTCGCCCGGCGCCGTCAGGTCCATCGCCAGCGTCAGCCGCGTCGCAGGCGCGAGCACCTGCAACAGCTGCTCCATGAGCTTCGCATTGCGGTAGGGCGCTTCGATGAACATCTGCGACTGCCCCTCGCTGCGGGCCCGCCGTTCCAGCCGCCGGATCGCCTGCGCCCGTTCGGGCGGCTTCACGGGCAGATAGCCGTTGAACGCGAACGACTGGCCGTTGAGCCCCGAAGCCATCATCGCAAGGACAATCGACGACGGGCCCGTCAGCGGCACCACCCGGATGCCGTGGCGATGGCACGCTTCGACCGCCAGCGCCCCCGGGTCGGCCACGCCCGGCACACCCGCCTCCGAAATGACGCCCGCCGAGCGGCCCGCCAGCAGCGGCGCTATCAGTTCTTCGACTTCGCGGCCCGCCGCCGTGTGTTCGTTCAGCTCGCGGAATTCCAGTTCGTCGATAGGCCGCGCCACGCCCGCTTTCGACAGGAAGCGCCGGGCCGTGCGGGTGTTCTCCACAATGAAGTAGTCCAGCCCGTCCATCACGGCCTTGTTCGCCGCAGGCAGTACGTCCCACGGCGCCGTCTCGTCCGAAATCGGACACGGAATCAGGTATAGGGTTCCTTTCACTATTCTTTCAGATAAATTCGCTTCACCCGTGCCGAGACCGAGGTCATGATTTCATAAGGAATCGTGTCGAGCACTTCGGCCATCGTTTCGAGGTCGTTGCCCGGCGCAGGCGAGAAGATGACCGCTTCGTCGCCCTCCCGAACCCCTTCGATGTCCGTGATGTCTATCATGCAGCTGTCCATGCAGATACGGCCCACTATCGGCGCCGGACACCCCGCCACCAGCACCGACCAGCGGCCGCAGCCCAAGTGGCGGTCCAGTCCGTCGGCATAGCCCACCGGAATGGTCGCCGTCACGGTCGGGCGCGTCAGTTTTCCGGCCCGGCCGTAGCCCACCGCGTCGCCCGCAGGCAGATGCTTGATTTGTACGATGCGTGTCTTGAGCGTCGCCACGGGTTGCAGGCCCGCGTTGTGCTGCCACCCGAAGCCATAAAGCCCCAGCCCCAGCCGGCACATGTCGAACTGCGCTTCCGGGAAGCGGTCTATCGCCGCCGAGTTGGCCGTGTGGCGGATGACCGGGTAGTCCAGCGCGTCGGCCAGCGTCCGGCTCATCCGGTCGTAGCGGGCTATCTGTTCGTGCGTGTAGGCGTCTTCGCAGGGCATGTCCGAGCAGTTGAGGTGCGAGAAAACCGTCGCGACCTTAACTTCTCCCATCGTCGCCAGTTTCTCGGCCAGCGGCGCGATTTCCTCCTCGACGAATCCCAGCCGGTGCATCCCCGTGTCCAGCTTCACATGAATCGGATAGTGCCTTTCGCCCGCATGGGTCGCAGCCGCCGCAAAGGCTTCCAGCGAATGGAAGCTGTATATTTCCGGTTCCAGCCGGTTGGCAATCATCAGCTCGAAGCTGTCGGCATCGGCGTTGAGCACCACAACGGGCATCGTGATGCCCCGTTCGCGCAGCAGCACCCCCTCGTCGGCGAACGCCACCGCTAAGTAGTCCACTCCCTGGTGCTGAAGCAGCTGCGCCACCTCGAAGTCGCCCGTCCCGTAGCTCCCGGCCTTGACCATCGCCACCAGCTTCGTCCCGAAGCGGAGTTTCGAGCGGAAACAGTTGAGGTTGCGCGTCATCGCGTCGAGGTCCACTTCCAGCACCGTCGTATGACTCTGCCGCGACAGCGCATGGGCCAGCTTCTCGAAACGGTAGTCGCGGGCCCCTTTCAGCAGCACCGCACGCCCCGCCACCGCATCGCGGCCCAGCCGCTCGATGCACTCGTCGGTCGAGGCATAGAACGATTTGTCGCAGCTGAAAAGCGGTGCGTAGCGCCGGAGCTTCGGGCCGATGCCCACCAGGCAGTCCACCCCTGCGCGGGTCACCATCGCCGCCACCCGGCTGTAAAGTTCGTCGTCCGACAGGCCGCTTTGGGCAATGTCCGACAGCACCAGCGTCTGCCTGCGGCCCAGCGCCACGTTGTGCAGGTAGTCGAGCGCCAGCGCCAGCGAGTTGAGGTCGAGGTTGTAGGCGTCGTTTATCAGGATCGAATCGTTGATGCCGTCCTTCACCTCCAGCCGCATCGCCACGTGGGGCGCCGCCGAAAAGGCCGGGGCCGCGTAGCCCATCGCCGCACAGAACGCTTCGACAATCTGCGCGTTGCGGCGCGACGCGGCATTGCCGATGACCGCCTCCGGCACCTCCGGGAAGCGTGCCGCGTCGATGGGCTTGCGGTCGGCGTAGCGTGCCGCCGCCATCCGCCCCAGCGGCTCGTAGTAGCTATGATAGATGATTTTCGACGCGCTGCGCGCCAGTATCAGTTTTTCGTCGCACTTCTGTTCCAGGTTGAGGAAATGTTCCTGGTGCGCGTCGCCTATCGAGGTGAATATCGCCACGTCGGGGCGGATGATGCGTTCCAGGCGTTCCATTTCGCCGGGCTGCGAAATCCCCGCCTCGAAGATGGCCAGCTGCTCGTCGCCCTCCAACATCAGCACCGAAAGCGGCACCCCCAACTGCGAATTGTAGCTCTTGGGCGAGCGGTAGAACTTCATGCCCGCGGGCAGTTCTTCGGCTATCCATTCCTTGATGACGGTCTTGCCGTTCGAGCCCGTGATGCCCACCACCGTGCCCTTGAACTGCGCCCGGTGATAGGCCGCCAGCGTCTGCAAGGCTCCGATGGCGTTCTCCACCACCGCATAGCCGCAGTCGGGCAGCATGTCGACTTCGTGTTCGACCAGAAAGGCCCGCACGCCGCGTTCGTACATCTCCCGGATGAAGCGGTGCGAATCGTGGTTGGCTCCGCGCAGAGCCACGAACATCGGGCTCCGGCCCATCTCGCACGAGAGCGAGCGGCTGTCGGTCACCACCGAGCGTACTTCGGTGTCGCAGCCCCGGAATTTCCCGCCGCACAGGGCGGCTATCCGCGAAAGTCTGTATTCCATACCTCTAAGGTTTCTTGCTTCGGAAGCGTGTTGTTCGTTTGCCGTTCGTCCGGGTCGACTGCGGGGGCGCATCAAAGATACGGGCCGACCCCGGGCGGATAAGTTTCTTTCTGCAATACGCAGAAAAAGGCCTACGCCAAGGTCACCACCGTGATGCCTGCCCCGCCCCGGTCGGCATGTTCGTCCACGGCCGATTCCACTTCGGGCACCGTGCGCAGATAGCGGCGTATCTCCTCCTTGAGCGCTCCCGTACCCTTGCCGTGGAGAATCGTCACCGAGCCCACGCCGACCATCAGCGCGTCGTCGATGAACTGCTGCACCGCGTCGAGCGCTTCGATGGAGCGCATGCCCCGCACGTCGATGTGGTCGCGGAACGCAAGTTTGCGGGCCGATATGTCGGCCGAAACGACGGTGCGCACCGTCGTCGGGCGCGTCGCTTCGCGGTATTCGTTGTTCGAGACCACCGTCAGCAGCGCTTTGTCCACGGTCGTCAGTATCTGCCCGAACGCCACCTGCGCTTTCTTGCCTTTCACCGCGCGCACTTCGCCGACCATCTCCTGCCCCAGCATCCTCACTTTCGAGCCCGCCTCCACCTCGCGTTTCTTCGGCGGTTCGGGGGCGCTGCCCGGCGCTGCCGCTTCTCCGCGCTGCGCCTTGCGTTCGGCCCGGCGCTGGCGGCGGCGTTCGATGCGTTCGATTTCGCGGGCTATCTCCGCGTCACGTTCCGCCGCGTCGGCTTGCTCGGCCGCCGCACGGAAATCGTCGAGTTCCTTGCGTGCCAGCCGCGTAGTCTCCTTTTCGGCCTGCGTCTCGCGGATGGTGCGTATCGTGTTCTCTATCTGGCGGTTGGCATCGGCAATAAGGGCCTGCGCCTCCTGCTTGGCCTTTTTGAGTATCTCCTGCCGTTCGGCGCGGATTTTGGCCAGCTGTTCCGCATAGCTCTGTTCCAGCTCCTCCACCTTGCGGTCGGTCAGGCGGATGCGGTCGCGCTTCTGCTCCCAGTAGTGTTTGTCGCGCGCGATTTCGCGCAGCTGCTTTTCGAGGTTGATGTGTTCCGACCCCGCCTTTTCCGCCGCCGAGCGGATAATCTCCTCCGGCAGTCCTATCTTGCGGGCGATTTCCACGGCGAACGAACTGCCGGGCTTGCCCGTTTCGAGCCGGAACAGCGGCCGGATGTGCTGCACGTCGAACGTCATCGCACCGTTGGCGATTCCGTCGGTGCTGGCCGCGTAGTACTTGATATTGGCATAGTGGGTCGTGATGACGCCGTAGCACCCCCGTTCGAGCAGCCGTTCCAGAATCGCCTCGGCTATGGCGCCGCCGATGGTGGGCTCCGTGCCCGAGCCGAATTCGTCGATGAGCACCAGCGTCCGGTCCGACGCACCCGAGAGCATGTTCTTCATGTTCACCAAGTGCGACGAGTAGGTCGACAGGTCGTTGTCGATGGACTGTTCGTCGCCTATGTCGATGAATATCGAGCCGAAGACCGGAAGTTCGGATATTTCCGACGCAGGCACCGGAAATCCGCATTGGAACATGTACTGCACGATGCCCGTAGTCTTCAGACAGACCGATTTGCCGCCCGCATTGGGGCCCGATATGACCAGGATGCGCTTGCGTTTGTCGAGCTGCATGTTCAGCGGCACGATTTCGCGCCCCTGCGCCCGCAGGGTCTGTTGCAGCAGCGGATGGCGCGCGTCCTTGAGCACCAGCCTGTCGTCGGTCGAGACGATGGGCTTCACACAGCCGTTCGCCGAGGCCCAGCGGCCCTTGGCCCGCAGCATGTCCACCTCAGCCAGATAGTCGCCCGAAGCGGCGATAAGTTCGGCGTCGGGGCGCACCGTCTCGGTGAATTCGGTCAGTATACGGACGATTTCGCGGCGCTCGGCATATTCCAGTTCGCGCAGTTCGTTGTTCAGCTCCACCACTTCCACAGGCTCCACATAGAACGTGCGGCCCGTGGCCGATTCGTCGTGGATGAAGCCGTTGAGCTTGCGTTTGTTGGCCGCCGAAACCGGGATGACGGTCTTGCCGTCGCGGACCGACAGCTGGGCGTCGGCGTCGACGATTCCGGCGCTCTTGGCCGCGGCCAGCACCTGTTGCAGACGTTTGGCCGCCTGGCCCTCGCGTTCGCGGATGGCCCGCCGGATTTCGGCCAGTTCGGGCGACGCGCCGTCCCTCACGGCGCAGAACGGGTCGATGATGGCGTCGATTCGCTGCACGATGGCCGGAAAGGCTTCCACCCCTCGCGTAAGGTCATAGAGTGCAGGATATTGTTGGCCGCGCGCTCCGATGAAGGCGACCAGCTGGCCCACCATCGCCAGCGCCCGGCGCAGGGTCACCACCTCCTCGACATCGAGAAACGCCCCCTCGACCCGCAGTTTGGCCACCACATGGTCCATGTCGGGGTAGTCGCCGCCCGGGAAATCGGGGTTCATTTCCAGCAGCAGGCGCATCTCGTCGGCCAGCGACAGCCGCCGCACAATCTCCCGCGCCGAGGTCGTGAAGCCCTCGGCCGCAAGCAGTCCGCGGGCCGCGCGCATCGTGCACAGCGCCGCCACCTGCTCCCGCAGGCGGTCGAACCCGATTTTCTGCTCGAAAGTAGGCGGATAGATCATCGCTTATTCGGCCCGTTGCGCCGCCCGGAGCGAATCGCGTTCGGCCTTGGCCGCAGCCTTGGCTTCGCGGCGCTCGGCCCGCTCCTTCATCTTCTCCGGGTCGCGGCCGAAGAGCGACAGATGCACATAGCGCGCCGGATAGGCTTTCACGTCGGCCAGCAGCGCCGACAGGTTGCCCGTGGCCACGGTCAGCGAATCGTACAGCGCCGGGTCTTCGACGAGTTTGCCCAGCGTTCCCTCGCCCTCGCCGATTTTGCGCATCAGCTCGTCGAGCGTGGCCACCGAAGCCGTCAGCTTGCGGGCGAACTGCTCCTCGTCGAGGGTCGTCGCCACCCGGCCCAGGCTGCCCACGATGCTGTCGACACGCCCGGCATTGTTGCCCAGCATTTCGGAAAAGCGGGTCAGGTTGTCGACCGTCGACTTGAGGTTCCTGCTCTCCGAAGCAAGCAGGTCGTTCATGTTGCCCGACAGCGAATTCAGGTGGCCGAGCGTCCCGTCGATGTTCGCCTTGTTGTCTTCCAGGAGTCGGCTCACGTCGGTCAGCGTGCGCGACAGGTCGGCCGTCACCTGCGAAATCTTCTGCTTCACGAAATCGAGCTCCGACCCCGCCATGTCCATCAGGTCGCGGTCGCGGCCCGAGCGAATCGTGTCGCCCTGCTCGAAATAGGTCGCTGCCGTGCCGAAATTGATTTCGATGGCCTTGGAACCCATCAGCGAGTTGCTCACAATCTTGGCTTCCGAATCGGTCGGAATGCGGTAGGCACGCTTGATGGTGAATTGCAGCACCACTTCGTCGCTGCGCGCCGGGTCGAACGTGATAGCCGACACGGTACCGATTTTCACTCCTTTGACAAGGATGGGCGACGCGGTCTGCACCCCCGTCACCTGGTCGTAGACCGCATAGTATTCCGCATTGCGGCTGAAGATGTCGAATCCTTTCAGAAACCGGATTCCGGCCCACGCCGCACCGATCATCGCCACGGCGAACAACCCGATTTTCACTTCTCTTTTCATATTCTTTTCCTGTTTATTTTCCTATTGCTTTTTCCGCCCCGGCATAGCTCGAACAAGCTCTGCGCCCGGCTTATCCCTATTTTGCTATCTTGTCTCCCTTGCAGCGCACGATGAACGCTCCCGGGAATGTCTTGCGCACTTCTTCGATGCGCTGCTGGGCTTCCGCCTTGGTGTCGCATTCGCAGACGCAATATTTGTAGCGGAATTCCCCGTCGGCGGTGTATTCGCGCACCTTGCCGCGGTAGTTCTTGAATTCCGGCGAATCCGAAGCCACCGTCTTCTTGCTCGACAGAATCTGTATGGCAAAATGCGCTCCGGTCTTCTTCTCCGGTTTCGCCGCCGCATCGTCCGACGGTGCCGGTGCCGGCTCCGGCTTCGGAGCGGGTTTCGGGGCCGCCTGCGCCGCTTCCTCCTCCGCACGCCGCCGCGTCTCCAGCACGTAGTCCGAATAGTTCTTCACCGACACGAACAGCGAGCGGGCAATCTCGTCCTGCCCCGCCTCGGATTTCAGATAGACCGCTTCCTTGGGGTTCGACAGGAACCCTATTTCGGTCAGCACGCCCGGCATGTCCGTCGCATAGAGCACCCGCAGCAGCTGGGGCTTCACCCCGCGCGAACGGCGCCCGGTCTTGACGTAGTTGCTCTGAATGAACCGCGCCATAGCCAGGCTGTACTCACCGTAGGTGAACTGCAAGTTCTGAATATAAGCCCGCACGATGGCCGCCGTGCGCTCGTCCGACATGTCGATCAGGTCGTCGCGGTTGTTTTCGTAGAGGGCGTCCTCGTTGTAGCGTTGTTCCTTGGTGCTCTCGCCCATGACCAGCGTCTCCACGCCCCGCGCCGCCGCTTCCTTGGCCGCATTGACATGGATGGAGACGAAAAGGTCGCCGCCCGCCCGGTTGGCGATATCGGCCCGGGCCTGCAAGTCCTCTATCTTCGTCGAGGCCAGCGCCTTGTCGGTCGTGCGCGTGTAGACCACCTTCACCCCCGGCATCCCCTCCTCGATGAGTTGGCCCAGCTTGAGCGCCACCGTCAGCGTCAGCGTCTTCTCATCGGTCCCGAAATAGTGCGCACCGGGGTCGTCGCCCCCGTGTCCCGGGTCGATGACCACCACCCGGATTCCGCAGGGGGTGTTCTGCGCCGTGGCGGCTTCGGTCAGAAAAGCCGCCACCGCTGCAAGCAGTATCGTGAAATATCGCGCGCGCATACTTTGTTTTCGTACTTCGTCTTCGTCTCAGATACTTCGTTCCGGCATAATCGAACCTCCGGCCTATTTCTGCACTCAACGTATCTTTATAGAAGATACTCCCGCCTTGGCAATGCCCAAATAAATTTGGCATTCCGCTTGGCTTATTCGTATCTTTGACTTGGCCGAAGATACTTCCGCTCGGCAAAATGCAAGTAAACTTGCTTTTGCCCTCGCTTATTCGTATCTTTGCCACGCCCGAAAACGGCGCAGGAAAGCCCTGCCACCACGTTCCGGGCGGTTTTGCCGACTTGTCGGCAAAGTTACGGAAATTTTTCGACATTTTGGTCAAACCGAGGGTAAAATATCTGTTGTCTGCAGTCGTCGTGCTGGTCTTCGCGCAGTCGTTTTTCGGCTCCGCGGCACCGTACCGGGCGGGCTTTTCCGCGGCCGATACCCTCGCGCCCGCCGAAATGTCAGCCGGCAGCCCCCTTTCGGACGAAAGCCCGGCCGAAACGCTCCGCCCCCAAGCCGACAGCACCCTGCGGCTTTCAGAGGGTAACGACCCCGTCCCCTCCCGCCGCGAGCGCAGGGCCGCCCGCGAAGAAGCCCGCCGCCGCGGACGCTTCAACGCCCTGCCGCAAGAAGTGCGCGATTCCATCGCCGGGGCGCAGTTCGATTCGCTCGTGGCGTTCAAGGCCGATTCGCTCCGCTCCGCCGACACGCTCCGCCGACAGTCTGCCGACACCGCCGCCGGGCCGCGTCCGGCCCAGCCGTTCCTCGACGACCCCATCACGGGTCAGAATACCGATTCGCTGGTCTACGACCTGCGCAGCAAAAAGGTCTACATCTACAACCAAGGCGACGTCACCTACCAGAACAGCAACCTCAAGGCCGACTACATGCAGATCGACATGGATTCCAAGCTGATCTACGCCTACGGCAAGCCCGACACGCTGGAAGGGCGGCCCGTCGTCACGAAGCCCGAGTTCACCGAGGGTTCGGCCACCTACCAGATGGACACCATCACCTACAACCTCACCTCCAAGAAGGCCAAAATCAAGGGCGTGGCCACCCAGCAGGGCGACGGCTGGCTTGTGGGCGGAAGCGTCAAGAAGATGGCCGACAACACCGTCAACATCCAGAACGGCAAATACACCACCTGCGACCACACCGACCATCCCCACTTCTACTTAGCCATGACCAAGGCCAAGGTCATCCCCGGCAAGAAGGTCGTCACCGGGCCCGCCTACTTAGTCATGGAGGACGTGCCCATCTACTTCCTCGGCATCCCCGAGGGTTTCTTCCCCATCAACATGGGTCCCAAGTCGGGTCTGCTGATGCCCACCTACGGCGAGGAGTACACCAAGGGTTTCTTCCTGCGCGGCCTGGGCTATTACTTCACCCTGGGCGATTATGCCGACCTGGCTATCCGGGGCGGCATATACAGTTTGGGGTCGTGGGAGGCTTCCGCCGCATCGCGCTACATCAAGCGCTACAAGTACAGCGGCAACCTCGACATGCAGTACTCCAAGGTCCGCATCGGCAGCAAGGGCGAGGCCGACTACCTGCGTCAGAGCAACTTCCAGATCAAGTGGACCCACTCGCAGGACCCCAAGGCCAACCCCGGGTCGACCTTCTCCGCGTCGGTCAACTTCGCCACCAGCGGCTACAACCGCTATTCGGCCACCAACCTCAACGACATGCTCTCGACCCAGACCAACTCCTCGATTTCCTACTCGAAGAACTGGGCCGGCACGCCGTTCTCGCTCTCGGCCAACATGGCCGTGTCGCAGAACTCGCAGAACAAAACCCTCTCCGTCACCCTGCCGACCGTGGTGTTCAACGTCTCGCGCATCTACCCGTTCAAGCGCAAGGAGCGGCAGGGCAAGGAGCGCTGGTACGAGAAGATTTCGATGCAGTATACGGGTAAGATGACCAACTCGGTGACCACCACCGAAAGCAAGATTTTCACCAAGGAGACGCTCGACAACATGCGCAACGGCATCGAGCACACGCTGCCCGTCTCGGCGTCGTTCAACCTTTTCAACTACATCAACATTTCGCCCTCGGTCAACTACTCCGAGAAATGGTTCTTCAAGCGCACGCTGCTCGACTGGAACCCCGTCACGAACCAGACCGACACCACCAAGCAATACGGGTTCTACCGCCTTTACAACTACGGGGCGAGCGTCTCGGCGTCGACCACCGTCTACGGCATGTACGACTTCACCAAGAAGAACCGCAACCGCAAGATCCAGGCGATCCGCCACACCCTCAGCCCGTCGTTCGGCTTCTCCTACGCGCCCGACTTCGGCCACCAGAAATACGGTTACTACCGCACGCGGCAGGTCGACTCCACGGGCCGTTTCACCACCTATTCGCCCTACTCCGGCAACGCCTATCCGGTCCCCTCGTCGGGCCGTTCCATGGCGCTGAGTTTCTCGCTCTCGCAGAACCTCGAAATGAAGGTGCTCTCCAAGCGCGACACCTCGGGCATCCGGAAAATCAAGCTCATCGACGAGCTGCGCATCAGCGGGTCCTATAACTTCCTCGCCGATTCGATGGGGCTGTCGAACATCTCCGTGTCGCTGCGCACCACGCTGTTCAAGAATTTCGGTCTCAACCTCTCGGCCACGCTCGACCCCTACCGGCTCACTCCGCAGGGACAGCATATCAACAAAATCCGCCTCCCGGGCCGCGTCGTCTCGACCGGGTGGTCGTTCGGCTATACGTTCAGGTCGCGGCAGGACAAGTCGCAGCCCGCCATGAACGACATCACCTCCATCCCGCCCGAGTACCAGAACCCCTTCTACGACCCCTACGGGACCATGGACCCCGTGCTCCGGCGGCAGTATATGGCGCAGACCTACTACGATTTTTCGCTTCCCTGGAACTTCGGGTTCAACTACGCGGTCAACTATTCGAGTTCGCCCTACAACAACGGCACCACGGGTTACCGCCGCAACGTCACTCAGACCATCGGTTTCAACGGTTCGATCAATATCGGCGAGAAGACCGGCATCACGTTCAGCGGCGGTTACGACATCATGAACAACAAGCTCACCACGTCGCAGATTTCCATCACGCGCGACCTCCATTGTTGGCAGATGTCTTTCTCCTGGATTCCTTTCGGGCATTACCGCAGTTGGAGTTTCAACATCGGCGTCAAGGCCGCGTCGCTCTCCGACCTCAAGTACGACAAGTCGCAGTCCATGTACGACAACATGTACTAAGGTGAAAGGGGCAAGGTGAAAAGTGAGAGGTGCAAGTCAAAAAACGAGCATTCACAAGCGCCTGTTAAAACGTTTTAGCTGCATGATAAATCGTTTTAATAAGCATTCAGCCGCATCCCGTTGTCATTCTAAGCCCCCTCCGCTCTCTGTCATTCCGAGCACCTGTCCGTTATTCTGTGGAGCCCTCTCCCCGTCATTCCGAGCACCTGCCCGTCATTCTGTGGAGCCCTCCCCTCTGTCATTCTGAGGAGCGTAGCGACGAAGAATCTGTTACTCGGCGTACAGATGTTTCGCTACGCTCAACATGACAAATGCCTATTATTAATTATTCTCTATTCATTATTCATTTGAGTACAGAGACTGCTTGCAGGCTATGCCATGCAAGGAGGAGGGAAACAAGCGTAGTGCAGTTAAGAATCTGTTTCACAGCATCGTCATTGCGAGCGAGTCAACGAGCGCGGCAATCTGAACAAAACCCTACCGCCCCCCCTCCCAGTCATTCTGAGCGTAGCGAAGAATCTATTTCTACGCTAAACTTTTGCGAGCGGCTCGCAGCTCTATTTTCCTTTTCTTGTACTTTCTTGTGCAAGAAAGTACCAAAGAGCTTTTGCACGGTGAAAATGGCGGCATCCGTCTTCGGTCGTTCGCTGAGCGGGCACGGAAGACTTACGCTGTTCCGAACACCCGCTCCGGGCGCTCGCTCCCTCGACGAACGAAACCCCGCCATTTCCACGAGTGCGGAATCCCGCAAGAATCATTCGCGGGCCCGGCCGGGGCGGTCGCGCTGCAAGCGCGAGCCGGGCTCCGCGCAGAATTGTTCTGTCATTCTGAACGAAGTGAAGAATCTAATATCCACAGATGTTTCACTACGTTCAACATGACAAATACTCCATATTCCCTATCCATTAGAAATAAAAAAAGAGAGACTTCCGCGGAAGTCTCTCTTTTTCTCTGGTTGAGCTACCAGGACTCGAACCTGGAATGACAGGACCAGAATCTGTTGTGTTACCATTACACCATAGCTCAATTTTTGTGAGTGCAAAAGTAGCACATTATTTTGCAACTGCAAAGAATTTGTCCGAAATTTTTCATATATTTGTTTTCACGCAGCTTTCCGCAAGCCGCACGCAACCCGAAAAATACTTATAAAACCAATAGCTCATGGGCATCAAATTCCGTCTCATCGTCATGAACTTCCTCCAGTACGCCATCTGGGGGGCCTACCTCACCTCTATGGGGTCTTACTTGGTCAGCGCCGACCTCTCGTCGCACATCGGCATCTTCTACGCCATGCAGGGTATTGTCTCGATCTTCATGCCCGCCGTCATCGGCATCGTCGCCGACCGTTGGATTCCTGCCCAGCGGCTCCTGGGCATGTGCCACCTGCTCGCCGCCGTCTTCATCGGGGCCGCAGGCTATTACGCCCATTCCGCGGGTGCCGGCGTGCAGTTCGGGCCGCTCTTCGCGCTCTATTCGTTCAGCGTCGCTTTCTACATGCCCACCATCGCGCTCTCCAATTCCGTGGCTTACAGCGTCCTCGAAAGCAAAGGCTTCGATACCGTCAAGGCGTTCCCGCCCATCCGCGTGTGGGGAACCGTCGGTTTCATCTGTTCGATGCTCGTCTGCGACGCCGCCGGATTCCAGACCACTTACATGCAGTTCGTGCAGTGCGCCGTGCTGGGGTTGACACTCGCCGTCTACGCCATGACGCTGCCCAATTGCCCCGTCAGCCGCGGCAGCGAGAAGAAAAGCGTCGTCGAGGCGCTCGGGCTGCGGGCTTTCGCATTGTTCAAGCAGAAGAAAATGGCCTTGTTCTTCATCTTCTCCATGCTCCTCGGCGTGTCGCTGCAGATTACCAACGGGTTCGCCAATCCGTTCATCACGTCGTTCCGCGACGTGCCCGAGTTCGCGTCCACGTTCGGCGCCAACCATGCCAATGCCTTGATTTCGTTATCGCAGGTCTCCGAGACGCTCTGCATACTCTTGATTCCGTTCTGTCTCAAGCGTTTCGGCATCAAGAACGTCATGTTGATGGCCATGTTCGCATGGGTGCTGCGCTTCGGGCTGTTCGGGCTCGGCAATCCCGGCGGCGGCGTATGGATGTTCATCCTCTCGATGATCGTCTACGGTGTGGCGTTCGACTTCTTCAACATCTCGGGTTCGCTCTTCGTCAACAACGAGACCGACACCGCCATTCGTTCTTCGGCGCAGGGACTTTTCATGATTATGACCAACGGCATCGGCGCCACCATCGGTACGCTCGGCGCACAGGCCGTCGTCGACCGTTTCGTTTATTCGCAGTCGTCGGTCGAAGCCATGACGGCCGGGTGGTCCGCTTCGTGGCTCATCTTCGCCGGATACGCCCTTTGCGTCGCCATCGTCTTCGCCTTGGTCTTCAAGTACAAGCACAATCCCGAAGCTATCGGAGAAATCGGCCATTAGTGCGGTTCCTCTCCGAAACAAAGGTGCGCCGGGTCCTTTCCCCGGCGCACCTTATTTATTAGGTATCCATCCTATTCATAAAAGCAGCCCCGCAGATGCTGGACGCAGCGCACGGATTTGCCGCCTGCCCGCCACCCGTTGTTCAGCGGGTTCACAAGGCCCGACAAGAAGTCCAGAAAGCCCGCGTTCCGGTCGCCGGCCGCATAGGAGGATGACGACCAGCAGAGACCGCGGTCGCCGACTTCCGTCAAGGCTCCCGTCGCCGTGTGGCGCCAGCCCGCAGCAGGCGTGCATAGCGATCGCTCAGCTGAATATACCGAAGAGGCAAACCCGTTTCGGTTTCCGGCTCCGGCATAGACCGGAATCCACAACTGGCAGCGTGCTTTATCGTTTCAACAACCTGCTAAAACGTTTTAACATTCCGTAAAACACCGCCAGTGGACCGCTGAATCTGCCGACCGCACCGGCGGAAGCCGTGACCTCCGCCGTTCCGGGTCGTACAAGGCTGCAAAAAACCGCGCAGTCCGAAGACCGCGCGATTTTTGTCGAAGGGGACTATCCCCGATTGTGATTCGTGGATTTCAATTCTCTTTCTTCAATCCCATCTTCTCAATCAGCGCCCGGGTTTCGGGTTTGTGGCCGCGGAAACGGACATACAGGTCCATCGGGTCCTCGGTGCCGCCCTTGGAGAGTACGTTGTCGCGGAACGAGCCCGACACTTCGCGGTTGAAGATGCCTTTTTCCTTGAACAGCGAGAACGCGTCGGCTTCCAGCACCTCGGCCCATTTGTAGCCGTAGTAGCCCGCCGCATAGCCGCCCGAGAAGATATGGCCGAACGCCGGGGCCATTGCCGTGCCGTCGACCGCAGGAAGTACCTGCGTCGGAGCCATCGACGCCCGCTCGAAAGCCACCACATCGCCCTCGTAGGGTTCCGCAATCGTGTGCCATGCCATGTCGGTCATGCCGAACGACAGCTGGCGGACATTGCCGTAGGCCGCCAGGAAATTCTTCGCCGCCACGATGCTCTCCACGATTTCGGCCGGGATGGGTTCGCCCGTCCGGTAGTGTACGGCCCACAGGTCGAGGAATTCCTTTTCCGTCGCCCAGTTTTCCATGATTTGCGAGGGCAGTTCCACAAAATCGCGGTAGACGCTCGTGCCCGTCTGCGATTCGTAGCGTCCCTCGGCCAGCATGCCGTGCAGCGAGTGGCCGAATTCGTGGAGGAACGTCTCCACTTCGTCGAACGTCAGCAGCGAGGGTTTCTCCCCGGTGGGCTTCGTGAAATTCATCACCAGCGACACCAGCGGCCGCGTCTCCTCGCCGTCCACGATTTTCGTACCGCGGTATTCGGTCATCCACGCGCCCGAGCGCTTCGACGCACGCGGGAAGAAGTCGAGGTAGAGCACCGCCATGAAGCGGCCTTTTTCGTCGGTCACGTCGTAGGCCGTCACATCCGGATGGTAGACGTCGATTTCCGGGTTGGGCGTGAAGTTCAGCCCGTAAAGTTTGTTCGCCAGCAGGAAGACCCCTTTCTTCACGTTTTCGAGTTGAAAATAGGGTTTCACCACTTCGTCGTTGAGCGCATATTCGGCATCGCGGTACTTCTGGCTGTAATAGCCCCAGTCCCACGGCATGAGCTCACCCTCGAAGCCGAGTTTCGCGGCATAGTCGCTGACCGTCCGGCACTCGCGGTCGGCATGTTCCTTGGTCGCCGCCAGCAGTTCTTCCAGGAACGCCTCGACCGTCGGGGTATCCTTGGCCATGCGGCGTTCCAGCACGTAGTCGGCATAGCACTTGTAGCCCAGCAGGTTGGCTATCTTCAGACGCGTGTTGGCTATCTTTCTGACGATTTCCGTGTTGTCGTATTGGCCGCCCAGCGCGCGCGAGTTGTAGGCGCGCCAAAGTTTTTCCTTGAGCGCACGGTTCGACGAGTAGGTGACGAACGGCACATAGCTCGGTGCCTGCAAGGTCACGGTCCAGCCCTTTTCGCCGCGGGCCTTGGCGTCGGCCGCCATCCCCTCCTTGACGAAAGCAGGCAGTTCGGCCACCTGCTTCGGGTCGGTGATGTTGAGCGCGAACGCGTTGGTCGCCGCCAGCGCATTCTGCCCGAACTGAAGCGTCAGGGCCGAAAGTTCGGAGGTATACTGGCGGTAGAGTTCCTTGTCTGCGTCCGACAGGGCCGCGCCGTTGCGGGCGAAGCTCTTGTAGGTGTCTTCCAGCAGTTTCTTGTCGTCTTTCTTCAGGCAGCAGCCCGGGTGTTCGTAGACCGCCTTTACCCGCGCGAACAATTCGGGGTTGAGCGAAATGTCGTTCGACAGCTCCGTCAGCTTGGGCTGCACGCGCAGGGCTATTTCCTGCATCTCGTCCGACGTGTCGGCGCTCAGCAGGTTGTAGAACACCCCCTCGATGCGGCCGAGGAGTTCGCCGCTCCGTTCCAGCGCCGCAATCGTGTTGCCGAACGTCGGCTTGGCCGGGTTGTTCACAATGGCGTCGATTTCGGCACGCTGGCACGCGATGGCCGCCTCGAACGCAGGTTCGTAGTGGGCGAGCTCGATTTTCGAGAACGGCGGCGTGGCATGGGGCGTCTCCCACTGGGCCAGCAGCGGGTTGGTGGTGTCCAGTTCGGGCAGCTGGGCCCGCGGAATCGAGTTGTCGGCGCATCCTGCCGCAAAAGCTGCAAGGGTCATTATCCAAAACGTTTTTTTCATCTTTTCAGCAATATTATTCGGATTTCTTCCATTTGTGTTTTCGAGACTCCATCTCTCCCAACGGGGCCCGCCGAGAGCGGGATCAATGAGAAAGGAAACAAGGGGAAACGCTGTCGACTATCCGTACAACAGATTCTTCACTTCGTTCAGAATGACAGAGGAAGTTCAGAATGACAGAGGAAACCTTTGTTGTGTACAAGAATGATTTTTAATTCTTAATTTTTCATTTTTCATTGCAAAGTCGGTACCGCCAGCGAATCGGCCGCAGGACGGGGCCGTTCCATCAAACCGCGGGCCACGAGCATCGCCGTCTTGTCGGGGTCCTTGCCGCGGAACGTACGGTAGAGGGTCATGCCGTCTTCCGAGCCGCCGCGCGACAGCAGCCGGCGGAAGCGTGCGGCGGTCTGCTTGTCGAACAGGTCGCCGCTCTCGCGGAAGGCCTCGAACGCATCCTTGTCCAGCACCTCGGCCCACGTATAGAAATAATAGCCCGCCGAGTAGCCGCCGTCGAAGATGTGGCTGAAGTAGGGATAGCGGTAGCGGGGTTCGATTTGCGGAATCAGCCCGCGCTTTTCGTTGAGCGCCCGGCGCTCGAATTCCGCCGCGTCGAACGGCTCGTACTCCTCGACCGAATGGATGTCCATGTCCGAGAGCGACGCGGCAATCAGCTCGGTCGTCTGGAACCCTTGGTTGAAAAGCGAGCTGCGGCGCATCTTCTCGACCAGGTGCTGCGGCATCACTTCGTCGCTGCGGTAGTGTACGGCATAGTGGCGCAGCATCTCGGGCTCGAAAGCCCAGTTTTCCATCACCTGCGAGGGCAGTTCCACGAAATCGCCCTCCACTTCGGTCAGCCCGCGGTACTTCACGTCGTGGAACAGGAAGTGCAGCGCATGGCCGAATTCGTGGAAAAGGGTCGCCGCTTCGTCCATCGTCAGCAGGGCCGGGGTGCTGCGCGTCGGGCGGGTGAAGTTCGCCACAATGGAGACCACGGGCGCGATGCGCTTGCCCTCGTCGTCGTAGCTCTGTTCCACATAGTTGCCGCACCACGCGCCCTGGCTCTTGCCCTCGCGGGGAAAGTAGTCGAAATAGAGCACCCCGAGGTGCGATTCGTCGGCATCGAGCACTTCGTAGGCCGTCACCTCCGGATGATAGACCGGCACGGCGATGGGGCGGAACGTGATGCCGTAGAGCCTGTTGGCCAGGAAGAAGACGCCCGTCTGCACGTTCGCCAGCGAGAAATAGGGGGTCAGCATCTCCTCGTCGAGCGCATAGTTTTTCTTGCGCAGTTTCTCGGCGTAGTACCACCAGTCCCACGAAGCGAACGTCTCCCCGGGATAGTCGGCCTTGAACAGGGTCTCCATTTCGGCCAGTTCCTCCCGGGCCTTTTTCAGCGCCGGGGTCCATATCTCGTCGAGCAGTCCGTAGACCGCCGCCGGGGTCCCGGCCATCTCCCCGTCGGTCACATAGGCCGCATAGGAGGGATAGCCCAGCAGGTGCGCCTTTTCGGTCCGCAGGCGGATGAAGTCGTTGATAAGTTGGTTGTTGTCGTGTTCATCGCCGTTGCTGCCGCGGTTCAGATAGGCTTTGTAGGCCTGTTCGCGCAGGTCGCGGCGCTTCGAGTAGGTCAGCAGCGGAATCAGGCTGGGTTTGTGGAGCGTGAAGACGTACTTGCCGCCGCGGCCCAGTTCCTGCGCCTTGTCGCGCGCCAGCTCGCGGGCGTTGTTCGGAATCCCTTCGAGGTCTTCGGCCGTGAGTTCAAGCACGAACTTGTTGTTCTCGGCCAGCAGGTTGGCGCTGAACTTCACCGACACGAGGGCCAGTTCTTCGTTGATGGCCTTGAGCCGCGCTTTCTCTTCCTCGCCGAGCAGCGCGCCCGAGCGGACGAACGCGCGGTAGGTCTCTTCCAGCAGGCGGGTTTCGTCGGCTCCCAGCCCGAATTCGGCACGGCGGTCGTAGACCGCCTTGACCTTGGCGAAAAGCCGTTCGTTCATCCCTATCTTGTCGTCGTGGGCCGTCAGCAGCGGCATCGCCTGCTCTTGCAGCGCGCGCAGCTGTTCGCTGCTCTCGGCCTCGCACAGCATGCCGAACACCAGCCCCACCTGTTCGAGCATCCGCCCCGAACGGTCGTAGGCCGCGATTACGTTCTCGAACGTCGGTTCGTCGTGGTTCGAGACGATGGCGTCGATTTCGGCGTCGTGCAGCGACATCGCACGCTCGAAAGCGGGCATGAAGTGCTCGGGCCGGATCTTGTCGAAAGGCGGTACGCCGTAGGGCGTCTCCCAGGCGGAGAAAAAGGGATTCTCCGCCGTCTTGTTTTGCGTGTTGCACGATGCGGACATAAGCAGGATGAATGTGAAGAAGAGCATGCGTTTCATCGGGTCGGAAGTTTTATGCGTTTTTTCGTTCCTTATTACCTATATAATGTATACCTTTGCGGCCGCGCGCGGTTATGCGTGCCAAATATACGAAATCCGACAGAGCCATGCAACTTTTTTACGATCCCGATTTCGTTCCGCCCCTCCACACGCTCGGCGAGGAGGAGTCGCGCCATTGCGTGCGGGTGCTGCGGCTCGCCGAGGGCGACTCTCTCCACCTGACCGACGGGCGGGGTACGCTCTACCGCTGCCGCATCGTCAGCGCCGACCCGCGCCGCTGCACGGTCGAGGCGGTCGAAACGGTGCACGATTTCGAGCCCCTGCCCTACCGGCTCGTCATGGGCGTCGCTCCGACCAAGAACGCCGACCGCTTCGAGTGGTTCCTCGAAAAGGCCACCGAGGTGGGGGTCACGGCCATCGTGCCGCTCGAAACCGACCACAGCGAGCGGCGGGTCTTCCGGCCGCAGCGGGGCGAAAAGGTCATCACGGCGGCCATCAAGCAGTCGCTCAAGGCGTTCCGGCCCGAGCTCCGGCCCCTCGCACCCCTGCGGGAGGTGCTCGAAGCGCCGTTCGAGGGGCGCAGGTTCATCGCCCACTGCGACCAGGCCCGCAGCCAAGCAGGCAAACGGTATCTGCCCGCGGCGCTGCATCCCGGCGAAGCGGCCTTGGTGCTCATCGGTCCCGAGGGCGATTTCTCGCCCCGCGAAATCGACGCCGCAATAGCCTGCGGGTTCGAGGAGATCACCCTCGGCACCCAGCGCCTGCGCACCGAAACCGCCGCCCTCACGGCCGTGGTCATGGCGTCGGTGGTCAACGGAATGAATTAAAAATTAAGAATGAAAAATTAAAAATGAAAAACACGCCGCGGCAGACAGCGGCTTCCGGCCGCAAAAAATCGCAAAACCATACGCCGGAACCCGGATCCGCAGGCATGCTCCGAACGCCACGGAACGACTTGATTTTTAATTCTTAATTTTTCATTTTTAATTTAGATTAACCTCTTTTCACCTCGCAACAGATGTTCTTCCTCCACACCCTTTTCGCCCTCGCAGGCATCGCGGCGGCCATCTGCGCCGCCCCGCTCCGGACCAAGGTCTGGACGGCGCTGGCTTTCACCGCTGCCGGAGCCGTCGCGCTCTCGGCCTGCGCCGTGGGCGTGTTGGCCGGCGGTGAGCCCCGGCCGCTCTGGGCATTCGACAGCTTGGTGCTGGGGCGCGACAGCGGGTCGCTCGACCCCCTGTCGGCGTTCTTCGTGCTCCTCATCGCTGTCGGCGCCGTGGCCGCCGTGCTCTATTCGCGCGGTTATCTGAGCCACGCCCTCGACCGCAAGTCCCCGGCCCACGTCTCGCTCCACTATACCGCCCTGACCGTCATGTCGCTCTCCATGTTGGGCGTCGTGGCTTCCGACGGCGGCTATTCGTTCCTCTTCTTCTGGGAGTTGATGACCGTCGCTTCGTTCATCCTGATTCTTTTCGACGCCGAGCGGCGCGAGGTCCGGCGCGCGGCCTTGTCGTACCTCATCATGATGCACATCGGGTTCGTGCTGCTCGTCGTCGGGTTCGTCCGGCTCCACGCCGCCACCGGGTCGGCATCGTTCGCCGCGCTGGTTCCCTACTTCGCCGAACATCGGTTTCTGCCGCTCTTTCTGGTCTTCCTCGCCGGGTTCGGCATGAAGGCCGGGCTTTTCCCCATGCACGTCTGGCTGCCCGAGGCGCACCCTGCCGCTCCGTCGCACGTCTCGGCGCTGATGTCGGGCGTCATGATAAAAACGGGTGTCTATGGCATTCTGCGCGTCGTGGCCGCTCTCGATACCTCTGCCGCGCTCCACACCGCGGGAGTGATCGTCCTCGTCGCCGGTATCGCCACCGGGCTGTGGGGCGTCATCCTCGCCGCTTCGCAGAACGATGTCAAGCGCCTGCTGGCCTATTCGTCCATCGAGAACGTCGGCGTCATCCTCATCGGTGCGGGCGTCGCGCTCCTCGGCAAGGCGTCGGGTCACCCCTCCGTCGCCCTCTGCGGCATGGCCGGAGCGCTGCTCCACACCCTCAACCACTCGTTCTTCAAGTCGCTGCTGTTCTTCGGCGCGGGCAACGTGCTGACGCAGACCCACACCACTTCGCTCGACGCGCTGGGCGGGCTCGCCAAGCACATGCCCCTCACGGCCCTGCTCTTTCTGGTCGGCGCCGCCGCCATCTGCGCCCTGCCGCCCCTCAACGGATTCGTCTCCGAGCTGTTGATTTACCTCGGGCTGTTCAAGGGTATCGCCGCGGGCGGCAGCGTCCTCGCATCGGTGGCCGGAGTGGTCGCGCTGGCCCTTATCGGCGGCATCGTCGTGCTCGCCTTCACCAAACTCTACGGCACCGTCTTCCTCGGTTCGCCCCGCACCCACGAGGTGGCCGAAGCCGCCGAGGCCGACAGCTTCCGCATCGCCGCCATGGCCCTGCCGCTCGCAGGCATCCTTTTCGTGGGTTTCTTCCCCGCGACCGCCGTGGGTATCGTCGGCCGTGCCGCCGGGTTCTTCCTCGCCGCCCCGCCCGCCGTCTCCGATTTTCTCCTCTCGCCCGTCCTCTCGGCCGTAGGCCGCACGGCGTGGCTGCTCGTCGGGGTCATCGGCCTGCTGGCATGGCTCCGCGCCCGCACCCTGCGCGGCCGGACCGTCGCACAGGGGCCTACCTGGGGCTGCGGCTTCACTTCGCCCAACGTGCGGATGCAGTACACGGGCGAATCCTTTTCCGAGGGACTGCAATCCATCGTTCCGTCGCTCACCCAGCAGAAAGGCGAGGGCGACGCCGTGGCCAAAAGCGAGATTTTCCCCTCCGCCCACCGCTACGACATCCGCCGCAAGGACCGCATCGACCGGCTTTTCGCCGCCTGGTGGGTCGAAGCCCTGCGGCTGCTGAACCAGCGCGCCATGCGTCTGCGCACGGGTAAAATCAACAGCTATATCCTCTTCGCGCTGGCGTTCCTCGGGTTGGTATTCCTCTTGTCCGTTCTTCATCTGCTCTGACCATGACCTTGCTCAATACTTTTCTGCTCTTGGCGGTCGCGCTCGCCACGCCGGGCCTTATCAACCGCATCCGGGCCCGGCTCGCAGGCCGCCGCGGCATCCGTTTCATGCAGCACCTCTACGACCTGCGCCTGCATCTGCGCAAGGGGGCCGTCTATTCGTCCACGACTACCGCGCTGTTCCGCACCGCGCCGTCGGTCTACCTGGGGGCGGCCATCGTCGCCGCGCTGACGATTCCCGTCGGCGACCTCCGGCCCCTGCTCGCGTTCGAGGGCGACCTCGTCTGCATGGCCTACACGCTCGCCCTCGGGCGCTTCGCCCTGATTCTCGCCGCCATGGACACAGGCAGTGCGTTCGAGGGCATGGGCGCCAGCCGCGAGGCGCTCTACGGCGCGTTGGTCGAACCCGCGCTGATGCTTGCAGGCGGTACGCTCGCCCTCCTGACGGGCGGCACGTCGTTCGCCCGCATCTTCGACCCCGCCGTCATGCCCGGCGCGCAGTTCGTCATCGTCCTGCTGCTCACGGCCTACGTCCTCGTCAAAATCGTCTTCACCGAGAGCGGCCGCGTGCCCGTCGACGACCCGCGCACCCACCTCGAACTGACCATGATCCACGAGGTCATGTGTCTGGACTACTGCGGCGTCGACCTGGCGATGATCAAGATGGCCGGCTGGCTCAAAACGGCCCTCTTTTCGCTCCTGGCCGCCGACACGCTCGCCGCGGCGTTCTGCCTGCGCTGGTGGATAGCTGCTCCGCTGGCCCTCCTGCTGACCGGGGTTTCGGTCGGCGTGGTCGAATCGACGCAGGCGCGCAACAAACTCGTCCGCAACACCACTTTCATACTCACCGTCGCAGCGCTGGCCGCGCTGGCTTTCTTCACGGCCTACCTGCTGCAACTCAACATCGGACTGGCATGATTCTCCCGCTCGTAATCCTCTACGTCGTTTCGCTCGTCTACCTCTCCATCACCGAGCGGTTCCGCAACTTCGCGTCCATCATGATGCTGCAAGGGTGGCTGCTGTTCGCCATCGCCCTGCTGCGGCTGCACACCATCGCGCCCGCCGAGCTCGGGTTCATAGCCCTGGAAACCTTGATTTTCAAGGCTATAGTCGTCCCAGCCATCTTGTTCCGCATCATCCGCAAAACCAAAATCAACCGCGTCCGCACGTCGGGCACCTCGCAGTTCCACGCCCTGCTGCTCTCGCTCGCGGCGCTCGTCGTCAGCGCATCGGTGACCTATTACATCGCCGATTCGACCGTCGACCTCGTCTTCTTCGGCGTGGCGCTCTACGCCCTGCTGAGCGGGTTGATTCTCATCGTCCTGCGGCAGCGGCTGTTCTCGCATCTGGTCGGGTTCCTCGTCATCGAGAACGGCGTGTTCCTCTTTTCCACGGCCATCGGGGTCGAAATGCCGTTCCTTATCGGCATCGCCATCCTGCTCGACATCCTCATGTCGGTGCTCATGTTAGGGGTCTTCTTCACCAAGATCGACGGCAAGATCCACGCCGACGACGCCGACGCCCTCACCCACGTAAAAGACTGACGCCATGACCATTCCCATACTCACGTTTCTGCTTTCGGGGCTCGCCGCCGCTTCGGCGCTGGCAGCCCGCAGCCGCCGCGCCGTCCACTTCGCAGGGCTCGTCTTCTACCTCGTCCAGGCCGCTTTCGCCGCGTGGCTCTTCGCCGCCGGAGGTTACGGTTCGGCGGTCGGGACGCTCTTCGCGTTCGACGCCGCAGGGTCGTTGTTCTACCTGTTGCTCGTCGTCGTTTCGTTCTGGGTCTTCCACCATTCCGAGACTTACCTCTCCGAGTGCGACCTGCGGCAGACCCGCACCTACTTCGCCCTCGTGATGCTGCTCACCGTGGCCATCGCGGGCGCTTACTTCGCCGCCAACATGGCCGTGACCTGGATTTTCCTCGAAGCCACCACCCTCTGTTCGGCAGGCATCATCTACCACCGCCGCACGGCGCAGACGCTCGAAGCGGCCTGGAAATACGTCTTCGTCTGCTCCACGGGCATCGCCATGGCCTACCTCGGCATCCTGCTGCTGGCCGCCGCCACCAAGTGCGAGTCGCTCTCCTACGGGGCGGTCGCCGCCGTCGCCGCGCAGGGCAATCCGCTCTACCTCAAAATCGCGTTCCTGCTCATCCTCTGCGGTTACAGCTGCAAGATGGAGCTTTTCCCGCTCTACACCGTGGGCGTCGACGCCAATTTCGCCGCTCCGGCTCCCGCCGCCGCGCTGATTTCGACCGGGCTCGTCAACGCCGGCTTCCTGGCCATCCTGCGCGTCTACCGCCTGTTGGCCGGAACCGAAGTCTTCGGGTGGGCGAAGTCCGTGCTGCTGTTGGTGGGCGTCCTGTCGCTCGCCATTGGGGCCCTGTTCCTGCGCCGCACCAACAACTACAAGCGCTTCCTCTCCTACTCCACGGTCGAGAACATGGGCATCGCCGCCATCGGACTGGGCATCGGCGGCGCCGGGGTCTGGGCCGCCGTCTTCCACGTCGTCTGCCACACCTTCGTCAAGAGCAGTCTTTTCCTCCAGATGGGGGTCGTGCGACAGGTCTACAACGGCTACCGCATCAACCGCATCGGCGACTACATCCGCATCAACCGCGTCGGGGCCGTCGGACTGCTCGTCGGCATGGTCGTCGTGATGGCCTTTCCGCCCTCGCCGCTCTTCATCTCGGAGCTGATGATTCTGCGCGAAAGCATCGCCGCCGGCAAATGGTGGCTCGTGGGGTGCATGCTGCTGCTCCTTTGTATCGTCATCTATTCGTTCTGCCTGCGCATGCTGCGGCTCTGCTACCAGCCCAACCAGGACGAGCTGCACCCCTCCAAGGCCGACAAGGCCCTTTCGTGGTCGGCTCTCCTGCTGCTCCTGGCCGCCGTGGTGCTGGGGCTCTGGCAGCCCGAAGCACTGCGCACGCTCATCGACCAAATCGCCCTCCTATGAACTGGCTTATAACCGACAACACCGCTCCGGCCGCAGCCCTCGGCAAGATTCCCGAGGTGAGCTATGCCGACTTTTATAACGACCTGGCCGCCAAACTCGCCGACGTGCGCTACCACGTGGCCCATTATTTCGCCCTGCCGTCCGGCGACCGCTTGCGTTTCTTCTGCCTGCTGCTCGATGACAACACGGGGCAGGTGCTCCTCGCTTCGCACGCGATGGGGTATCACGACGAAACGGCATTGCCGTCGCTCACGGCCCTGCACCCGGCGCTCCATCCCTTCGAGCGCGACATCGCCGAACGCTACGGCGTGCGGTTCGACAGCATGCCGTGGCCCAAGCCGCTGCGTTTTCCGTTCGACCGCTTCGACCGCAGCAGTTCGATGGACAACTATCCGTTCTACACCATGAAGGGCGGTTCGCTCCACGAAGTCAACGTCGGGCCCATCCACGCGGGCATCATCGAGCCCGGAGCGTTCCGCTTCATCTGCAACGGCGAGCAGGTGCTCCACCTCGAAATCGCCTTGGGCTACCAGCACCGCGGCATCGAACATCTGTTCGAGCACACCGACAACCTCCTGCGCCGGATGTGCCTGGCCGAGACGGTCGCGGGCGACAGCGCCGTAGCACACGCCACCGCTTTCGCCGAGGCCGTCGAAAAGCTCACCAAGCGCGAGCGGCCCGCCGAGCTGGAGCGCGAACGCACCGTAGCCCTCGAACTCGAACGCATGGCCATGCAGATTGCCGACACGGGCGCCCTTTCGATGGACGTCGGCTACCAGCTGGGACAGGTGGCCTGCGAAGCGCTGCGCACCCTCACCATCAACACCACGCAGGCGTGGTGCGGCAACCGGTTCGGCAAAGGGCTCGTCCGGCCCCACGGCACCGACCACCCGCTCACCCCCGAAAAGGCCCGCATGATTCGCCGCAACGTCGGCGAAATCGCCCGCCGCTACGCCGAGGTGTGCCGCGACATCGAGTCGTCGCCCACCCTTTTGGCGCGGTTCGAGCAGTGCGGCATCGTGCCGCGCGAGGAGATGCAGCGCATCGGCGGCGTGGGCCAGGCCGCCCGCGCCAGCGGCCTCGCGCGCGACATCCGCACCTCCCACCCGTGGGCTTCGTTCGCCAAGTGCCTGCACCACCGGAGCATCGTCCAGCAGCAAGGCGACGTCATGGCCCGCCTGACGGAGCGCTGCCGCGAAGCGGCCCAGTCGGCCGGCTACATCGACCGCCTGCTGGAACTCTACGAACAGAAATACGCCGCAGGGCCCACCCCCTGCCCGGCTCCCGACTACACCGCCGCGCTGGCCCCGTCGTCGCTTTCGTTCGGGCTGGTCGAGGGCTGGCGCGGCGAGACCTGCCACGTCGCCGTCACCGACCCCGAGGGGCGCATCGCCGCCGTCCGCATCAAGGACCCGAGCCTCCACAACTGGCTGGCCCTCGCGCTGGCCGTGCGCGGCGAGGGGATTTCCGATTTCCCCATCTGCAACAAGAGTTTCAACCTCTCCTACTGCGGTCACGACCTATGACAACCCTGGATTTCAGCCGTTGGAACGACGAGCTCGACTGCGCCGTCACCGTATGCGACACCGAAGGCGTCGTCCTCTATCAGAACCGGCGTTCGCGCGAGGTCAACGGCGATGTGCAGGGCCGCTCGCTCATCCCCTGCCACAACGAACGGTCGCGGGCCATCATCCGCCGGCTTCTGGACGAGGGCGGCCGCAACGTCTACACCATCCAGAAGCGCGGCGTGCGCAAGCTGATCTACCAGACCGCCTGGCGTCAGAACGGCGTCGTGGGCGGGCTGGTGGAGTATTCGATGGAGCTTCCCGACCCGATGCCGCACTACGTTCGGGAATGATTCCGAAAGATTCTTCGCTCCGCTCAGAATGACAGTGAAAGCGGGGAATAATCGGCCGATTATTCCCCGCTCTTGCTATTGGGCACTCCTCGTTACTCCGTCCACTGGGCTTTCTTGGTGTAGCCGCTCAGCACCGTCGCGCGGTCCTTGTAGTGGCTTTCCACATCTTCGGCCGTCAGTCTATAAGCACACGACAGGCGCAGCGTCAGGTCGTAGGCGCCGCCACTGAGGGTCGTGGTGCCGAACTCCTTCAGTCCGTGCTCGGCCGTCATGGGCAACGGCGTGAACTTCAGTTCGTCGTTCTTGTACCAGCCCTCCTTGACAATATGGTCGTCCATCTTGCAGTCGACGAACGTCACATTGTCGTTGCTCTTGTCCTCGCCGTGACGCGCCAGCCACGAGGAACCCGCGCCCACTCCGGCGTCCTTGGTCAGCCGGCAGCCCAGGAAGACGAATCCTTTGCGGTAACCGTTTGCCTGGTTGACACGCGCGTTGACAATGTAAGCGCCGCTGTTCATCACCCGGATTTCGCACTGCTCGAACAGGGCCGCCGTGGCACCGCCCCAGATGAAGTCGACGTCGCCCGCCACCAAGCAGTTGTAGAACCAGCAGTAACCTTTCAGATTGAGCGTGTCCTGATAGCCCAGGAGCTTGCAGTTCACGGCCACCAGCCCGCAGTCGCCGCTGTTGTCGTTGTTGTAGAGCGCTTCGGCCTGCGCACCGGCGCCACGGGTGTTTTCGAGCGTCAGATTCTCGAAGCGCAGGTTGTCGCACGATTCCACGAGCATCACCCCGCGGCCTCCGGCGTAACCTATCGCGTCGCCGACCTTGGGCTTGTCGGCATCGTTGCCCGCCACGCTGGTCGAACCGCCGACACCGCCGTTGAGGTCGTCGCCGTTGCAATAGAAAATCCGCACGTCGTCGGGTCCGGCACCCATACCCTTGAGCGTGATGTTGTTGTTATAGCGCATGAACAGCTGTTCCTCGTATTGGCCCGGCAGAATCCGGATTTCGAGCGCCGCATCCTTGCCCAGCCCGTAGCCGTAGTCGAGCGCGGCCTGCACCGTGCGGAAATCGGCATTCTCAGCACCCACGGTGACCACGGCGCCCCGCGGCTTGGCCTTGGTCGAGAAGCTCCACTCCTTGGCCGCAATTCCGGCGAATCCCTCGGCCGTCAGCGCGCCCTTGTCGATGGTCACATAGTACTCCGTGCCGTACTCCAACACGTCGTAGTGGGGACGAATCGTCACGGTGTTGCCGTCGAGCGTCACAGGTTCGTAGTTGACGATGCGGTAGCGCTTCAGCCCCTTGGGACCTATCACGTCGTGCATCGTATTGATGATTTGGTTTTTCTCCATCCGTTCGTGCCCCTTGGCCACTTCCGCCATGTCGATGCGGTCTACCTCCGTATCGTCGTCGGCCCGGAAAATCCGGATTTCGCCGCTCGTGCCCAGCGTCGGGGCAGTCTCGAATTCGAGCGTCAGATAAGCGTCCTTGAACGCCCCCGCACCTACCGGGGAGACCGTACACGGGCCCAAATCGCCGGGTTCCGGTTCTTCCGGTTCGCCGGGCGTCCCGGTCGTCCGCACCAAGATGACGGTGCGCTCCGCCGCGTCCAGCGCCAGGCGGCCGCTTCCGAGCTGCTGGATATGGAATTCGGTGTAGCCGATTCGCAGCGACGCACGCTGCACGTCATAAACATAGGCCACCGCTTCGGCACGGCCTATGGTCACCTCCGTATCGGTGAAAACCCAGAACGTGCCCACGCGGTCGGCATCGGGCGTGTCGCCCTCGATCCACGAGAGGGTTTTCCAGCTGCCCGTCAGCTCAACGGGCTCCGTGAGGGGGGGGGTAGCAGGGTCGTCCTTATCGGCGCACGAGACTGCGCCCGCACCGACGAACAACGACAAAAGCAAGGTCAGAAGTTTGAAACGTTTCATGGTTAAATAAGTATTGAATTAGGTTGTCCGATATGGGTTTCGGTTATCGGTTTACAAAATTAAACCCGGCCCGCTCTCCCGACTTGGACAAATTATTAAAAGGCAGGGATTTTTTCTCCGCACGGCCCGTCAATTACCCGCCGTATCGGTTCCGTCTCCAACCAAAAAGGGCGGGACGCCCTGCGCGCCCCGCCCCGACCGGAAATCCGGCCTTTTATTTCACCAGCTCCTGCCAGATCAGCGCCGAAGCGCCGAGGATGGCGGCGTTCTTGCTCTGAATGCCGCTCGGGAGCAGTTTGACCTTGTTCTTGAAGGTGAACATCATGTTCTCCTCCATGTACCACTGCGTAGGCTCGAAAATCAGCTTGCCCGCTTTCGACAGACCGCCGAACAGGAAAATCGCTTCGGGCGAAGTGATGGTCACCACGTCGGCCAGCGCCCGGCCCAACATTTCGCCCGTGTAGCGGAACGCCTCCTTGGCCACGGCATCGCCCTGCTCGGCCGCCACCGAAATCATCGAAGCGTCGAGGTCGGTGAACGCGATGTCGCGCAGCTTGCTCGGCTCGCTCATCGTAGCCATGAGCTCGAAAACCGTGCGCTTGATACCTGTGGCCGACACGTAGGCTTCCAGACAGCCGCGGCGCCCGCAGCCGCACTGACGGCCGTTGCGCTCGACGCACACATGGCCGAACTCTCCGGCAAAACCGTCGTGGCCGTAAATCATCTCGCCGTTGGAGACGAACCCCGACCCCAGGCCCGTGCCGAGCGTAATCATGACGAAATCGCGCATGCCCCGGGCGTTGCCGTAGACCATCTCGCCGATAGTCGCGGCGTTCGCATCGTTGGTCATCAGCGTGCGCACCCCGTTGAAGCACTTGGCAATATCGTCGACCAGCGGGAACACGCGGCGGCTCTCGTCGGGGTTCTTCTCGCCCTCGCGGAACTTCCACAGGTTGGCCGGATTCTCGATCGTGCCGCGGTGGTAGTTGGCGTTGGGGGCTCCGATGCCGATACCCGTGAGCTCATATTCGAACGACAGGCTGTCGGCCAGCGCCCGCATCGCTTCGCAGAGGTCGCGCACGTAGGCGGGATAGTCGTCGAAATAAGGGTATTTTTTAGTTGAAATGACCGATTCGGCGTAGAGGTCGCCCTGCTCGTCGACAAGTCCGAAAGCCGTGTTGATGCCCCCGATGTCGATTCCGATAGCCAGTTTTTTCATGGGAAAGATAAGGTTGTGTTTGGATTTGCTATTTCAAAGGTAAGCAAAAATTCGGGAACTTCAAACTTTTTCGCTATTTTTGGAGCCGATTATGAACGTTTTCGATAAGCCGAGGGCAGAGACCACTGGCGGGCTTTGCCGAGGCGAGAAAACCTGCATGTAAATGAACCTACGGAAACATGTACACGAACGAGCAGCTGCAAACTCTTATTGAGAATTACCTGGCGCAGACCGAGTTTCCCGCCGAACCGGAACTCCTCTACGCCCCCATCGCCTATTCGCTCTCCGGCGGGGGCAAGCGCCTGCGCCCCATGCTGGTGCTGCTGGCGCACGCCGTTTTCGCCGACAACGTCCAGCAGGCCCTCCCGGCCGCAGGGGCCGTCGAGGTGTTCCACAACTTCACCCTGCTGCACGACGACATCATGGACAACGCCGCCATCCGCCGCGGCAAACCCTCGGTCTTCGCCAGGTGGGGGCAGAACGTGGCCATCCTCTCGGGCGACGCCATGCTGATCTACGCCTACCGGCTGCTGTGCGGACTGCCCGCCGACAAGCTCCCGCAGGTGCTTGCCACGTTCGACGACATGGCGCTCGAAGTATGCGAGGGACAGCAGTACGACATGGATTTCGAGAAGAAGCAGAAAGTTTCGGTCGTCGAATACATGCACATGATCGAACTGAAGACCTCCGCCCTGCTCGCCGGGTCGGTGCTCATCGGGGCCCTGCTGGGCGGCGCTTCGGAGAACGACTGCCGCAAGCTCCGGCGTTTCGCCATCGAGCTGGGGCTCGCGTTCCAGCTGCAGGACGACCTGCTGGACAGCTACGGCGACGAACGCCTGGGCAAGGCCATCGGCGGCGACATCCTGGAGGGCAAGAAAACCTATCTGATGGTCACGGCCATGAGCCGCGCCGACGAAGCCACGCGCAACGAGCTGCGCAGCCTGCTGGCCGACAGCAAGATGCCGGCCGAGCGGAAAATCGCCGCCGTGAAAGCCATCTACAACCGGCTCGACGTGCCCCATCTGACCGAACAGCAAATCGAACTGCGTTTCGAGCGGGCGCTGGCCCAGCTGGAGACCCTTTCGGCCGACCCGGCCCGCACCGCGCCCCTGCGCGAATTCGCCGCCGGACTGATGGGCAGAAACAAATAATTCATAATTAAAAATTCATAATTCACAATCGGAAGCCTGCAATTAAAACGTTTTAGCAAAGTCCGTCCCGCTAAATCATGAATTCTGAATTGTGAATTCCACATTGAACGCAATGCTGCGCAGCGACATCGAAATCATGGCCCCGGTAGGCTCCTACGAGGCCCTGGCGGCCGCCATCCAGGCGGGCGCCGACTCGGTCTACTTCGGCATCGGACAGCTCAACATGCGGTCGGCCTCGGCGGCCAACTTCACCCCCGACGACCTGGCCCGCATCGTCGCCATCGCCCATGAAGCCGGGCTGAAAGCCTATCTGACGGTCAATACCGTCGTCTACGAGGAAGAGATAGCCACCGTCCACGAGGTCATCGACCGCGCCAAGGCCGAGGGGGTCGATGCCATCATCGCCACCGACATGGCCGCCATCCTCTATGCCCGCCGCGTGGGGGTCGAGGTCCACATTTCGACCCAGAGCAACATCTCCAACTCCGAAGCCGTCAAGTTCTTTTCGCAGTGGGCCGACACGGTGGTGCTGGCGCGCGAACTGACGCTGGAGCAGGTGGCGCGCATCCACCGCGAAATCGCCGAGAACGACATCCGCGGCCCGCGGGGCGAACTGGTCGAAATCGAAATGTTCGCCCACGGAGCGCTCTGCATGTCGATTTCGGGCAAGTGCTACCTTTCGCTCTACGAAACGGGCTGCTCGGCCAACCGCGGCGCCTGCCGCCAGCTGTGCCGCCGCAAATATACCGTCACCGACCAGGAGACCGGGGCGGCGCTGGACGTCGACGGGCAATACGTACTCTCGCCCAAGGACCTCTGCACCATCGATTTCCTCGACCGCTTCGTCGCCGCGGGGGTCCGGGTCCTCAAAATCGAGGGCCGCGCCCGGGGCGCCGAGTATGTCAAGCGCGTGGTCGAGTGCTACGACCGGGCCCTGCGCGCCATCGAAGCAGGAACTTATACGCCCGAATTCGCCGCCGGGCTCAAGGAGCGGCTGCAAACGGTTTTCAACCGCGGATTCTGGGAGGGCTACTACGCCGGGCGCCCCGTCGCCGAACACAGCACCCACTACGGTTCGGCCGCCACACGGCGCAAGGTCTATGTGGGCAAGGTGACGAACTTCTTCAAGAAACTCTCCGTGGCCGAAGTCCTTGTCGAAGCGGCCCCGCTGCATGCAGGCGAAGAAATCTTCTTCATGGGACCGACTACGGGCGTAGCCGAACAGCGGCTCGACGAACTCCACGGCCCCGACGGCACGCCCGTGCCCTCCGTCGTGCAGGGACAGCTGTGCGCCATCCATACGCCCGGACTGATCCGCCGCGGCGACCGGCTCTACAAGTTCGAGAAGTCCGCCGAAGACTGACAATCAGAGAGTAACATAATTTTCCACCTGTCTGCCGACCTCCGCAACCGAAGTTGGCACAAAATTGCCTGTGTCTGCTTGGCGGTTTGAAAAGAAATCACTACTTTTGTAAGATTTCGTACTCCGGAAACTTCCGCAAACAGAACAACCTATGGATATAGTTGCCAGTCTTATCAAGATGGTCTTCGGCTCGAAAGCCGACAAGGACCGCAAGGAAATCGAGCCTTACATTCAGAAAATCAAGGCCGTATACCCCGAAATCGAGGCACTCTCGAACGACGGGCTGCGCGCCCGCAGCGAGGAGCTGAAGCGCCGCATCGCCGACTACATCGCCGCTGACGAAGCCCGCATCGCCGAACTGCGCGCCCAGCTCGAAAAACCGGAGACGACGCTCGGCGAAAAGGAGAAGATTTCCAAGGAAATCGACGAGCTGACCAAACGCATCGACGACCGCATCGAAGAGAAGCTCGACGAGATTCTGCCCGAAGCGTTCGCCATCATGAAAGACACGGCGCGCCGCTTCGCCCAGAACGAGACGGTCGAGGTGACGGCCAACGACTTCGACCGCGAACTGGCCGCAACGAAAGATTTCGTGCGCATCGAGGGTGACAAGGCCGTCTATGCGACCCATTGGCTTGCGGGCGGCAACGACGTGAAGTGGGACATGATCCACTACGACGTGCAGCTCTTCGGCGGCGTGGTGCTCCACAAGGGCAAAATCGCCGAGATGGCCACGGGCGAGGGCAAGACCCTTGTCGCGACGCTCCCTGTGTTCCTCAACGCGCTGGCCAAGAAAGGCGTGCACTTAGTGACGGTCAACAACTACCTGGCCAAGCGAGACAGCGAGTGGATGGGCCCCATGTACGAGTTCCACGGCCTGTCGGTGGCCTGCATCGACGACACGCAGCCCAACTCCGACGCCCGCCGCGACGCCTACATGGCCGACATCACCTTCGGCACCAACAACGAATACGGCTTCGACTACCTGCGCGACAACATGGCTTCGTCGCCCAAAGACCTCGTGCAGCGCAAGCACCACTTCGCCATTGTCGACGAGGTCGACTCGGTGCTCATCGACGACGCCCGCACGCCGCTCATCATCTCGGGCCCCGTGCCCAAGGGCGAGGACCAGATGTTCGAGCAGTACCGCCCGGCCATCGAAAACCTCTACAACCTCCAGAAGAACCTGGTCACGGCGCTGCTGGCCGAAGCGCGCCAGCTTATCGCCGAGGGCAAGAACGACGAAGGCGGCGTGAAGCTCTACCGCACGCACAAGGGACTGCCCAAGTATAAGCCGCTTATCAAATACCTCTCGGAACAGGGCATCAAGGCGCTGATGCAGAAGACCGAAAACGTCTACATGCAGGACAACAACCGCCGCATGCCCGAGATCACGGACGACCTCTACTTCGTCATCGACGAGAAACTCAACTCCGTGGAACTCACCGACAAAGGCCACGAAGCGCTGTCGAAATACTTCAACGAAGACGGGTTCTTCGTCCTGCCCGACATCGGGTCGGAGGTCGCCGAGCTGGAAAAGAGCGACCTCACGGCCGAGGAGCGGGCGCAGAAGCGCGACGCGGTCATCAACGACTACTCGGTCAAGTCGGAACGCGTCCACACCGTCCACCAACTTCTGAAAGCCTACGCCATGTTCGAGAAGGACATCGAATATGTGGTGATGGACAACAAGGTGAAGATCGTCGACGAACAGACGGGCCGCATTCTCGAAGGGCGCCGCTACTCCGACGGCCTGCACCAGGCCATCGAAGCCAAGGAACATGTCAAGGTCGAAGCCGCGACGCAGACTTTCGCGACGATTACCTTGCAGAACTACTTCCGCATGTACCACAAGCTGGGCGGCATGACGGGTACGGCCGAGACCGAAGCCTCGGAATTCTGGTCCATCTACAAACTTGACGTCGTAGTCATCCCCACGAACCGCCCGGTCATCCGCGACGACCGTGAGGACCTGATCTACAAGACCAAACGCGAAAAATACAACGCCGTCATCGAAGAAATCGTGCGGCTCGTCGGCGAGGGCCGCCCGGTGCTGGTCGGCACCACCTCGGTCGAAATTTCGGAGCTGCTGAGCCGCATGCTCAAACTCCGCGGCATCAAACACAACGTACTGAACGCCAAACAACACCAGTTAGAAGCCCAGGTCGTGGCCGAAGCCGGACGCGCCGGGCAGGTGACCATCGCCACCAACATGGCGGGCCGCGGTACCGACATCAAGCTCACGCCCGAAGTCAAGCAGGCCGGAGGTCTGGCCATCATCGGCACCGAACGCCACGAAAGCCGCCGTGTCGACCGCCAGCTGCGCGGACGCGCCGGACGCCAGGGCGACCCGGGTTCGTCGCAGTTCTTCGTCTCGCTCGAAGACGATCTGATGCGTCTGTTCGGCTCGGGCCGCATCGCCGCCATGATGGACCGCATGGGGCTCAAGGAGGGCGAAGTGATCCAGGCAGGCATGATGACGCGCGCCATCGAACGGGCCCAGAAAAAGGTCGAGGAGAACAACTTCGGCATCCGCAAGCGCCTGCTGGAGTACGACGACGTGATGAACTCGCAGCGCGAAGTCATCTACACGCGCCGCCGCCACGCCCTCTACGGCGAGCGGGTCGAAATCGACCTCAACAACATCATGTACGACTTCGCCGACAACTTCGTGGAGACGCACGAAGGCTGCGACTTCGAGGACTTCCGGTTCGAGCTGATCCGCGAAATATCGGTCGAACCGACCTTCGATGCGCAGACCTACGAAGACGCGAAGCCCGCCCAGCTGGCCGAACTGCTCGTCGCCGACATCCGCGCCGCCTACGAACGCCGCGCCAAGGCCGTGGCCGACACGGTGCGGCCCGTCATGCAGCGCATCTACGAGGACAAGAAAGACCAGCTCGACAGCAACATCTATTTCCCCATCACCGACGGCCACTTGGGCTACAACGTGCCGGTCAACCTGCGCCGCTGCAAGGAGAGCGACGGGGCCGAAATCTACAAGGTCTTCTCCAAGGTGGTCATGTTCACCACCATCGACGACGCATGGCGCGAACACCTGCGCGAGATGGACGACCTGCGCCAGAGCGTGCAGAACGCCACCTACGAACAGAAGGACCCGCTGCTGATCTACAAGTTCGAGTCGTTCGGGCTTTTCTCCAAGATGCTCATCGAGGTCAACCGCGACGTGCTGGCCGTGCTGAACAAGGCTTATATTCCGACGCGCGACCAGAACGCCGAAGCCGTGCAGCGCGAGCGTCAGCAGCGCGCCAAGGTCGACGTCAACAAGTTGCAGGCCTCGCGCATGCAGGCCGCCGCACAGGCCGGACAGGGCGAGAAGCAGAAGCCCATGCCCGTCCACGTCGAGAAAAAGGTGGGCCGCAACGACCCCTGCCCCTGCGGTTCGGGCAAGAAGTACAAGAACTGCCACGGAAAAGGGATGTAAGGTGGGTTACAACGAAGAAAAACAGCGGCAGCTGGACATGCGCTACCTGCGCATGGCGCGCATCTGGGCCGAGAATTCCTATTGCGTGCGGCGCAAGGTCGGGGCGCTGATCGTCAAGGACAAGATGATTATCTCCGACGGCTACAACGGCACCCCCTCGGGTTTCGAGAACATCTGCGAGGACGAGGAGGGAAGGACCAAGCCCTATGTCCTCCACGCCGAAGCCAACGCCATCACCAAGGTGGCCAAAAGCGCCAACAACTGCGACGGCTCCACGCTCTACATCACCGCCGCGCCGTGTCTCGAATGCTCGAAGCTCATCATTCAGGCCGGCATCCGGCGCGTTGTCTACAGCGAAGATTACCGTTCGGAGGAGGGGTTGAACCTGCTGCGCAAGGTCGGCATCGAATGCGTACAGTATTCCGCCGACACACTTTGACAAATTCCGCATCCATGAAGCGTATCGTCATCGTCGGGGCTACCTCGGGGCTGGGGCAGGAAGTGGCCCGGCTCTGCATCGGCGCAGGCTGGCGCGTGGGAGCCGCAGGCCGGAACGCCGAGGCCCTCGCACAGCTCAAGGCACTGGCACCCGCCCAGGTCGAAACCGCAGTCATCGACGTCACACGCGACGATGCCCCGCAGCAGCTCGCCGAGCTGGCCGGGCGTTTGGGCGGCATGGACATCTACTTCCACACCTCCGGCATCGGCAAGCGCAACACCGAGCTGACGCCCGACATCGAGCTGGCCACGCTCCGCACCAACGGCGAAGGCTTCGTGCGCATGGTGACTGCGGCGTTCGGCTGGTTCCGCTCGCACGGCGGCGGTCATATCGCCGTCGTCAGTTCGGTCGCAGGCACCCGCGGGCTGGGTTCGGCCCCGGCCTACTCTGCCACCAAGCGGATGCAGAACACCTACATCGACGCCCTCGCGCAGCTTGCGCGCATGGAAAAGCTGCCCATCCGTTTCACCGACATCCGCCCCGGATTCGTTGCTACACCGTTGCTTTCGGGCGACGACTATCCGCTGCTCATGCAGCCCGGACCGGTCGCCCGGCGTATTTTCCGGGCTCTCCGGCATCGTCGGCGCCGCATTGTCATCGACCGGCGTTATGCCGTGCTCGTCTTTTTGTGGAGGTTGATTCCCGCTTGGTTGTGGGAGCGCCTTCCGGTTCGCAAAAACGCTTGATGTCCGTTGGACGGAAGATAGAAAAACGAGATGTGCCGGAGTGCATCTCGTTTTCAGTTGTGCGGCGGGTCCGGATTCAGCCGTTCTTCTCAGCCCATTCGAGCAGCTGCCGCAGCAGCGGCACCAGCGAACCGCCTTTCGGCGTCAGCGCATACTCCACCCGCGGCGGCACCTCGGGATAGACCGTGCGCGCCACCAATCCCGCCTGCTCCAGATCGCGTACCGTGGCGGCCAGCATCCGTTCCGAGATTCCGCCCGGCACGGACCGCGTCAGTTCGCCGAACCGCAGCACTTCATGCTCGTGCAAGGTTAGCAGCACAAGCAGTGCCCAGCGGCTGCCGAAACGCTCGAACAGCGCGCACGCAGGCGACAATGCAGAATTGTTTTCCATTTTTTCATCCATGCAACCGCTTCGGATTCAGCGAAACTATCCTCCGCGTAAGTAGCTGACACGCAGGTGCGTTCTTGTTTCGCACGCCGAATCGGCCTATCTTGCAGCCTACAAAATTACAAAAATTATGACCGACTTGGTACAACAGCATTTCACGGGCACCGTCTGGCGCCCGCCCTACGAAGCCCACTCCGTCTTGTTGCAGGCGACGGTCGGCTGCACGCACCACGCCTGCAAATTCTGTTCGCTCTACGGCGACCTGCGTTTCCGCCTTTCGCCCCCGGAGGAAATCGAGGCCGACCTGCGGAGCATCGCACGCTGCCAGCCGCGCGCCCGGCGCGTCTTCCTGGTCGGCGCCAACCCCTTTGTGCTCAGCTACAACCGGCTTGTCCGGCTGGCCGACACCATCCGTGACTACCTGCCCAAGGTGCAGACCATCGGCATGTTCGCCCGCGTGACGGACATTGCCGCCAAGAGCGATGCCGAGCTGCGCGAACTGCGTGCCCGCGGCATCACGGGCCTTTCGATCGGTACGGAAACGGGCGACGAACCCTCCCTCGCATTCATGCACAAGGGCCACACGGCGGCCGACACGCTCACGCAGTGCCGGCGGCTCGACGAGGCAGGCATCGAATACTATTTCACCTACATGACGGGGCTGGCGGGCGCCGGAAACGGACTGCGGGCGGCCGAAGCAACGGCGGCGCTTTTCAACCGCCTGCATCCTTATATAATAGGCATCGTCTCGCTGACGCTCTTTCCCGAAGCTCCGCTGGCCGCCGACGTCGCCGCCGGGCGGTTCGTCGAAGCCGGAGAGCGGGAGCGGCTCGAAGAACTCCGCGCATTCATCGCCGCCCTCACCGTCCCCGCCACCCTGATGGGCCACACCGTGTCGAACACCGTGCCGCTGCTCGGGCGCCTGCCCGAAGACCGTGCCCGCCTGCTGAGCGAGCTCGACGACGCACTCGCCCGCTTCTCCGAAAACGAGCTCGCCGCCTACCGCCGCGGAATCGACCACCTGTAATCACAATGCAAAAAAAAGCGCTCCCGACGGTCCGGAGCGCTTTTTCAAACTACATGTTCAGGTATTCCTTCAAGGTCTCCACATACTCCTCGAAAGCCCGGCGCCCGGCCGCGGTCACCCGGCAGAGCGTCCGTGTCTTCTTGCCGACGAATCCTTTTTCCACCTCGATATACCCGGCCGCCGAGAGCTTGTCGAGCTGGACGCTGAGGTTTCCGGCGGTGGCGCCGGTCTTTTCACGGAGATAGACGAAGTCCGCTTCGGCAAGGTTCATCAGCACGGACATGACCGCCAGCCGCAGCTGCGAATGAAGCAGCGGGTCAAGCTCTTTCATTGCCTTTGCGCGCCAGCCGCCGCATTTCCAGACCGGGAATGATCATCATCAGCACGAAACAATGGATAAAGCACGGCATGACCCACGTCATCGAGAGCTTCACCCCGGAGAAGATGCAGCCCAGCAACACCATGCCGAAAGCGACGCTGAGGATTCCTCCGGCCACCATGCTGCGGACTTTCAGAGCTGCGCCCGAACCGATGATGCCGAACCCCACCACGAACAGCGCATAAAAGAACATGACCATCCACGGCGAATTGCCCGTTGTCAGATGGAGAATCGCGCAAACGACGACCCCGGCCGCACCGAGAATCCCGACCGACTTCCAGATGGCGGCGCAGAGCTTGTCGGTATAGGAGAGGCAGCCGCGGCTGCTTTGCTTCACGGCCAGCCTGCGATTGAAAAACCACCCTAAGGCCATCAGCGCCCACAGACCGTTGAATGCAGGATTGCCGGTCGCGGCAACCGCTGCCCACACTACGGTGGCGATGGTCGCCGTGAGGATGCCCCAGCTCAAAAGGATATTGCCGTCGCCGACCTCGAAACGGCTTTTGGTCTCGGAAATCATACGGGCTATCAGTTCGATGCTCTCCTTTTCGTTGAGTTTCCCGCCTTGGCTGAGTTCGTGCAAACTCGGCTCTGCGCTCGGACTCCCTAAAGCGTTTGTTCTACGATCGTTCATAATGATAATTTTTAATCGGTTTATAATATAAACTTCATTCGGAAAAGGAAAGGGCAAACCCGCGCGACGTTGCCCCAGCCTAATCTGTACTGCAAATATAAATCGGTTTATTCGATAAACCAAACATTCCGGCAACTTTTTTCATGCGGATGTCCGTTCCACGCCAGAATAGCAACGGCATAAGAACGAGTTCATAGGGCACAATCCCACTTGCGGCCGCTCCGGAACGGCTTTTGCCGCTCACACATCAAAAATATCATCCCGAAGTGTCAGTTGCAGCCACTCGAACAGGCGAAATGTTTGTTCCGCAAAGTACAAGAAAAAAGAGAACTGCGAGTTGCTCGCAAAAGTTTCGGGGAGAAACAGATTTTTAACTCCGTTCAGAATGACGGGGAGGGGGGGGGCCGGTAGGGTTTTGTTCAGATTGCTGCGTCGTTGCGCTCCTCGCAATGACGATGCTGTGAAACAGATTCTTCGTCGCCTGCGGCTCCTCAGAATGACAGAGGGAAGGGCTCCACAGAATGACGGGTAGGTAGTCGGAATGACGGTGGTTTTTTGTGGGGAGGGGCACTTGAACCTTTGTTCCGCACTCGTGGAAATGGCGGGGTTTCGTCCGTCGAGGGAGCGAGCGCCCGGAGCGGGTGTTCGGAACAGCGTAAGTCTTCCGTGCCCGCTCAGCGAACGACCGAAGACGGATGCCGCCATTTACACCGTGCAAAGGCTCTTTGGTACTTTCTTGCACAAGAAAGTACAAGAAAAGGAAAATAGAGCTGCGAGTTGCTCGCAAAAGTTTAGCGTAGAAATAGATTCTTCGCTACGCTCAGAATGGCGGGGATGGGGGGGGGCAGGGTTTTGTTCAGATTGCCGCGTCGCTACGCTCCTCGCAATGACGATGCTGTGAAACAGATTCTTAACTACACTGCGCTTGTTTCCCTCCTCCTTGCATGGCATAGCCTGCAAGCAGTCTCTGCCCATGCTGCGAGCGTCGGTTCGCTGACGCTCAGAATGACAAAGACTGCACAAAAGGTAAGGCGAGCACATCGGGATGACGCAACAACAACTTTGCGCGGTGCCCGGCTCGCGCCTATGGCGCGACCGCCCCAGCCGGGCCCGCGAGTGACTGCCGCATATTTCTTGTTGAACGCAGCGAACCGACGCTCAGAATGACAGAGGAGAAACGCTCGGAATAACAAAGCGGATGCTTGAAATAACAAAATGGGAACAGCCCTGCGATGAAGAAACAAAAGAGCGCTTTTCTGCCCGGCGACGAAGAATCGCTATTGTGAATTGTGAATTATGAATTAATTTTGCCCTATGGATTTCCAACTCGTATCGGACTACGCCCCCACGGGCGACCAGCCGGAGGCCATCGCGCAGCTGCTCGGGGCCATCCGCGACGGGTCGCAGCACAACACGCTGCTGGGCATCACCGGTTCGGGCAAGACGTTCACGGTGGCCAACGTCATCGCCGGGCTCAACCGCCCGACGCTCGTACTGAGCCACAACAAGACCCTCGCGGCGCAGCTCTACGGCGAATTCCGCAACTTCTTCCCCCACAACGCCGTCGAGTACTTCGTATCGTACTACGACTATTACCAGCCCGAAGCCTATCTGCCGGCGTCGGACACCTATATAGAAAAGGACCTTTCGATCAACGACGAAATCGAGAAGATGCGGCTTCAGACCGTGGCCACGCTCCTCTCCGGACGCCGCGACGTCATCGTCGTGTCGAGCGTCTCGTGTCTCTACGGCGCGGGCAACCCCGCCGACTTCCACGCCACGGCCATCCACATCGAAGTCGGGCAGACAGTCAACTACAAGCAATTTCTTTACAAGCTCGTCGAAGCGCTCTACACCCGTACCGAGCGCGGGCTGGAGCCCGCCACATTCCGCGTCAACGGCGACACGGTCGACATCATGGCGGCGTTCGGCGAGTTCGGCAACCAGTGCTTCCGGGTCATGTTCTTCGACGACGAGGTGGAGGCCATCTACGCCATCGACCCCGTATCCGGCCAGCGCATCCACGCGCTCGATTCGCTGACGCTCTACCCCACCAGCCTGTTCGTCACCACCAAGGAGCGCATCGCCGCGGCCGTGCAGCAGATTTACCTCGACCTCGGCAAGCAAATCGAGGTCTTCGAGCACGAGGGGCGCACGATGGAGGCGCAGCGCATCAAACAGCGGGTCGAGTACGACGTCGAAATGATTAAGGAACTGGGCTACTGCCCCGGCATCGAGAACTATTCACGCTACTTCGACGGGCGCGCCGCGGGGACCCGGCCGTTCTGCCTGCTGGACTATTTTCCGCAGGATTATCTGATGGTCGTCGACGAAAGCCACGTCACCATTCCGCAGGTACACGCCATGTTCGGCGGTGACCGCGCGCGCAAGGAAAACCTGGTCGAATATGGCTTCCGGCTCCCGGCGGCCAAGGACAACCGGCCGCTGACATTCAACGAGTTCGAGCAATTGCAGGGCACGACCATCTACGTCAGCGCCACCCCCGCCGACTGGGAGCTGGCCAAAAGCGAAGGGGTCATCGTCGAACAGCTGATTCGTCCCACGGGGCTGGTCGACCCGCCGCTGGAGGTGCGTGTGACGCTCAACCAGATCGACGACCTCATCGAGGAAATCGACAAGCGGGTCAAGAACGACGACAAGGTGCTGGTCACGACCATCACCAAGCGCATGGCCGAGGAGCTCTCCAAATATTTCGACCGCGTGGGGGTCCGCAACCGCTACATCCATTCGGACGTCGATACCCTCGAACGCATCCAGATTCTGGACGACCTGCGCGCCGGCATGTTCGACGTGCTGGTCGGGGTCAACCTCCTGCGCGAGGGGCTCGACCTGCCGGAAGTGGCCCTGGTCGCCATTCTCGACGCCGACAAGGAGGGGTTTCTGCGCAACGTGCGTTCGCTCACCCAGATTGCCGGGCGCGCCGCGCGCCATTCGCAGGGCCATGTCATCCTCTACGCCGACACCTGCACCGAATCCATGCGCACGACCATCGCGCAGAGCAACCGCCGCCGCGAAATCCAGGTGCGCTACAACATGGAGCACGGCATTCTGCCCCACCAAGCCCGACGAAGCGGCACGGGGCAGAGCGCGCTGCTGGCTGCCAAAGCCGCCGCCGAAAGCACCGCCTACCCGTTGGAAGAAAAGCGCTACATGATAGCCGCCGACGTCGAGAAACCTTTCAACGCCGACACGGAACCCTCCCTCGACCAGCAGATCGACCGCGCACGCGAGGATATGGAACGCGCCGCCAAGTCGCTCGACTTCCTCGCCGCCGCCCGTTTCCGCGACCGCATGTACGAGCTGCAGAAGCTCCGCGACGGAAAATCCAAGAAATAAAAGCAGCCCGCAGATGCTGGACGCAGCGCACGGAGAAGGCGTTCGCCCGGTTGCTGTTGTCCAAGGGGTTCACGAGGCCCGAGTGGAACCACATGAGCCCCGCGTAGCGGTTGCCTGCGTAGTTGGACGACGAAGACCAAACGTGGCCGCGCTCGCCGACGTAACCCAAGGCTCCCGTCGAATTGGCGCGGTAGCCCGCAGCAGGCGGTCGGAGCAATCGCTGGAATGAATGGCAAAAAAATGAATAATGAATAGTTAATAAGGAATAATCGGCAAAGACATAAGAGAACCATTATTCACTATTCATTCTTAATTATTCATTAAACTAAGTTTTCTGCCAGACTGGGATGAATAACTGACGGCGTATTGAAACGTTTTCGATAAGCCGAGTGCAAAGCCAAGTTTACTTGAGCTATGCCGAGGCGAGAAAACCTGCCTGAAAAGGAACGTTTTAGCGGTTTGTTAAAACGTTTTAACATCCGGTAACCGCCGCCAGCGGACTGCTGAATCTGCCTTGCCGCGCTGGCACGGACCGTAGCCCATGCCACTCCGGGCCCGGCTGCTTTTATTCCATCGGATAAATATAAGACGTGCGCAGCGCCGCGGCCTTCTGCGGGTCGTCGAAAAGCCCGAACACCGCCGAGCCGCTGCCCGACATCGAAGCGTAGAGCGCCCCGGCGGCCAACAGCTCCTCCTTGGCGGCCCGGACGGACGGATGGGCCGCGAAGACCGTCGGCTCGAAATCGTTGGTCACCAGCCCCTGCCACTCGCTCACGGGCCGCCGAAGCCGTTCGGAGAGCGGCACCGCAGGCACCCGCGGCGTCACTCCGGCGTAGGCTTCGCGGGTCGAAACGCCCTCGGAGGGCTTCACGATGGCCAGCCACAACCCCTGCAAATCGAGGGCGACGGGCGACATGATTTCCCCGCGTCCGGTGCATAGCTGCGGAACGTTCCGCACGAAGAACGCCGTATCGCTGCCCAGCGCGGCAGCGCAGGCAATCAGTTCCTCCTCCGGCAGCCGGAGCCCGAACAGCTCGTCGAGCGCCAGCACGACCGCCGTAGCGTCGGACGAACCGCCGCCCAACCCGGCACCGAACGGCACCCGCTTGTCGAGCCGGATTTCCACCCCGTCGACCCCATAGCGCTTCCGCATCAGCCGGAAAGCCTTGATACACAGATTGTCTTCGGGGTCGCAGTCCACCGCCAGCCCTTCGGCCCGGAACCCGACGCCCGGAACCTCGCGGCGCGTCACCTCCACCTCGTCGGCCAGTCCCCTGACCGGGACCATGACCGTCTCCAGCTCGTGGTAGCCGTCATCGCGGCGGCGCAGCACGTCGAGCCCCAGATTTATCTTGCAGTTCGCACGCAGAATCATACTGCAAATTAAAAATTAAAAATCAGAAATTAAAAATTTTCGGCCGAATTTCCCCTACCTTTGCCCCATGAAATTCCGCACCGAAATCAACGTCGCGCCGCTGGGTCTCGGGCTCGGCTACGCCGACACCGTGCTGCTGTTCGGCTCGTGCTTCGCCGACGAAATGCGCCGCCGGATGCAGGAGCTGAAGTTTCGCGCCGAGGGCAACTTCACGGGGCCGCTCTTCAACCCCGCGTCGGTCGCCGCTCTGCTGCACCGCGTGCAGGACCCCGCGCCCGCCACCCTCGCCGAGCTTCGGCAGGACGCCGACGGCTGGTGGTTCCACTACGACGCCAACACTTTGCTGAGCGGCCCCGACCCGGCCGCGGTTCTCGGGCGTTACAACGACGCGCTCGACCGCCTGCGCAGGCTCCTGCCCGCCGCCCGCTGTCTTGTCGTCACTTTCGGCACGGCGTGGGTCTACCGGCTCAAGGAGAGCGGCCGCGTCGTCGCCAACTGCCACAAGCAACCTCAGACGCTTTTCGACCGTACACGGCTCTCGGTCGAAGAAATCGCAGCCGAATGGTCGCAGCTCCTCGCCGGGCCGCTGGCCAACAAAGAAGTCGTCTTCACGGTCAGCCCGGTGCGCCACCTCGGCGACGGCGCGGAGGGCAATTCGCTCAGCAAAGCTACCCTGCGGGTTGCTGTCGGCGAACTGACCGAACGGTTCGGCCATGCGCACTATTTCCCCGCCTGCGAACTGCTCGCCGACGACCTGCGCGACTACCGTTTCTATGCCGACGACCTGGTCCACCCCTCGCCGCAGGCGGTCGGCTACATCTGGGAGAAGTTCGCCGGAGCAGCCCTCTCGGACGAAGCGCAGGCACTCCTGCCCGAAGTGGAACGCCTTGTGGCCCAATCCCTCCACCGTCCCCGCCGCACCGACAGCGACGCATGGCAGGAACTGCGCCGCCGGACCGTCGGGCGGATGGAGGCCCTGCGACGAAGCGCCGGAATCGACTTTTCGCAGGAAATAGCCCGTCTGAACAGCGGAAATTCCCGTTAAATTTCGTAACTTCGGCCTTTCGGAACGACATCGAACGATGAAAAAACTGCTTCTGCTTCTTTTGGGGGCACTCTGCTCCCTACCCATACAGGCGGCCCGCCCGCGGCTGATCGTCCAGATCGTCGTGGGGTCGATGCGCGCCGAGGACCTCGACCGCTACGCCGGCCACTTCGGCGAAGGCGGGTTCAAGCGGCTTGCCGAAGGGGGCGTCCGCTACGCCGGGGCGCGCTACGATTTCCAGCAAACCACCACGCCCGTGGCGCTGGCCACCCTCACCACCGGAGCCATGCCCTCGACCCACGGGGTCATCGGCTCGCGCTGGCACGACTACACCGACAACAAGACCGTCTGGCTGACCGAAGGGCGCCAGGGCCCCGGGCCCTACCAGCTCATCGCCCCCACGCTCGGCGAAGCGCTGCTGCGCTACCTGCCCGGCAGCCGCTGCGTGACCGTCGCCGCCGAAGCCGAGTCGGCCATCGTCATGGGCGGCCGCACCGGGCAGGTCTACTGGCTCGACCCGCAGCACGCCGGCTGGGCCACCTCCTACCACTATGCGCCCGAACTCCCCGAATGGATCGCCCGCACCAACCGCGAACGCTACAACCTCGCGCTGCTCGCCCCCGAGTGGCGGATGCTCTACGACCGCAACAGCTACCGCAACACCCGCCACTGGGACATTCTCCCGCTGGGCCGCGGCCGCAAGGACGCCGCATCGTCGGGCGCACGGCGCCTCACGCCCGACAACGACTACGAACGGCTGCTCTACACCCCGGCAGGCAATACGGCGGTGCTGGCTTTCGCCAAGCAGGCCATCGCCCAATGCAAGCTCGGCAGCGACGCGACGCCCGACCTGCTGAACATCTGTCTCGACGCATCGCGCCGCATCGCGGAGGTCTACGGCCCCGAATCGGTCGAGGTGGAAGACATGTACTGCCGGCTCGACCGCGACCTGGCCGACTTTCTGACCTACCTCTTCGCGCAGGCCGACGAGCAGGAAGTGCTGGTCGTGCTGACCTCCGACCACGGCACGAGCCCGTCCTACGACCTGGCCGCCCCGGCCGCCGACCGCTTCAATGCACGGCAGTTCGAGGTCATTGTCAACGGCTTTCTCAACGTCCGCTACGGCGTGGGCGACTGGGTCTGCGACTACAATGAAAACTGCATCTGGCTCAACCACAATCTGATATACGAACGAGGACTGAACCTGGCCGATGTGCAGAACGAAGTGGCGATTTTCGCCATGCAGTTCGGCGGCGTGTCGCACGCGCTGGCCGCCACGGCCATGCGGACCAGCTACTTCGGCAGCGGCTACGCCCGGCGGCTGCAAAACAGCTTCTACCCCCGCCGCTCGGGCGACGTGGTGCTCAACCTGATGCCCGGCTGGATCGAGGAACGCAACCGCTGCCACTCGTCGTCGGGCTCGATGTACGGCTACGACACCGAAGTGCCCCTGCTTTTCTACGGCGCCGGGATTCCGCCGCAGCGCATCCGCCGCCCGGTCGACATGACCTGTGTGGCCCCCACCGTGGCACGATTGCTGGAAATTTCCGAACCCGCCGCTTCCGAGGGCGAGGTGCTGGAAGAAATCGCAGAATAAACGAGACTATGGACAAAATACAAGACCAAATCATCGAAGAATTTTCGGTTTTCGACGACTGGCTCGACCGCTACGACTATCTGATCGGGCTGGGCGAAGGGCTTCCGGCCATCGCCCCGGAACACCGGACCGAACAATACCAGATCGCGGGCTGCCAGTCGCGGGTGTGGGTCGATGCCCGGCTCGACGACCAAGGGCGCGTGCACTTCGCGGCCGACAGCGACGCCATCATCACCAAGGGCATCATCGCCCTGCTGGTACGCGTGCTGAACGGCCGCACGCCGCAGGAGATTCTCGACACCGAACTCTACTTCATCGACGCCATCGGGCTGAGCGCCAACCTCTCGCCCACGCGGGCCAACGGCCTTGCGGCGATGGTCAAGCAGATGCGGCTCTACGCCCTGGCCTACGCCAACCGGACCGAACCCCGAAACGACTGAACCATGACACCCGAAGAGATATTGAAAGTCGAGCAGGAGATAGTCCTGACGCTCAAAAACATCTACGACCCCGAAATTCCGGTCAACATCTACGACCTGGGGCTTATCTACGAAATCGACTACACGCCCGACGGCACGGCCGAAATCCGCATGACCCTCACGGCGCCCAACTGCCCGATGGCCGACATGCTGGTCGAGGACGTCAACGTCCAGGTGGGCAAGGTTCCGGGAGTGAAGTCGGTCAACGTCGTGCTGACGTTCGACCCCGTGTGGGACCGCAGCATGATGTCGGAAGAAGCGCTTCTGGAACTCAACATGCTGTAGGATGGCGCCACGCATTGCGGAAGCCTTGGAACGGTTGCAGGCGGGCGCCTGCAAATATGCCTGCGGCGGTTATCTGACGGGGCTGGAACCGCTCGCGCGCCACGAAGTCTGCACGGCGCTGGTCTTCGACCGGCTCGGGCGCAAGATGCGCATGGTCGGCGAACTCCACGCCGCGGCGGGCGAAAACTGGAACGAAACGTTCTACCGGCTCTATTTCCGCACCTTGGGCGACCGGCTCAACCTCAGGGCCTACCTGCGGCTGGCCAGACTGGTACCCTACAAGGCCATCCTGCGCGAACGGCTGACGCCCCATGCCGTCGAAGCCCTGCTGCTGGGAACGTCAGGGCTGCTGGCCCTCTGCCCCGCCGACGAATACACCTCGGACCTCCGCGCGACGTTCGCCCATCTGAGTGCCAAATACGGCATCGACGCGATGCAACCCGATGAATGGACGCTGGACGGTCTGCGTCCTGCCAACCACCCGGTGCTGCGGCTGGCACAGGCCGCGGCATTCTTCGCGCAGGACCAGTTCGTCATGGCGCGAACCCTGGCCTGCCGCACGGAAGCCGACATCCGCAAACTTTTCTGCATCGACGCCCCCGACTACTGGCAGAAACATTGCCCGGCGAACGAGGGGCCCCGACGTCTCGGCGCATTCAAGGCCCATATCATCGGCATCAACTTGGTAGCGATCCTCCAATTCGCCTACGGCAGCTATACGGGCAAGGAAGCCATGCGCGACAATGCGCTGACGCTGCTGGAACAATTGCCCGCCGAGGGAAACCGCTATGTCTCGGCTTGGAGCGACCGCGGATTCAAGCCCCGCAACGCATTCGAGACGCAGGCCCTGCTGCAACTGGCCACCGAATTCTGCATGCCGGGCGCCAACGACCCCGGCCCTGCCGCACGCCCTTCCGAACCGCCCCGCTGCAACGTCTGCCCCGTCGGGCGGCGGATTCTTCATGCCGTCCGGCAGTCGCTTCCTACGGAAGTGTAGGTCCGAACAAAGAAACACCGCTCCCAAAAAACAATCGGCCCTGCGCCCGCAAAAAACAATCGGCCCCTTTGGAGCCGACTGCACGATTTTTCATCCGGAAACTACCTGCAAGCCATCTTCCCGATGCGCCGCTCGTGGCGCCCGCCCTCGAACGGTGTGCGGAGGAAAAGGTCGAGCATGGCCACGGCCTCGTCGTTGCTGATGAACCGCGCCGGGAAAACGATGACGTTGGCGTCGTTGTGCTGGCGCGTCAGCGTTGCCACCTCCGTATTCCAACACAGCGCGGCCCGGATACCCTGATGCTTGTTGAGCGTCATGGCCATCCCCTCGCCGGAACCGCACAACCCGATGCCGCGCTCCAATTCACCCTTTTCGATGGCTACGGCCAACGGGTGACCGAAATCGGCGTAGTCGACGCTCTCGGGCGAATGGGTGCCGAAATCGAGTACCTCGTAACCCATGGCGTCGAGGTAACCGACCAAAAACTCCTTCATCTCGTAACCCGCATGGTCGCAGGCGATTCCTATTTTTTTCATGGTTTTCAGTTTAGGTCCGAACTACTGCAAAAAACGTTCATTTCAAACAAATTTCCTACGCCTTAGCTACAGGAAACGCTCGGCGACGGCAATCAACAAGCCGAACAACAGCGCATTGAACAGCACCACGGGAGCGGCCTTGCGCTCCTTTCCAGCGAAGGTAAGCACCACCGGAAGCGCCATCATCAGCGTCACGGCCATGCCGTCGGCCCACCAGGGCAGATAAGGCAGGTCGCTGTAAAAGATGATGACAGCGGCGAACAGATAAGTGCAGAACGCCGAGAGACACGAGCGGAACGGAAGCCGCCGCGCGACCATCGGGATGACGTCGAGTGCGCCTGCCACGGCGCCGACGCAAAGCGAAAGCATGAAAGTTGTCATAGGTTCGGGTCTATTTGGAGGCTCGTTTGCGGTCGACTTCGTGCAACAGAATCTTGCGCAGGCGCATGGCGTGCGGCGTGACCTCCACGTATTCGTCCTCCTTGATGTATTCGAGCGCCTCTTCGAGCGTGAAGACCTTGGGCGGCACGATGACGGCCTTGTCGTCGGAGCCCGAAGCGCGCATGTTCGTAAGTTGTTTCGACTTGGTCACGTTGACCGTGATGTCGTTCTGGCGCGTATGTTCGCCGATGACCTGCCCCTCGTAGACCTGGTCCATCGGGCTGATGAAGAAACGCCCGCGGTCCTGCAACTTGTCGATCGAGTAGGCGTAGGCCGTGCCCGTCTCGCCCGAGATGATCGAACCGTTGGTACGCATCTCGATTTCGCCGATCCACGGCTCGAAGCCCTTCAGCCGGTGGGTCATGATGGCCTCGCCTGCCGTTGCGGTCAGCATGTTGGAACGCAGGCCGATGATGCCGCGCGAGGGAATCGAGAATTCCAGCCGCACGCGGTCGCCGTTGGCTTCCATGTTCGTCAAGGTGCCCTTGCGCTTGGTCGCCAGCTCGATGACCGTGCCCGAATGCTCCTCGGGGCAGTCGACGGTCATCTCCTCGATGGGCTCGCACTTCTTGCCGTCGATTTCCTTGACGATGACCCGCGGCTGTCCCACCTGCAACTCGTAGCCCTCGCGGCGCATGGTCTCGATGAGCACCGAGAGGTGCAGCACGCCGCGGCCGAAGACGTTGAAGCTGTCGGCCGACGGTCCGGGCGTCACGCGCAGCGCGAGATTCTTCTCCAGCTCGCGGTCGAGCCGGTCCTTGATATGGCGCGAAGTGACGAACTTGCCGTCCTTGCCGAAGAAAGGCGAATTGTTGATGGTGAAAAGCATCGACATAGTAGGCTCGTCGATGGCGATGGGGGGCAGCGGTTCGGGGCTCTCGTAGTCGCAGACGGTGTCGCCGATCTCGAAACCCTCGATGCCCGTGATGGCGCAGATTTCGCCGCACGGCACTTCGTCGACCTTCTTTTTGCCGAGCCCCTCGAAAATCATCAGCTCCTTGATTTTGGTCTTCTGCATCGTCGCGCCGTCGCGCTTGGCGAGCGTCACGTTCTGCCCGGCCCGCAGCGAACCGCGCGTCACCTTGCCCACGGCTATGCGGCCTGTGTAGGCCGAATATTCGAGCGAGGTGACCAGCATCTGCGGCGTTCCCCCGACGATGGCCGGTTCGGGAATCTCGTCGATGATGGCGTCCAGCAGCGGCACGAGCGAATCGGTCGGCTCGTTCCACTTGTGCGACATCCAGCCCTGCTTGGCCGAGCCGTAAATCGTCTTGTAATCGAGCTGCTCCTCCGTGGCGTCGAGCGAGAACATCAGGTCGAAGACCTGCTCGTTGACCACCTCGGGGCGGCAGTTGGGCTTGTCGACCTTGTTGACCACCACGATGGGCTTCTTGCCCAGCGCGAGCGCCTTCTGCAGCACGAACCGCGTCTGCGGCATCGTACCCTCGAACGCGTCGACGAGCAGCAGCACGCCGTCGCACATGTTGAGCACGCGCTCCACCTCGCCGCCGAAATCGGCGTGGCCCGGGGTGTCGATGATGTTGATTTTGTAGTCCTTATAGAGGACCGAAACGTTCTTGGAGAGAATCGTGATGCCCCGTTCGCGTTCCAGGTCGTTGTTGTCGAGTATGAGTTCGCCGCTCTGTTTGGCGTTGTCGCGCAGGATGTTGCCTGCCAGAATCATCTTGTCGACGAGCGTGGTTTTGCCATGGTCGACGTGGGCGATGATGGCGATGTTGCGCAGTTTCTGCATGGAATGGATTTTTATTCCGCAAAGGTAGGAAAAACAGAATTAAGAATGGAAAAAATCGGGAACTAAAAATTCGGGCGCCGGATTTCGCTTCCGCCCGAACACCCCATTCGTCCGGCCATTTGCGCTACGCTCCGGTGTTGCAGATAAGCGCGAATTGTCCTACATTTGTGCATTGCTGTCATTCCGATTCGAGAACCCATGAAACCCGCGTTCACCATCCGCCAACAGAGCCCCATCTATGTCGGCCCGGCGGCCGACCTGCTGCCGGGGCTGCTGCCCGAGGGGCGGGTCGTCGTCGTGTGCGATGCCACCATCGACCGGCTCTACGGCCCGCTGTTCCAGGGCCGCGACCGCATGCTCATCGGTTCGGGCGAGAGTATCAAGACCCTGCAGACGGTCGAGACGCTCTACCGCCGGTTCATCGAAGCGGGCGTCGACCGCCGGACCTTCATCCTGGCCGTCGGCGGGGGCATCGTCACCGACGTCGCCGGATTCGCCGCTTCGACCTACATGCGCGGTCTGTCGTTCGGATTCGTGCCCACAACCTTGCTGGGGCAGGTCGACGCAGCCATCGGCGGCAAGAACGGCGTCAACGTCGACGGCTACAAGAACATGGCCGGGACTTTCACCCAGCCGCGCTTCGTCATCTGCGACCCCGCCCTGCTCCGGTCATTGCCCGACCGCGAATTCCGCGCCGGGCTCGCCGAGGTGGTCAAAACCGCCGTCATCGAGGATGCCGGGCTCTTCGCGCGGCTGGAGAGCACGTCGTTCGGCGCCCTGCGCGCCGACACCGACCTGCTTTCCGACGCGATTTCGGCTTCGATTCGTGTCAAGGCGGGCATCGTCGAGCGCGACGAACGCGAAACAGGCGAACGGCGCAAGCTCAACTTAGGCCATACCCTTGCCCACGCCATCGAGAAATGCTCCGCCCGGATGAACCACGGCGAAGCGGTGGCCGTCGGCACGGCCATGATTGCCGACGTCGCCGTGAAGCTGGGGCTGCTCTCGCCCACCGACCGCGACCGTATCGTGGCCCTGCTGCTCGCCCTCGGGTTCGAGCTGACCCCTCCCGTCGACGTCCGGCGCCTTTTGAAAGAGGTAGGCAAGGACAAGAAAAGCGAGGACGGCCTGCTCCGCATCGTCCTGCCCGTCGGCATCGGCGACTGCATCGTGCGGCCGATACGGGTCGAAGAGTTCGCGGCGCTGGTTCTGCCATAAAACGCAGCGGCACCTATCGCTGCGGGCGAAGCACGGAAATCAGCTCGGAACGGCTTTCCAATTTACCCCTTTTGTTCAGTTTCTCGGCGCGGACGCTGCCGATGCCCGGTGCATACCATGTTCTGGTCTGCGCCGCAGCTCCGACCACCGACCATTTGACATGGACCGTCTCGGTCAGACACACCGTTTCGTATGTCCCGGCCGGCACGGTCGTCGTTTCCTGCGCCACGACCCGGCGATCGGCAATACGTATCGACACCTGAGTCCTGAATCCGTTTTCGGTGCGGATGTGCAATGTCATCGCCAACTCGGGAAGCAGCTGGCCGGCATGCAGGACGGCAGGTATGAGATATTTGTCGCCCCGACATTCGACCGAAGCCTTCCAATCGTCTCCGGAAACCATATCGAGCCAGTCGTCCGGACGCAGACAGATTCCCCTCTGCACTCACGACAAGCCGGTCGGTCTGCAGCGCGTCGCCTCCTTTGTCGGGTTCGACCGGCCGGCGGTCAGCATCCAGCAGGGCGGTGCGGGTCTCGACGATCAGCCCGTCGGGACCGGATTCGCTCGCAACAACGACCGTCTGCGTGTAACCCGTCAACGCGCCCCGGGAATCGTAGTCGGCATATTCGAGCTGCGTTCCTACTTCGGTGCAGGCAAGCGGAAGCGACTGGGCGCCGGCGGATGCCTCAGCACCGAAGCCGGCGAAAACAAGGCAAAGGATTTTCTTCATGGGACTCGGAAATTGGAACCTTGCAAATATAAGCAAACTTTCCGACCCTGCATCCCTTCGCCTCGATTCGGGGTACGGAAACCCGCCACCCACGCTACATCGGATTCATCCGGCGCAACGCTTCGGCATAGGCATCCCAATCGCCGACAGGCTGCCGGGCCACGCCCGATTCGACGGCCGCCCGGGCCACGGCGGTCGAGACCGTACAGAGCAGCCGCGGGTCGAGCGGCTTGGGTATCAGATACTCGCGGCCGAATTCGAGCCTTTCGAGCCCATAGGCGCGCAGCACGCTCTCCGACACCGGACGGCGGGCCAGGTCGGCCAGCGCGCGGGCCGCGGCCAGCTTCATGGCATCGTTGATTTGCGCAGCCCGCACATCGAGCGCCCCGCGGAACAGAAACGGGAACCCCAACACGTTATTGACCTGGTTGGGATAGTCCGACCGCCCCGTGGCGAAGATGATGTCGGGACGCGAACGCATCGCCGCATCGTAGGTGATTTCGGGGTCGGGGTTGGCCAGCGCGAGCACCATGGGATTTTCGGCCATCGTGCGGACCATCGAGGGTGTCAGCGCATCGGCGACCGAGACCCCCACGAAGAGGTCGGCGCCGTGCAGCGCTTCGGCCAGCGAGGCCAGCCGCCGCGACGTGGCGAACTCCTCCTTTTGCGGAGTGAGCCCCTCGCGGTAACGGGTGACGACACCCCGGCTGTCGCACAGCACGATCTGGCCGCGCGAAATGCCGAGCGTCAGGAACATGCGCGCGCAGGCGATGGCCGCAGCGCCCGCGCCGTTGACCACCACCCGCAATTTAGCCACCTCCTTGCCTGCGATTTTCGCCCCGTTGATGACCGCCGCCGAGACGATGATGGCCGTGCCGTGCTGGTCGTCGTGAATCACGGGAATATCCAGCCCCTCACGCAAACGGCGGTCTATCTCGAAGCACTCGGGCGCCTTGATGTCCTCCAGGTTGATGCCCCCGAAAGTCGGGGCGATGGCCTTGACCACGCCGATGATTTTTTCGGGGTCGGTCTCGTCGACCTCGATGTCGAAAGCGTCGATTCCGGCGAAGCGCTTGAACAACATGCTCTTGCCCTCCATGACGGGCTTGGCCGCCAGCGGCCCGATATTGCCCAGCCCCAGCACCGCCGACCCGTTGGAGACGACGGCCACCAAATTGCCCTTGCCCGTGTAACGGTAGGCATCGGCCGGGTCGGCCGCAATGGCGCGCGCCGGAGCCGCCACGCCGGGCGAATAGGCCAGCGCCAGGTCCTGCTGGGTCTGTGCGGGTTTGGTGGGTTCTATCCCTATTTTGCCGGGACGCCCCTCGCTGTGGTAGCGAAGGGCATCCGAATCGAGTGTATCGAACTGTCGTGCCATCTCTGCATCGGTTTTCGACGCAGAACGATGCAATTATTACGCCGCGGCCGTTCAGAACAGCGACCCCTCGCCGCCGCCGGGCGACCTGAAACCCAGATGACTGTAAGCCAGCTCGGTAGCCTCCCGGCCCCGGGGCGTGCGCTTGAGAAATCCCTCCTTGATGAGGAACGGTTCGTAGACTTCCTCGACCGTTCCGGCTTCCTCGCCCACGGCCGTGGCAATGGTGTTCAACCCCACAGGACCGCCGCCGAATTTCTCGATGATCGTGCCCAGAATCTTGTTGTCCATGCGGTCCAGCCCGCGCGAGTCGATATTCAGCGCCGCGAGTGCGAAGCGCGTGATTTCCAAGTCGATATGACCCTCGCCCTTGACCATGGCGAAATCGCGCACCCGGCGCAGCAGCGCATTGGCGATGCGGGGCGTGCCGCGCGAACGCAGCGCCACCTCGTGGGCGGCATCGTCGTCTATCGAGACGTCGAGAATGCGGGCCGAGCGGCGGACTATCCCTGCCAGCACGGGCGCATCGTAATATTCCAGGTGGCACTGTATGCCGAAGCGCGCCCGCAGGGGCGAGGTCAGCAGACCGCTGCGGGTCGTGGCGCCGACAAGCGTAAAGGGTGCCAGCTCGATCTGAATCGACCGCGCCGAAGGCCCCTTGTCCAACACGATGTCTATCTTGTAGTCCTCCATCGCCGAATAGAGGTACTCCTCCACGATGGGGCTCAGCCGATGGATTTCGTCGATGAACAGCACGTCGCCCGGACTGAGGTTGGTGAGCAGACCCGCCAGGTCGCCCGGCTTGTCGAGCACCGGACCCGAAGTAACCCGCAGCTGCGCCCCCATCTCGTTGGCGATGATGTTGGCCAGCGTAGTCTTGCCCAACCCCGGAGGGCCGTGCAGGAGCACGTGGTCGAGCGAATCGCCCCGCATGAGCGCCGCCTTGATGAAGACGCGCAGATTCTCAACGATCTTGTCCTGCCCCGAGAAGTTTTCAAGCTCCTGGGGGCGGATTTTGTTCTCGAATTCGAGGTCGCTCTCGGTATTGCGTACGACAGACATCGGTATTAAGAAAAGAAAGTAACCGCGTGCGTCAGAACGTTTTCTCCGTCTCCGAAGTCATGCGGTCGAGCTTGAAGTAATCGACGTCGGAACCGTCCTTGTAACGGATACGGATGCCCTTTTTCCCGCCGAGCAGCTCTTCGAGGTCCTGCATGTCGAACGACACGTAGCTCTCATAGAGGTTCCACTGGGCATCGCCGCCGTTGTCGTGGCGCAGTTCGACGTCCAGATATTCTCCGTCGGTCTCGGCCGCCTCGCTGACCTTGTTGACGATCATCGCGAACTTGTGTTTCGAGGCGTCCGAAGCGGCATAGCGGACAACGAGCGTCGTCCAGCTGCCCAACAGACGGCCGTCGCGAACCAGCACGGCATCGTCCTTCAACTCTTCGAGCTCCGTTTCGCTGGTCACCACACGCGCAACCGACGAATAGATATTGGCAATGCCGTAAAGCGCCACGTTGTAATCGTAGCCGGGCGCGGGATTTTCCAGCACGTTGAACGTTATCAGCGCCCGCTGTCCGTCCTTGGCCACATACGAGCCGACGCGGCTCTTGTCGCCGGGATAGACCCGCTTGTCGGTGTCGGTCACAAAATAATAATCGCTCGTCGACAGCGTACGGACCGTCACGAAGCTCATGTTGCCCGGCTGGTCCACCTTGGTGTCGTTGCACGACGACAGCCCCGCCGCCGCAACCGCTGCAAGCAGCAGCAAACCGATTTTTTTCATCTGTTTGAGTTTTTCAATATATGGTTTTTTCATCTTACAAACGTGCGAAGACAAAAATACGGTATTTATCGTTCAAAAAAAATAGCGGCCCGCATTTTCTTTCGGACAGCGCCCGAAGCGCCGGACGGTCAAGGACCCCGCACCTACTCCCGTGCATGCCGAAAGGTGAAATACTTGGCGGCAAGATAGCTGTATACAGTCGTCATGCAGGTTGTGAGGATTTTGGCCGGAGTGGGCCAGACGCCGCAGAACTCGACGAAGAATTTCAGCCCTGCGTAAGTCAGCACCACCGAGCCCCCCACCGAGAGCGCATAGCGGAACAACTGCGTGCGGGTCCGCAGGGGCGACTGACGGAACGCCACATGGCGGTTGAGCCAGAAGCCGACAAAGAACGTCAGCGGGAACGTCAGCGCCAGCGCCGCAATATGGGGCGAGAGCACGGCAAAGCCCAGGCCGACAAACCGATGGGCGATGATGTAATTGTAAACCAGGAAGTAACACGCCGGGTCGAACAACCCGTAGGTCAACCCTCCGCAAGCCGCATAGCGGAACGTCTGGCGCGGCACCACGGCCGCCACCGGCCCGATGTAGAAGCGGTCTATCGCCCGCCCGATGGCTTCGGCCGGCCGCATCAGCGGGCGGTATAGATCCACGCGTCGCGCCAGCGGACCCGGTGGTCGCGCACGAAGCGCCGGCAGGCTTCCGGGTCGGCCGACTGGAACGGCGAGACCATCAGCTTGCTGCCGAAACGGAAGACCGCGCATTGCAGCGCCGGGTCCTGGCGGTTGATTTCCTCCGCCGTGCGGTCGGCGTTCTCGGGCGAAGCGAAGACCCCGGCTACGACATAATGATGACCCGACACCAGCGAAGCGGGAGCCTGCGCGGTCCCAAGCAGTCCCGGGGCAGGCGCGGCAGGTGCCGCCGTCGGTTCGGGCGTCGGATTCTGACCGACAGCAGGCGCTATCGGCCGGCCGTCGTCCGGAGCGGAGGTCGTCCGGTTATCGGCAGGCTCCGAAACAGCGGGCTGTCCTGCCACCGCCGAATCGTCGCCCAGCGCGGGAGCTGCGACCTCGGAAGCCGCGGGTTCGTATTGTTCTTCGTCCGGATTCAACCCGAAACGTTCCAGGAAAGCAGGCTTCTGCACGAACATCATATAACCGATGCCCAACGCCGCCACAATAGCCAGCAGGCCGACCCACACCGCCCAGTCGCGGCCGCCCGACCTCATCTTGACCGGGGCATGGCCCTGCGGGTTGAGCAGCAGGTCGAATTCTTCGTCGGGCGTGAAGTTGCGGAACCGCAGCTCGCCCACCCCGTCGATAGTCAGCGTATTCTCGCCCAGCACGTTATCGAGCCAGCGGTCGTAAATCGACTGCGCCCGGTCCACGTCGCAGCGGGCCGCTCCGGCGATTTCGTCCACCAACGACGCACCCCCCTCCTGCGGCGTGAAAAGCACCACGCGGCACGGCGGTTCGACCATCCGCTTCGACACACGGCGGGCGCCCCGCTGGTCGGTATAGAGGGAGCCGACGCCCGGCAGAAAAAGTTCGCATCCCGCGGCCAGGCGGTTGCCTATCAGACGGTTGACCTGTTCGGTCATCGGATTCTCGTTCATCGCTTCTGTTTTTTGGTCGTTGCGGCGGGCACGGGAGCCGGAACCTCGGCCGGACGGGTCATGCCGCGCCATATCATATACACGCCCAGCACGATAAAGGGTATGCTGAGCCATTGGCCCATGTCGAGCGCCCACCCGATCTCGAACTCCTCCTGCTCGGTCTTGATGAACTCGATCAGGAAACGCGTGAGGAATATCCCCTCCAAACCGATGCCGAACAGCACGCCGGGCCTGCGACGTGCGAGGTCACGACCGAAGTAGAGCCAGCAAAGCACGCCGAAAGTGGCCAGGTAGCACAGCGCTTCGTAAATCTGCGTCGGGTGGACTGCCGCCGGAGCGAATTCATGCAGCCACTTGTACGACCGCACGAACTCGAAGCCCCACGGCAGGGTTGTCGCCATACCGAAGATTTCCGAGTTGAACAGGTTGCCTAACCGCACGAACGCACCGCCGATACCGACGGCGATCATGATACGGTCCAGCGACCAGATGTAGGGCAGCTTGTTCTTGCGCGAAAAGAGCCACAGCCCGATCAGCAGGCCGATGGCAGCGCCGTGGCTGGCCAATCCGCCGTCGCGGAATCCGGTAATGATGGTCCACGGGGCGCGCAGGTATTCCATCGTATCGTAGAACAGGCAATGACCCAGCCGCGCACCGATGATGGTGGCCAGCGTACCGTAGACGAAGATGGACTCCGACACCTTTTCGGGCAATCCCTCGCGCTTGCAGAAGCAGTCGAAAAGTTTGGCGCCGACGAAAATCGCCAGCACCCACATGAGCCCGTAGTAGCGGATGTCGAGCGACCCGATGCTGAAAAGCACGGGGTCGAAATTCCAGACGATGCTGAGCGGTCGTATCATTTGTCGGGATAGGGTTTACTTGATTTCCTGCAAGGGTACTTTCTTGAGCGTGAACGAGAAAGTGCTGCCCACGCCCGGCTCGCTGCGCACGCTGATGCGCTCGCCGTGGGCCTCGATGATGTGCTTCACGATGGCCAGACCGAGCCCTGTGCCGCCCTGCTCGCGCGAACGGCCCTTGTCGGTGCGGTAGAAACGCTCGAAGACGCGCGGCAGGTCCTCCTTGCCGATGCCCTGTCCGTTGTCCTCGATTTCGACGAGTATCTTGTCCAACATGTCGCGGAAGCGCAGACGGGTCGTCCCGCCCTCCTTGCCGTAGCGTATCGAATTGATAATCAGATTGACGAATACTTGGCCGATGAAATGTTTGTCGGCCAGCACCCAGAACTGCGACGGCAGGTTCTCCGCCCCCTTGACCGAAATCTTGATGCCTTTCCTGTCGGCCTCCATCTCGGCCTGCTCGGCGATTTCCTTGGCCAGCGCCACCACGTCGAACTTCTCCATGTCGAGCCGGTTCATGTTGCTTTCGAGCTTGGAAATCGTGTCGAGGTCGTTGACTATGTTTATCAGCCGGTCGATGCTCTTTTCGGCCCGTTCGAGGAACTTGCGGTTGATGAGTTCGTCCTCCAGCCCTCCGTCCAGCAGGGTCGAAATATAACCCTGGATATTGAAAATCGGCGTCTTCAGTTCGTGCGCCACGTTGCCCAGGTATTGTTTGCGGAAGTGTTCCGCCTCCTTGAGCCGGGCGATTTCCTTGTCGTTGGTGTCGGCCCACGCCGTGAGCTCCTCGCCGATGTTCTCGACCCGCTTGTCGCGCAGTTCCGAGAAGATTTCGTTGGTATGGACGTCGCGCGACAGCACGATCGAGTAGATAGGCTTGAGCTTGTAGGCCACATACTTGCGGATGATGAAGAGCGCCGCGAGCGCCATCACGACGAACACCCCGCCGGCCACGCTCAGCGTCAGCCACCACACCGCGCGGAACAGCCACATGCCCACCGCAACGATGACCGCCGCCAACAACGCTATCCACAGCGAAGCCCCTTCCTTGGTCTTGATATTTACCATAAAAACTACCTATATTGCTCCATCAGCCGGGCGATGTACTTGCCCACAATGTCGAATTCCAGGTTGACCACCGAACCCGTTTCCAGGCGGCAGAAATTGGTGTGCTCCATCGTGTAGGGGATGATGGCCACCCGGAAACTGCCCGCTTTCGAGTCGCAGACCGTCAGGCTCACGCCGTTCACCGCCACCGAACCCTTCTCGACCGTGCAAAGCCCGCCGCCCTGGGGTTCGTACTCGAACGTGAAGTACCAACTGCCGTCGGCGTCTTCCTTGGCCGTGCACCGGGCCGTCTGGTCCACATGCCCCTGCACGATATGGCCGTCCAACAGCGCATCGGGCTTCATGGACCGTTCGAGGTTGACCAGGTCGCCGACCTTGAGCAATCCCAAATTACTCCGGTCGAGAGTCTCTTTCATAGCCGTCACCGTGTAGGTGTCGCCCTCGATGCCCACGACCGTCAGACATACGCCGTTATGGGCTATGCTCTGGTCGATTTTCAACTCCTGCGCGAAGTCCGCGCGGAGTGTGAAGTCCCTGTTCTGACGGTCCGTGCGGATTCCTACGACTTCCGCCGTCCGCTCCACGATGCCTGAAAACATCCCTGCTACCTGTTGATTATCAACTTGCCATTCACTTTGTAGACCGCCATTATGTCGCTGACATTGAGAATCATATCGTCGAACTTCTCCTTATCTCCCGGCACCAGGCGGAACTGTGCCTCGTTCTCCGTGGCACGAACTATACGCAAAGTTACAATTTTTCGGCTGACAATTACATATTCTCCACCCGGAATAATTGCATCCAGGTCAATATTTTTCAGCAGCACCACCGTACCCGGAGGCACCAGCGCACCCATGGCACGCCCTTCGTAGACCATCGCCAGGTCGCACTGGGCCACCCGGGGAACAATCATATCGTCGTCAGGCTGAAGACGTTCGAGGTCGGAGATTCCCTGCTCGACGTCCACGTCGTAAAACGGAATCCGCGTCCCCTGCGGCCGGTCTTCCGCCAGCATCTTGCCCTCGCCCGTGAGCAGCCACAGCAAGTCGATCTGCGGAAATTTCGTTACGATCCGCCGCGCCACGTCGCGCGAAATACCGTTGTTGCCCCGCTTGATCTGGTAGAGGTTTTCGCCCCGCGCCAAACCGATATGGCGGGCAAAATAGTTGGTGGACATGTGCGCCCACTTGATTACGGCCTCGAGCCGCTGCCAATTATTCTGCTTTTCTCGCATTTCGGTTTCAAAGTTAAAAAAAATTCGTATATTTGCACTCCCGGTCCCGTAGTTCAATGGATAGAATATAAGATTCCGGTTCTTACGATATGGGTTCGATTCCCGTCGGGACTACTTCGGCAGGCACTGCGCAAGCGGCGCCTGTCTTTTTTTTGCGATGCCCGTGCCTTTCGTCGCATTGAATCCGTTTTTCGTCGTTATCCTTTCTCCGCAGCCGTTTTCCGGCGGCCGACTGCGCTGCAACCTTCTCCCCGCCGCTCGTTCCGGCGCGCTTACAATAGGACAAAAATAATAACAAAATTCTTGACGGCAACAAAAAATAACATTTTTAAGCCTTTTCATAGCAGATTCGGGTTTCGGCAGCTTTTCCACGCTCGCTCAACGCACACCTTGCGCCTTTGCGAAGACTTTGCCACTCCGGGTGTGTCGGCTGTCTTTTATCCGTGTTGTTCCGCGATACCTATATTATATATAAGGACACAAAAAAGTGTGCGGCGTCATCGAAACCCCGCACACTATCCATCGACGCCCCGCAAAGGCTACTCCTCCTGCGGGCTCTTTTCGTTGAAATTACGGACGAAATCGCGGACACCGAGAATCCACCCCGAAGCCAGCACGCCGCCCAGGAAAATGAATCCCGCCAATATCAGCATCTTCGAGGGCTTCGCCGCCCGCAACGGTACTGTGGCAGGCTGTACCACCGCATAGACCGGCGTGCTCTCCTGCACCTTGGCCTTGGCCAACTGAAGCTGCTGGGCCATCTGGTTATAGACGTTGTAAGCCAGCGTCACTTCGTTTTGCAGCCGCTCCTGTTCGGTCCGCACCGAACGCCGCACCACATTCTGGTTGGCGTCCATATAGCGGGCGTAGCGCTGCTGGGCGTGGTAGTACTTCTGCTGTGCTTCGTCGAAAAGTTGCTGCGTGAACGCCAGGTCGAGCCGCGCCTTGTTCGTGCGGTAGTCGGTCACGTAGTTCTGCAAATTGCGCATCACCGTATCGGCCAGCGTCGCCGAAATCAGCGGGTCCTGCATCGTCACCGAGAGGGTCACCAGCGACGTTTTCTTGTCGATGACCACGACCACGCGCTTCGCGAGATTCTCCGCCACCCTGCTTTGGTCGGGCGTCAGCCGGAACGGGTCCACCGGACCCTCCGTTTCCGCATCGCCGCGCAGCCGCTCAGCCACCCAGCCCAGCGCCTTGAACGGAGCCGAAAGCACCGCGCTCCACCACGGCGCACGCTGGTGGTCGAGCAGATAGTCGTAGAGGTCGGTCCGCAGCTTGCCGTTCCTGGTCTCCACCACCACCGGGAAAAGTTCCGTCACGAACGGCAGCGATTCCACGATTTCGGGGTATACGTCGGGATTGATGGCGTCCGCATCGGTCATGTTGCCCATGTTGATTCCCGCCAGGCTCGCCAGCGAACTCAACCCGCCCAGCGACCCTTTGCCCGACGAGGTTTCGGGCGCCAGCACAGTCTCCGTAGTGTACTCCTTGGGAATGCTGAATCCGATCACCAGCCCTGCGAGCGCCGCCATGGCGCACCAGCGCACGATGAGTTTGCGTTCGGCCCACAGCTTCCGGGCCACGGCCAGCAGGTCGATCTGTTCGTCGTCCGGCCGTGCGGGTGTTTCCTGCATGTCGTTTTTCATCTTCAAAATTACTTCTTCGCCAGGTTGGCTATCGTCGCGGCCATCGTGCCCAGCGACGCGGCCGAGGTGGCAAGGCCCATTATCTGCGTCACGCCCAGCGGGGTGCGCTCGCGCTTGCGGGGCACGATGATTTCGCAGCCCGGCTCGATGCGGTTCTTCTTGCGCGAAATCGTGCCGTTCATGTAAATGATATAGGTCCGGCAGCGCTTGGCCCGGTTGGCATAGCCGCCCGCCTGGTCGATATAGTCCTTGTATTTCTTGCCCTGCGAGTAGAGCACCGTATTGGGGCGCATGACTTCGCCCATGATGCGTACCGTGCTCACATATTCCGGCACGAACAACTCGTCGCCCTCACGCAGGACCATGTCGTAGTCCGAACCCGGATTGGCCAGCGCCTTGTCCAGCTCGATACCCACCGTGTAGGTTTCGTTCTGACGCAGTTTCTCCACCGACACCGAATCGGTCCCGCCGTCGAGCTGGGCCATGCGGATCACATCTTCCAGCACGGCCTTTTCCTCCTTGTTCATCCGGCGGATCAGTCGGCCGCCACGTACATAGGCATCGCGGGTCACACCCCCGGCCCGGTTCACCAGGTCCGAGATGCGTTCGTTCTTGTGCAACAGAGCATAGCCGCCCGAAAAAACTACCTCGCCCGACACCGAGACCATGCGCTGCTCCTGGTAGCCCGGGCTCTTGCGCACGGCCACCACGTCGAACGGTTCCAGCACGAACCGCTCCTCGCCGTCGACCACGAATCCGTCCTTGAGCGAGAAGGTGTAGACCTTGCCCAATTGGTTGTCGGCCGTCGTGCTCTTGGGGTCCTTCAGCCGGCGGGCCACTTCCACGCGCACCACCGAAGCTCCGTCGAGCAGGCCGCCCGCTTGCAGAATGAGGTCTTCGAGCGTCATGTTCTCGACATAGGGATAGGTGCCCGGCCGGGCCACCTGTCCATTGATGGTGAAGTCGCCCATCTCCGTCAGGTCATGACGGCTCGGGATGACCAGCACGTCGTTGCGCTGCAACACCACGTCGGGCGAAGTGCCCGCCACGATGCCCGCCAGGTCGACCGAGACCATCCGCAGCAGCAGGTCGTCGCATTCGCGGTAGAGGAGCGCCCGGGCCAGGAACGCATCGTCCTTGAGCCCCTCGGCGCGGGCCACTAACTGCCCCACAGTATTCATGTCGTCGCTCAGTTCGTACATCCCGGGGCGATAGACCGCACCGCGCACTTCCACCCGGTTGGCGAATCGGTCCAGCACCGGGTCGGCTTCGACCACGTCACCGTCCTTGAGCACGAACGTGTCGAACTTGGCAGCCGGGACGCTGAAAAATTCGTGTTCGCGGCCCGAACGGCGCGTCACCCGCACTTCGCGGTCGTAGGCGTCGCCCGCAAATCCGCCCGCATAGCCGAGCAACTGCTGCATCGTCTCGCCCTCCCTGAGCTCGTAGAGCATCGGGCGTTTGAACGAACCCTTCACCTCGACCATCGTCCGGTAGGGATGCACCAAGATGACATCGCCCTCCTCCAGCCGCAAATCCTTGTCCGACCGGCCCGAGAACAGATAATCGTAGAGGTCCAACACCGCGTGGCGGCGGCCGCCGCGCAAGATTTCGACGTTGCGGAGCGTACCGATGTCGGTCACGCCGCCCGCCCGGTAAAGGGCATGGAACAGCGACGCGAACGACGAGAGCCGATAGGTGCCCGGCACCTCCACTTCGCCCATGACATTGATAAGTATCGTGCGTATCTGGCCCAGCGTCACACGCACCTGCGAAGCGGGTTCCTCGCCCGAAATCCCCGCATACTTGCGGGCGATGGCTCCGCGGATGCGGCGCTCGGCTTCGGCGACGGTCAGTCCGTTCAGATAGACCGGACCTATCTCCTCCACCATGATGCTCCCCTCGGGCGAAATCAAGGCGTTCACCGTGTCTTCGTTGGCACCCCATACCTCGACGATCACTTCGTCGCCCGGGCCCAGGCGATAGTCTTTCGGCGTAGCCATGTTGCCGTTGGGCTCGAAAGTGAGGGTCCGGCCCGTGAACACGCTCCGGCCGAAAACCCGGCGGCGGCCCACGGTATCGCGGATTTCACCGTAATAACCGGGATTCATCTGCCCATAGGGGCCGTTCATCGTGGGAGCGGCCATGCCGTTCTGCATGGGCATCTGCCCCGCCACCGCGGCCGCATCGCCCGTCACGCCGTTCGGCTGGCTGTCGGTTCCCCGGCCCGTGGCCGCGGTTCCCTCGCCGTCCGATACGTCGCGGAAGACGTCGCTGCGCGACGAGGTGCTGTAAGCCGACCGTCCCTTGGCCGCCTGCGAGCCTTTGGCTCCCGTGGCCGACATGTCCAGTTCGCCTTGTTCGTACTGCGTTTTGAGCCGCAGAAGCTGCTGCTGCGTAGCTCCGCGCAACAGCAGTTCCCGGCCCAGCTGCTGCTGGTTCTTGCCCGAGGAGACACCCTGCTGCACATACTCGATGATCTGCTCGTCGGTCATCTGCGCCTGCACGGGTCCGCACAGGGCCACCAGCGCCGCCAGAACAATCAGAAACTTATGGTTCATCGTCCGAATGATTTTTTTCGTGTCGTACCGCAACGTCCCGGCGGCGCATCCGCACCCCGGAACGCACGTATTCCGAATTTCACAAAAATAGGTCAATTTCTCTTTCCGGCCAAATATTTCCCCACAATTTGCGACCCGGCGCCCTTCGGGAAAACGTTTCTGCCGTTCCTACCCGGAGAACCCGCCCTCAAAAAGATAAAAAGCAGCCGCAGATGCTGGACGCAGCGCACGGAGAGGGCGTTCGCCCGGTTCGCGGTGTTCAAGGGGTTCACCTCGCCCGAACCGAATGCCAAGTGGCTGGCGTTCGGATTGCCGGCAGCGAAAGACGACGAACCGTAGTAGGCGCCCCACGTGCCGACGTTCATATTCATGCAAGTTTTCTCGCCTCGGCAAAGCTCGTGCAAGCACAGCTCTGCCCTCGGCTTATCGAAAACATTTATCAAGGCTCCCGACGAGGGGTGGCGTAGACCCGCAGCAACAGCCATAATGAGCAATCGCTGGAATGAATGACAGAAAAATGAATAATGAACAGTTAATCCGGTATACGAAAACAGCAATTATTCACTATTCATTGTTAATTATTCATTAAACTAAGTTTTCTGTCAGACTGGGGTACACAGCCGACGGCAGTTAAAACGTTTCAGCATGTTGCTAAAACGTTTTAGCGTCCGGTGGAAATTCCGAAGCGCCACTGCGCCGGCGGATTGCTGAATCTGCGGCCGCACTGGCGGGAACCGTAATCCACCGCCACTCCGGACCGAAGCTGCCTTTTATCTATAACTTGATGTCGTAAATCTGAATCACGCCCTGCAGCTTTCCGGCGTCGTCGGTCACCAGCAACGAAGTCACCTTGTTGCCGGTCATCATCTTCTCGGCTTCGATGAGCTTCTCGGACGCGGCGATGGTCTTGGGGTTCGGCGTCGCGATGTCGGCCGCCACGATTCCGAAGAAGTCGGCACGGCGGCGCTCCATGGCGCGGCGCACGTCGCCGTCGGTGACGATTCCTTCGATGCGGTCGCCGTCGCACACCACGATCAGCCCCAGGCCGCCTTTCGAGATGGCGTGTATCATCTCGACCGCCGGGCAGTCGGGCGCCACCACCGGCAGGTCGTGCGAACGCATCACGTTACCCACGGTCATGAGCAGCCGCCGGCCCAGGCTGCCGCCCGGGTGCAGGCGCGCGAAGTCCACGCTCGTGAAACCGCGCATGCGCATCAGCGACACGGCCAGCGCATCGCCCATGGCAATCTGCGCCGTGGTCGAAGTCGTGGGCGCCAGGTGCAGGATGCAGGCCTCCTCTTTCACGCCGACGTCCAGATGCACGTCCGAATTCTTGGCCAGCGCCGATTCGGGATTGCCCGTCATCGAAATCAGCTTGTTGCCGTTGGCGTGGATGAACGGCACGATTTTGAGTATCTCGTCCGTCTCGCCCGAATAGGAGAGCGCCACCACCACGTCGTCGGGCGAAATCATCCCCAAGTCGCCGTGGAACGCTTCGCCCGGATGCAGAAAGAAACTCGGGGTTCCGGTCGAAGCCAGCGTCGCGGCGATTTTGCGGCCCACCAGCCCCGATTTGCCCATGCCCGTGACGATGCACTTGCCGCGGCAGGCCAGGACCGTCTCCACGGCGCGCGCGAATTCGTCGCCCAAAGTCTCCTCCATGCGGCCCAAGGCCAGCATTTCGGTGTGAATCGCCTTGCGGGCGGCTTCCAGGATTTGCGTTTTTTGGGATTCGCTCATAACTCCTAAAATTTACAGCAGGCTTTCTATCAGGGATTCCAGGTCGTCGAGCCGCAACATGTTGGGGCCGTCGCTCTTGGCATGGTCGGGGTCGGGATGCACCTCGAAGAAGTAACCGTTCGCACCGAACGCCTTGGCGGCACGGGCCATCGCAGGCACGAACTCGCGGTTGCCGCCCGTCGTGCCGTTGGCTGCCCCGGGGCGCTGGACCGAGTGGGTGCAGTCCATGATGACCGTCGGGGCGATTTGCAACATGTCGGGGATGTTCCGGAAGTCGACCACCAAATTATTGTAACCGAAGCTGTTGCCCCGCTCGGTAAGCCAGATTTCCGGTGCACCCAATTCGCGCGCCTTGTCGTAGGGATAGCGCATGTCGGCGCCCGACAGGAACTGCGCTTTCTTGATATTCACCGTCTTGCCCGTCTTCGCCGCGGCGACCAACAAATCGGTCTGACGGCACAGGAACGCCGGAATTTGCAGCACGTCGACCACTTGGCCCGCAGGCGCGGCCTGCCACGCTTCGTGGATGTCGGTCAGCAGGTTCAAGCCCCACTTCGACCGCACGTCGGCGAGCATTTGCAACCCCCTGTCGATACCCGGTCCGCGAAACGACCCCAGCGACGTGCGGTTGGCCTTGTCGAACGAAGCCTTGAAGATAATCTCCGTACCCAACCGGCGGTTGATGGCCGCCAGGCGTTCGGCCACGGCGTCGAGCAGCTCGGCCGATTCGATGACGCAGGGACCAGCGATGAACTTCATAAAATCGAGAATTAAAAATTAAGAATTAAAAATCGCTCTCTGACAGATTCTTCGCTACGCTCAGAATGACGCTCTTTCAAAAAGGAACCGACCGGACGCAGAAACGAATCCCGCAAAAAAAGATTTTTAATTTTTCATTCTTCATTTTTCATTAACCATCTTTCGGCCCGCGCGAGGTCCTCGGGGGTGTCGATGCCGATGGTTTCCAACTCGGAAATCCCCACGCCGATCCGGTAACCGTTTTCGAGCCAGCGAAGCTGTTCGAGCGATTCGGCCTGTTCGAGCGGCGACTGCGGCAATGCCGTCACGGCCCGCAGCACTTCGGTCCGGAAAGCATAGAGGCCGATGTGCTTATAATAGGTATGGCGCGAGAGCCATTCTTCGCGCGGCACGCCCCGCAGGTAGGGAATCACCGAACGCGAAAAGTAGAGCGCCCGCATCTGCGCGTCGACCACGACCTTGGGCGAATTGGGGTTCTCCAGCGCAGCCAGTCCGTCGGTCGGCACAAAGGGTTTCACCAGCGTCGCGATGTCGGTCGCCGGGTCGTCGAAACAGCGTTTCACGGTCTCGATCTGCGCCGGGTGGATGAAAGGCTCGTCGCCCTGCACGTTCACCACCACGTCGTATTCCCGACCTTCGCGCGCACAAACCTTCTCGTAGGCTTCCCGGCAACGGTCCGTGCCGCTCCGGTGGTCGGGCGAGGTCATTTCGACCTTGCCGCCGAACGCCAGCACGGCATCGCGGATACGCTCGTCGTCCGTAGCGACCACAGCGTCGTCCAACACTCCGGCGACCTGCTCGTACACGCGCTGAACGACGGGCTTACCGCCCAGCAGGGCCAGCGGTTTGCCCGGGAAGCGCGTCGACGCATAACGCGCAGGAATGACTGCTAAAAAATTCATAATTCAGAATTCACGATTCAGAATTGCGGCTTTTCCATGGCTCCGGCGAATGCCTTTCACTTTTCACCTTGGTTCCAGCGCCAGGTCCAGCACCTCGTCGTTGCTGCGGACATAGTGGAACGTCAGCCCCTCGATGTACTCGGGCTTGATGTCGGCGATTTCCTTACGGTTTTCCTCCGAGAGAATCAGCGTTTCGATACCGGCGCGCTTGGCGGCCAGAATCTTCTCCTTGATACCGCCCACGGGCATTACCCGACCGCGGAGCGTCGTCTCGCCCGTCATCGCCACCCGCTCGCGGACCTTGCGGCCCGTATAGGTCGAGACGATGGAGGTGACCATCGTGATACCCGCCGAAGGTCCGTCCTTGGGGATGGCACCCTCGGGCACGTGGATGTTGATGTCGTTCTTCTCGAAGACGGCCGGGTCGATGCCCAGCTCCTTATAATGGGCCATGACCCACTCGTGGGCGATGGTCGCCGATTCCTTCATCACGTCGCCCAGGTTGCCCGTCAGGCTCACCTTGCCCTTGCCGGGCGTCAGGCACGACTCGATGTAGAGGATGTCGCCGCCCACTTCGGTCCACGCCAGTCCTGTCACCACGCCCGTCAGCCCGCTGACGTCGTACTCCTCGCGCAGGAACTTCGGGATGCCCAGCATCTTCTCGACATCGGCTTCCGTGAGCTGAGGTGCGAACGCCTCCTCGAAAGCAATCTGCTTGGCCCGCGCACGGGCAATCTTGGCCAGTTGTTTATCGAGCGTGCGGACGCCCGCTTCGCGCGTGTAGCCCGTGATGATTTTCTCCACCAGCTCGGGGCTCAGTATCAACTCCTGCTCGCGGATTCCGTGCGCTTCGCACTGCTTGGGCAGCAGGTGTTCGAGCGCGATGCGGACCTTCTCCTCGGGCAGATAGCCCGGGATGTTGATCATCTCCATGCGGTCGCGCAGCGCCGGGGCGATGTTGGCGATGTTATTGGCCGTGGCGATGAACAACACTTTCGAGAGGTCGTATTCCATGTCGAGGTAGTTGTCATGGAACGTGGTGTTCTGCTCGGGGTCGAGCACTTCCAGCAAGGCGCTCGACGGGTCGCCGTGGTTCGAGGCCGTCACCTTGTCGACCTCGTCGAGGATAATGACGGGATTCGACGAACCGCAACGGCGGATGGTCTGGATAATCCGGCCCGGCATCGCGCCGATGTAGGTGCGGCGGTGTCCGCGGATTTCCGACTCGTCGTGCAGACCGCCCAGCGAAATGCGGCCGAACTTGCGGTCCAAGGCGGCGGCCACCGACTTGCCCAACGAGGTCTTGCCCACACCCGGAGGGCCGTACAGACAGAGTATCGGCGACTTGAGGTCGCCCTTGAGCTTGATGACGGCCAGGTGTTCCAAGATGCGCTCCTTGACTTCGTCGAGCCCGAAATGGTCGTGGTCGAGCTGCTCGCGGGCGCACCGCATGTCGAGGTTGTCGGAGGTGAGGGTGTTCCACGGCAGCTCCAGCAACAGCTGCAGATAATTCATCTGGACCGAGTATTCGGCGACCGAGGGGCTCAGCCGCTCGATTTTCTGCAACTCCTTCTCGAAGGTCTCGGCCACTTCGCGGGGCCAGTTCTTCTTCTTGGCCGTTTCGCGCATCTTGTCCACATCGGCGTCCGAACCGTCGCCCAGCTCGTCCTGGATGGTGCGCATCTGCTGCTGGAGGTAGTAGTCGCGCTGCTGCTTGTCGATCTCCTGCTTCACACGCTCCTGAATCTGGTTCTTCAGGTCGACGAGCTGCTGCTCGCGGATGAGGATTTCGAGCAGCTTGCGGGCCCGGGCCAACAGGCCGGGAGCTTCGAGCAACGACTGGCGGTCTTCGTCGGTGAGCTCCATGTTGGAGCAGATGAAGTTGATGATGCCGCGGCGCGAGTCGATGTTCTTGATGGCGAACGCCGCCTCCTTGGGCATCGTCGGCGAGACATTGATGATGTTGAGCGCCACGTCGCGAATCGAATCGACCAACGCCTCGAACTCGATGGTCGTCATGTCGGGCGGAGTGTCGCGCAGGGCCGTCACCCGGGCCTTGAAATAAGGCTCGGTGGCCACGTACTCGCAGATTTCGATCTTCTCCAACCCGTTCAGTATCACGGTCAGATTGCCGTTGGGCATCTCGAGTATCTTGATGATGCGCGCCGCCGTACCGACCTTGTACATGTCCGAGGGCGAAGGGTCCTCCACCTCGCTCTCGCGCTGAAGCACGGCGCCCAGGATACCGCCCTCGGCGTTGACCGCCCGCACGAGCGATATGCTCTTGTCGCGGCCCACCGTAATGGGCGTGATGGCCCCCGGAAAGAGCACCGACGAACGCAGCGTCAGAATCGGAATGACCTCCGGAACTTCGGTTTCCTCCTGCGGCTCGTCGCCGCCTGTCACAATGGGGATGACCTTGTGCTTGCCGTCGAAAATTTCGGGAAAGAGGCCGGCATCGTCCGCCTCGCCCGTCAGGTTCTTATCTTTTTCGTCCATGATTCCGTTGTTTCGTATGTGTATATCGGTGCAAAGGTAACGATTTTTTACGAATATTTATTTCATTTTAACGGATTCTTAATAACTTTGCGCTTCCCGATAACACTGTCAAATATCCGCATCATGCAAATCGCAGACAAATACGCCCCGCAGCAAATCGAGGCCAAATGGTACGACTACTGGACCGCCCGCCGGCTATTCCACTCGGAGCCCGATGCCCGCGAACCCTATACGATTGTCATCCCCCCGCCCAACGTCACGGGCATGCTCCACATGGGCCACATGCTCAACAACACGCTGCAGGACGTGCTGGTCCGCCGCGCGCGCATGTCGGGCAAGAACGCCTGCTGGGTACCGGGCATGGACCACGCGTCGATTGCCACCGAAGCCAAGGTCGTAGCCATGCTCCACGAGCAGGGGATCGAGAAGTCGTCGCTCACGCGCGAGGAATTCCTCAAGCACGCCTGGGAGTGGAAAGAAAAGTACGGCGGTGTCATCCTCAAGCAGCTGCGCAAGTTAGGCGCCTCGTGCGACTGGGAACGCACCTGCTTCACGATGGACGACGCCCGCACCGAGAGCGTCCTGCGGGTCTTCTGCGACCTCTACGAAAAAGGCAAGATTTACCGCGGCGTACGCATGGTCAACTGGGACCCCTCGGCCAAGACGGCCCTTTCGGACGAAGAGGTGGTTTTCAAGGAATCGCACGGCAAGCTCTACTACCTGCGCTATAAAGTGGAGGGTACGGACAAGCATATCATCGTGGCCACGACGCGTCCCGAGACCATTCTGGGCGACACGGCCCTGTGCGTCAACCCCGACGACGAACGCTACGCATGGCTGCCGGCCGACGCGAGGGTCGTTGTCCCGCTCGTAGGCCGCTCGATTCCCGTCATCCGCGACACCTACGTCGACATCGAATTCGGCACGGGCGCGCTGAAAGTCACCCCGGCCCACGACGTCAACGACTACATGCTCGGCGAAAAATACGGACTGGAAACCATCGACATCTTCAACGACGACGGCACCATCAACGACAAGGTGGGCATGTACGTCGGCGAGGAGCGTTTCGACGTGCGCCGCAAAATCGAGGGCGACCTCGCCGCGGCGGGCCTGCTCGAAAAGACCGAAGACTACACCAACAACGTAGGATACTCCGAACGCACGGGCGTGGCCATCGAACCCAAGCTCTCGATGCAGTGGTTCCTCTCGATGTCCGAACTGGCGGAACCCGCCACCAAAGCCGTTTTGGAGGACGCCATCCGCTTCGTACCCGAGAAATACAAGAACACCTACCGCCACTGGATGGAGAACATCAAGGACTGGTGCATCTCGCGCCAGCTGTGGTGGGGCCAGCGCATCCCGGCCTACTACCTGCCCAAGGGCGGTTTCGTCGTGGCGCTCACGCCCGAAGAAGCGCTCGAAAAGGCGCGCGCCAAGTCGGGCGACGCGTCGCTGCAACTCAGCGACCTGCGGCAGGACGACGACGTGCTGGACACGTGGTTCTCGTCGTGGCTGTGGCCGATCTCGGTGTTCGACGGCATCCGCAACCCCGACAACGACGAAATCCGCTACTACTACCCCACCGACGATCTGGTGACGGGCCCCGACATCATCTTCTTCTGGGTGGCCCGCATGATCATGGCCGGCTACGAATACCGCGGCGAGAAACCTTTCGCCAACGTCTATTTCACGGGCATCGTGCGCGACAAGATCGGCCGCAAGATGTCGAAGCAGCTGGGCAACTCGCCCGACCCGCTCGACCTGATCGACAAGTACGGCGCCGACGGTGTGCGCCTGGCCATGCTGATGTCCTCGTCGGCGGGCAACGATGTGATGTTCGACGAAGCGCTCTGCGAACAGGGCCGCAACTTCGGCAACAAGATATGGAACGCCTACCGCCTGGTCAACGGCTGGACGGCCGACGAAAACGCCCCGCAGAGCGAGAACAACCGCCTTGCCGCCCAATGGTTCCGGCAAGTGCTCGGCCGCACGCTCCGCGAAGTGGCCGACGACTTCCGCTCGTACCGCATTTCGGAAGCCTGCACCACGGTTTACCGCCTTTTCTGGGACGACTTCAGCGCCCAGTACCTCGAAATGGTCAAGCCCGCGTTCGGACAGCCCGTCGACCGCCGCACGCTGGACGAGACGCGCGGGTTCTTCGACGCCCTGATGCGGATGCTCCACCCCTACATGCCGTTCATCACGGAGGAGATATGGCAAGACCTCGCGCCCCGTGCCGAGGGCGAATCCATCTGCGTGGCTCCGATGCCCGAAGCCGAAGCCGCCGACAGCGCCCTGCTGGCCCGCTTCGAGCTGGTCCGCGAAATCGTCTCGGCCGTGCGCAACATCCGCAATCAGAAGAACCTGCCGCAGAAAGAACAACTGACGCTGCAAGTCATCGCCGACGACAACTACCCGGCCGAATATGCCCCCGTGCTGATGAAGATGGCCAACCTTTCGGGTATCGAAACCGTCGCCGAGAAAGACCCAGCCGCGGCGGCGTTCATCGTCAAGACCACGCAGTACTTCGTACCGCTGGCCGGAATGATCGACACCGATGCCGAACGCAAGAAACTCACCGACGACCTGGCCTACTACGAAGGATTCCTTGCGTCGGTGATGAAAAAGCTCTCCAACGAACGGTTCGTCAGCTCCGCGCCCGAAAAGGTCGTTGCCAACGAACGCGCCAAGCAGGCCGACGCCGAAGCGAAGATCGCGGCTATCAAGGAACAACTGAAAGCCTTGGGCAATTAAGAATTAAAAATGAAAAATTAAGAATTTTGCGATTAAGCGAAAGCAGAGATTGCCTGCAAGCTCCGCCCATGCAGCGAGTGAAGGAAACAAACGCATCGAAGAAACGATTTTTAATTCTTCATTCTTAATTTTTCATTGATTGGAATTGTGCCGACAATTACAATATATACCGACGGCTCGTCGCTCGGCAATCCCGGGCCGGGAGGCTATGGCGTCGTCATGATTTCGGGACCCCACCGCAAGGAGATGTCGCAGGGGTTCCGGCTCACGACCAACAACCGCATGGAACTGCTGGCCGTGTGCGTCGCCCTCGAAGCCCTCAAATTCCCGGGGTCCGAAGTCACCGTCTTCTCCGACTCGCGCTACGTTGTCGACGCCGTTGCGAAAGGCTGGGTCTTCGGGTGGGAGAAGAAAGGGTTCGCCAACAAGAAGAACCCCGACCTCTGGATGCGGTTCCTGCGCGTCTTCCGCCGCCACCGCGTCCGCTTCGTCTGGGTCAAGGGCCACGCCGAGACGGCCGAGAACAACCGCTGCGACATGCTGGCCGTCGCCGCCGCCAACGGCACCGATCTGCCCGACGACGCGGGCTATCAGCCCGAATAGCAAACCGAAGCGATAATCCCACGGATTCCGTACCCGGCGCCGGACCCTCCATTGCGGCCCGAACGCGGCATTTGCTTTTGCGCTTGGCTTTTCGTACCTTCGCGTCGGCTTAAACATTCGTCTGCATGTTCAAAACATACCTCCGGCTCCTGGGTTTCGCCCGGCCCATCGGGCGCTACGCCGTCCCCTACTTCTTCTACTCGCTGCTTTACGCGCTGTTCAATTCCTGCACGTTCCTGCTCATCATACCCATCCTCAACACCATGTTCCGGCCCGACTTCACGTTCCGGACCGTGGAGAAGCTGCCGCCCCTGACCTTCGACGCGGCCTACCTCGAAACCCTGTTCAACTACGGCTATTCACACATTTTCAACGAATACCGCATCGAGAACGTGCTGATTCTGCTGGCCGCCATCGCCATTGTGTCGAGCCTGCTGAGCAACCTGTTCCGCTACCTGGGTGCCTGGACCGTCGAGAAACTCCGCACCACGACCCTCCAACGCATCCGCAACGAGATGTTCACACGCGTGGTCGACATGCACGCCGCCTACTTCAGCGACCAGCGCAAGGGCGACATCATTTCCAAAATCACCTCCGACGTCAACGTCGTGCAGTTCTGCATAACCAACACCTTGCAGGTGGCGTTCCGCGAACCGTTCCTTATCATCTTCTACCTCATCATGATGGTCGGCATTTCGTGGGAACTGTCGCTTTTTTCGCTTTTCTACCTCCCCATCGTCGCCCTGCTGATAGGCAGCATCGTCAAGCGGCTGCGCCACCCGGCACTCACGAACCAACAACGCATGGGCGAACTGGTCTCGGCCCTCGACGAATCGCTTGCAGGCATCAAGGTCATCAAGAGCTACAACGCCACCGGCTACGTCAAACGCAAGTTCTACGAACTCAATGCCGACCTCTCGCGCATCACGCTGTCGATGGCCCGGCGCCAGCAACTGGCTTCGCCCATGAGCGAATTTCTCGGCATCACGGCCGTCGGCATCATGCTTGTGTTCGGCGGCGCACTCGTCGTGCGGGGCTCGCTCAACCCCGGCGGATTCATCGCCTTCATCGCCATGTTCTCGCAGATTACGCGTCCGGTCCGCACCTTCATCGACCAGTTCGCCAACATCAACCAAGGCATCGCCGCGGGCGAACGCATCTTCTCCATCATCGACACCCGCAGCGAAATCGAAGACAAGCCCGAAGCCCTCACGCTCAGCGGTCTGAAAGAGAAAATCGAATTCCGCGACACCCATTTCTCCTACGACGGCAGCCGCGAGGTCATCGACGGCGTGTCGTTCGAGATCCGGCGCGGCGAGACCGTCGCGCTGGTGGGTCCCTCGGGCGGCGGCAAATCGACCCTCAGCGAACTGATTCCCCGCTTCTACGACCCCACGGCAGGCGACGTGCTGATCGACGGCGTATCGCTGCGCGACTACTCGCAGGAGAGCCTCCGCGCCCACATGAGCGTCGTCTCGCAGGACACGGTCCTGTTCAACGACACCATCGAGGGCAACATCGCCATGGGACGCCCCGGCGCCACGCACGAAGAAATCGTCGAAGCGGCCCGCATCGCCAACGCCGACGACTTCATCCTCGAAGCCCCCGAGGGCTACGCGACCAACATCGGCGACCGCGGCGCCAAACTCTCCGGCGGACAGCGCCAACGGCTCTCCATTGCCCGCGCCGTGCTGAAAAACCCCGACATCCTCATCCTCGACGAAGCGACTTCGGCCCTCGACACCGAGAGCGAAAAGCTCGTGCAGGAAGCCCTCAACAAACTGCTCGTCGGGCGCACCTCCATCGTCATCGCCCATCGGCTTTCGACCATTCACAACGCCGACCGCATCGTTGTCATCGACCACGGGCGTGTCGCCGAACAAGGCACCCATGCCGAACTGATGGCCAAAGGCGGCATCTACGCGAAACTTATCGAAATGCAGTCGTTCGAGTAAATTCACAATGCACAATTCAGAATTCACAATTATTCAAGGAGGGTCATGCTCTCCTTTTTTTGTACCGACTTTTGCGATGCTTGCGAAACGTTTGTCATCCGAAAAGAACGCGAATCTATCGCCCGCTCCGACAAGAAATTGTGAATTGTGCATTGTGAATTCTGAATTCCTTTTCCTATCTTTGCATTTTCGAGCAAAACAGCAACACGCGATATGAAGTTCAAGGAGTACAAGGGTCTCGACCTGGCAGGGCTGGCCGCCGAGGTCCTGGGCGAATGGGACGCCCGCGACACATTCCACAAAAGCATCTCCACGCGCGAGGGACATCCTACGTTCGTCTTCTACGAAGGTCCCCCGTCGGCCAACGGCCTGCCGGGCATCCACCACGTCATGGCCCGCACCATCAAGGACGTATTCTGCCGCTACAAGACGCAGCAGGGCTACCTCGTCCACCGCAAGGCCGGGTGGGACACCCACGGACTTCCCGTCGAACTGGGCGTCGAGAAGAAATTAGGCATCACCAAGGAAGACATCGGGCGCAAGATTTCCATCGAGGAATACAACCGCACTTGCCGCGAAGCCGTCATGGAGTTCACGGGCGTGTGGGAGAACCTCACCCGCAAGATGGGCTACTGGGTCAACATGGACCACCCCTACATCACCTACGACAACAAGTACATCGAAACCCTTTGGTGGCTTCTCAAACAGCTGTTCGACAAAGGGCTGCTTTACAAGGGCTACACCATTCAGCCCTATTCGCCCGCCGCAGGCACCGGGCTTTCGACCCACGAACTGAACCAGCCCGGGTGCTACCGCGACGTCAAGGACACGACCTGCACGGCCCAGTTCGCCGTCGTCCGCGACAAACTGAGCGAAAAACTCTTCGGCAACGACGACTGCCCGCTCTACTTCCTGGCCTGGACCACCACTCCGTGGACCCTGCCCTCCAACACCGCGCTTGCCGTCGGTCCGTCGGTCGAATACGTCAAGGTGCTGTGCACCAACCCCTATACCGAGACGCAGCAAGCCGTCATTCTCGCCCGCGACCTCGTCCCCGCCTACTTCACCAAGAAGATGGAGGGCACCTACGAAGTCACCGGACAGAGCTGGCGCGGCGACGAACTCGTCGGCATCCGCTACGAACAGCTGATTCCGTGGGTAAAGCCCGACGGCGATGCGTTCCGCGTCATCGCGGGCGACTACGTCACCACCTCCGACGGTACGGGCATCGTACACATCGCCCCCACGTTCGGTGCCGACGACGCACGCGTGGCCCGCGCCGCTGACATTCCGCCGCTGTTCATGGTCGACAAGGCCGGCAAGAACCAGCCGATGGTCGACAGGCAGGGCCGCTTCTTCCTCCTCGAAGACCTCGACCCCGAATTCGTCCGCACGCACGTCGACCGGAAGCACTACGCCGAATATGCCGGACGCTATGTCAAGAACGCTTACGACGACAAACTCACCGACGCCGATTCGACCCTCGACATCGACCTTTCCGTCATGCTCAAGGCCGAAAACAAGGTCTTCAAAATCGAGAAGCACACCCACTCCTACCCCCACTGCTGGCGTACCGACAAACCCGTGCTTTACTACCCGCTCGACTCGTGGTTCATCCGCACCACGGCCCTGCGCGACCGGATGATCGAACTGAACAAGACCATCCGCTGGCGTCCCGAATCCACCGGGTCGGGGCGTTTCGGCAAGTGGCTCGAAGGGCTGGTCGACTGGAACCTGTCGCGCTCGCGCTTCTGGGGCACGCCGCTGCCCGTATGGGCCACGGAGGACCACGCCGAACTGAAGTGCATCGGTTCGGTCGCCGAACTGATGGCCGAAATCGACAAGTCCATCGCCGCAGGGCTGATGCAGGAAAACCCCTACAAGAATTTCAAGGTCGGCGACATGTCGGCCGAAAACTATTCGACGGCCAACATCGACCTCCACCGTCCCTACGTCGACCAAATCGTGCTTGTCGCGCCCGACGGACGGCCCATGTACCGCGAACCCGACCTCATCGACGTGTGGTTCGATTCGGGCGCGATGCCCTATGCGCAGGTCCACTACCCGTTCGAGCACAAGGAAGAATTCGGCCAGGTCTACCCCGCCGACTTCATCGCCGAGGGAGTCGACCAGACGCGCGGCTGGTTCTTCACGCTGCACGCCATCGCTTCGATGCTCTTCGATTCGGTTGCGTTCAAGAACATCATCTCCAACGGGCTGGTACTCGACAAGAACGGCAACAAGATGTCCAAGCGACTGGGCAACGCCGTCGACCCATTCGAGATTCTCGACACCTACGGCGCCGACGCCACGCGCTGGTACATGATTTCCAACTCGCAGCCGTGGGACAACCTCAAGTTCGACCGCGAGGGGGTGGACGAAGTGCGCCGCAAGTTCTTCGGCACGCTCTACAACACCTATTCGTTCTTCGCCCTCTATGCCAACGTCGACGGCTTCACCGGCCGCGAAGAGACGATACCCGTCGAGAAACGGCCCGAAATCGACCGCTGGATCATTTCGCTCCTGAACACACTTGTCGCCGACGTCACCCGCTGCCTGGAGGACTACGACCCGACGCCGGCAGCACGCGCCATCCAGGAGTTCGTCTGCGAGAACCTCTCCAACTGGTACGTGCGGCTGAACCGCAAGCGTTTCTGGGGCGGTGAAATGACCGCCAACAAACTGGCCGCCTACCAGACGCTCTACACCTGCCTGGAAACCGTGGCCCTGCTCGCCGCACCGTTCGCACCGTTCATCGCCGACCGGATTTTCTGCGACCTGAACGCTGTCAGCGGCCGCCACAGCGACGAATCGGTCCACCTTGCGGCATTCCCCAAAGCCAGCCCCGCCGACATCGACACCGGACTGGAGGAGATGATGGCGCTGGCCCAGCAGCTCTCGTCGATGGTCCTGGCGCTGCGCCGCAAGGTCTCCATCAAGGTGCGCCAGCCGCTGCAAAAAATCGTCGTACCCGTCCTCGACCCCGCCATGGCCGCCCATATCGAAGCGGTCCGCGAACTGGTCATGGGCGAAGTCAACGTCAAGGAAATCGAACTTATCCAAAACACCGCAGGCGTCATCACCAAGCGTATCAAACCCAATTTCAAGACCCTCGGGCCCCGCTACGGCAAGTACATGAAACAGATTGCCGCCATGACCGCGGAATTCACGCAGGAACAGATCGCCGCCATCGAGACCTCGCCCGAAACGGTGCTCGACATGGGCGGCGAACGCATCGGCGTCACCGCGGCCGACTTCGAGATTTCGTCGGAGGACATGCCCGGGTGGCTCGTTGCGTCCGAAGGCAAGCTGACCGTGGCGCTCGACATCACGCTCACCGACGACCTGCGCGCCGAGGGCGTGGCACGCGAGTTGATAAACCGCATCCAGAATATCCGCAAGGATTCGGGATTCGAGGTCACGGACCGCATCCGGGTCGAAATCGCCGACTGCGAGTTGGTGGCCGACGCCGTGGCCCGGCACGCGGGATACATCGCCTCGCAGACGCTGGCCGTGGAGGTTCGCACCGCCGCCGAACCCGCGGGAGCCGTTGTCGCCGATGCCGAAATCGACGAACAGCCCCTGCGCATCGCCGTGACCCGAGTGTAGGCGGATGCAGTTTCGGTGCGAAATGCTTGCATTATCGGAATATAATGCTTAATTTTACACTAAACCTAACGCGAAAAGCCATGGCAGACGAAAGAAGCAGATACAGCGACGCCGAATTGGAGGAGTTCAAACAGGTCATCCTCAAGAAGTTGGAAAACGCACGGGCCGACTACGAGCTTCTGCGCGCCACCATCACCCACACGGCCGACAACGACACGGAAGACACTTCGCCCACCTACAAGGTGCTCGAAGAAGGCGCCGCCACCCTCTCCAAGGAGGAGAACGGACGGCTGGCCACCCACCAGATGAAGTTCATCCGCAACCTCGAAATGGCCTTGGTCCGCATCGAGAACAAGACCTACGGCATCTGCAAGACCACCGGGAAGCTGATTCCCAAGGAACGGCTGATGAAAGTTCCCCACGCCACCGAGTGTATCGAGGCCAAGGAAAGCCGCCGCTGAGCCGCAGACCCCTGTCTTAGGAAATTCCTTGGTCGGGAACTCTGGTCCATATTTGCCGCGCTTTTGCGCGGCTTTTTTTGTTACGTCGGGCTCTTCTTGGTACCGCCGGTATGCCCGCTATCAACTCTCCGGCGGCCTTTGAAACCCCGTCCGGCGCGGCTTGGCATACGATTTTCAAGGAAAAAATCGTTATATTCGCGGAATATTATACCATTTTTCGACCCATGTCCGGCCGGCTGTGCATCTTGTTGTTCGTGCTTGCAGCGGTGCTGCCCCTCACCCGGGCGACAGCCGCATGGCCCGGCACGTACCACCCCGACCGCATCCCGCGCGACAGCCTGTCGAAAATCAGCGAACAGCGCAACCAACGTCTCTATGACAGCATCCGCGTGAAATCGAGCCGCCGCGCCGTGCCACGTCTGCTTTACGGCTGGTTCTTCGTGCGGCCGCGCACCGACACGGTGCAAAACGGCCGCGTGCTCGACGAAAACCGCGCGCTGGCCGCCTACGCAGGCAAAACCATCGGCGACATCCACGTCGAACGGCAGCAGGTGTTCCGCTCCGACGGCAACTGGCTCCGGCGCACCGGCAACAAGCTCCACGCCCTGACCGAAGAACGCGTCGTGCGCCGCGACCTGCTTTTCAAGTCGGGCGACACGTTCGACCCGCAGCTTATCGTCCGCACCAAACAACTGCTGCGCTCGCGCCGCTACATCTCGGGCGTAGAAATCGCCGTGCGCCCCGACACGCTCGACACCATGCGTGTCGACCTGCTTATCCGCACCCGCGACAGCTGGACGATCACCGTCGACGGCGGCGCCTATTCGGAGGGCCGCACGATGGTGGCGCTCGAAGACGCCAACATTCTCGGCACGGGCAACATGCTCAAGGTCAAGACCAACTTCAGCCGCCGCGACTTCTCCTACGGCGGCAACGAAGTGGAGTACGAAATTCCCAACGTGCTGGGAACGTTCTTCACGGCGGAATTCGCCGCAGGGCGCGCATTCTACAACTCGACCCTCGATGCGAAGCTGTGCAAGGAATTTCTGCGGCCCACGGACTACGAAGCGGGCGTGAGCTACAACAATCTGAAGTTCAAGGAATACATGATCGAGCAGGACACGTCGCTGCTGGTACGCGCCCGCAATTTCGATGCGTGGGGCGGCTACTCGCACTTCCTGCCCTCGGTCTCGTCGAGCGTATACCTCACGGGCCGCTACAACCACCGCCGTTTCCTCCTGCGCCCGAACGACGTGACCGCCAACCATCACCCGTCGCTGCACAGCCACGACGCGGCGCTTTTCGGAGCGGGCATCTACCGCGAAAAATTCCTCACGGCCAACATGATATACGGATTCGGCTCGGACGAGTATCTGGCGACGGGCTACAAGGCCGAAATCGTCAGCGGCTATTCGTGGGGCGAATTCAACGACGAAGTCTACCTCGGTCTGAGCTACCGCACCGGCGGATTCCGGCGAGCGGGCTACATCATGGGCGGCCTCACCCTGGGCAGCTACATCGAACCCCTCACCGGCAAATGGAACCACAGCGCCGTCGACATCGACCTGCGGTGGTTCTCCCACCTGTTCATCGCCGGACGCAGCCGCCTGCGCCAATTCCTGATGCTCAACTACACCCACGGCTGGAACCGCGGCACGGGCAACGACGAAAGCATCCGCTTCACGCGCCGCAACGGCTTACAGGCGCTCAAGGAACGGATTCTGGGCACCAACCGCGCGGTGCTGAACACCGAAACGGTGCTCTTCACCCCGTGGCAGCCGCTGGGTTTCCGCATCGCCTTTTTCGGATTCGCCGACCTGGGGCTGATCGGCTACTCGCCCAACGCGTTCAAGAACGACTTCTTCGCGTCGCTCGGCGGCGGCATCCGCATCAAGAACGAACGGCTTATCTTCAGCACCGTACAGATTCGGCTGGGCGTTGCGTTCAACAAGAACGGACTTGCCGACAGCGAATATTTCCGGCTGTCGAATTCCACCCGTCTGGAACAATACCGCTATCGCCCCACCCGCCCCGAAATCGTAGGGTTCGAGTAAGCGTCAGCCGATACGCTGCACCTCGGTCGATTGCTGTCCCTGCGTATAACGCTGTTTATGACCGCCGTTCGTCCTCCGCAGCAGGTCGTGCCCGAACAGCGAGAGCTGCAACCGCCCTATATTGCGCAATTCCGACCTACGGGACGGCGACACGAAAATAAACCACGAACCGGGAAAAAATTTTGCAGAACGGCGCGAACGCACTAATTTTGTAAAGAAGACGCGAAAATTTATCAAGAGAAATGAAACCGCTGTTCACGGAGAGGGAGATACGAGGAGTGGCGATATTCCTGCCGCTGGCCCTGCTGGCGCTGGGAGTGGCTCTGCTTGCGCGCCCGAGAACGGACGCGGGCGCGGCACGGGAAGCGGAAACGAACCAACGCCACGCAACCCGGCGGGACACGCTGCGCCCGAGACCCTTCGACCCGAACACGGTGAGCTACGAACAACTGCGCGAAATGGGCCTGACGCAAACCGAAGCGGCGAGCCTGGTCCGCTACCGCTCCTATGACAAGATATTCCGCATACCGGAAGACGTGGCGGCATGCTACGGAATCGACGATTCGCTCTACCGGGTGCTGAAACCCCACATCCGCATAGCCCGCCGCTACACCACTGCGCCGCAGGGATACCGCCCGGGCCGGATGGTGGCGGAACCGCTGCCGCCGGAACAATTCCGCATAGACACGGTGAGCGCCCGCTACCTGGAAGCCATCGGCGCGCTGACGCGCCAACAAGCCCGGACCTTCGTGAAGTGGCGCGACACCCACCCCATCTGCGACATGGCGGAACTGCGCAAATGCTATGCGGTGAGCGATTCGGTAGCGACGGCGCTGGAACCCTACATCATTTTCAGCGAACGCGAACCGGCCGCCCCGCGCTATCCGATCGAGCTGAACGACGCGGATTCGGCGACCCTGCTGCTGGTAAACGGCATCGGCGAAAAGACCGCGGGCCGGATTGTCCGCTATCGCGAACGCCTGGGCGGCTACTGGCGGACGGAACAACTGACCGAAGTGGAAGGCGTGACGGAGAGCAACTACGAAAAGATTTCGGCACAAATTTGCTGCGACAGTTGCAGAATTCGGAAAATTCATATTAACTTTGCGCCCGCTCCGGAGTTGCAGCGGCATCCCTATCTGACGCCGCAGCTGCTACGGAGAATACTCAAAACAAGGCAGTTGAAAGGAGGTTGGAGCACCCCGGAAGCATTTAACGAAGACAACAGACTCAAACCCGGAGAAGCCGCGAGGCTGGCTCCCTACTTGAGTTTTGCGCCTCCCGGCGGTGACGACGACGAGTAAACGACCGACGAAAGGGACGCGGAGGAACGCAGATTCCCCGGCCCGAAGAACCCCACGGCGGGAAGACCCGCGAAAAAACAAAAGAACGAAAGTTCTCGATAAACCGAGAGCAGAGCCGAATTTATTCGGGCTATGCCGAGGCGAGAAAAGGTGCAAAAAAATTGAACTAAAAAAACGAATATCATGATTATCATGCAGGTAAAAGAGGGCGAAAACATCGAACGCGCCCTGAAGAAATTCAAACGCAAATACGAACGCACGGGCGTACTGAAGGAACTGCGCCGCCGCCAGTATTTCACCAAGCCGTCGGTACAGAAGCGCGAGGCGATGATGCACGCCGTCTATGTAGCCCACATGGACCGCGACGACGACTAAAAACCGCATGCGCAACAACGCAAAGGGACCCTTGCAAGGGTCCCTTTTTCGTTACGAAAACGTCCTGAAACCAAAGAAATTCCTTACAATATGATATGGCAACGAATATCCCGGGGCGAAAACTGGAAGCGAAAGCCCGGACGGAATATTTGGAAAACTCGAATATATTTCATTTCTTTGCAACCTAACTATGTTCTAAGAATCGCACTAATGCAAAAAACCAAACTTTTACTCACGGTTCTTGCTCTTGCACTGTGCTTCGGCCCGGTAACGGCCGCCGCGCAGGGGGGGGGTAAAATCCAGGTGAGCGGCACGGTCACTGCGGCCGAGGACAAACAGCCTCTGATCGGAGTGAACGTGATCGCAGGAGCCACGACGGGCGTCTCGACGCTTATCGACGGCACCTACACCATTTCCGTGCCCGCAGGAACCCGACTGCTGTTCCAGTACATCGGCTACAAGGACGTAGAATTCGTGGTACCCGGCGGAAGCCCGGCCGTCCGCTACGACGTAGCGATGGAAAACGATTCGCAGGCTCTTGAAGACGTGGTGGTGATCGCCTACGGCGTCCGCAAGAAAGGCACGGTAGCGGGCTCGGTCGCGACCATCAAGGCCGAGAACATCGAAAACACGCCGACGGCGGCTTTCGACCAAGCGCTGCAAGGCCAGGTACCGGGTCTGTCGGTGATGGCCGTATCGGGCGAACCGAGCGAATCGACGATCATGAAAATCCGCGGCGTAAACTCGATAAACTCGGGCACGGCACCGCTCTATATTCTTGACGGCGTAGCGATTTCGAGCGCCGACTTCAACACGGTCAATCCGGCCGACATCGAATCGCTGTCGGTACTCAAGGACGCCTCGTCGACCTCGATCTACGGCGCCCGCGCCGCGAACGGCGTAATCGTCATCACGACCAAACGCGGCCGCATGGCCGACCATCCGACCATCAACTACCGGATGCAACTGGGTTTCTCGCAGATAAACCAGCAAAACTGGAATATCATGAACACCGAGGAACGCATCCGCTATGAAAAGGAAATCGGCCAGACGGCGGGCAAGAACTACGACCTGCTGAGCAAGACCGACATAAACTGGCTGGATGCGGTCTACAACGATGCGGCACTGCTCCAGAACTACGAACTCTCGGTATCGGGCGCCACGGAAAAGACCAACTACTATGTTTCGGGCGGCTACTACAACCAGGAAGGTACGGCCATCGGCTCGGGATTCGAGCGCTACTCGATACGTGCGAACGTAGAACAGCGCGCGGCGAAGTGGCTGAAAATCGGCACCAACACGGCACTGAACTACCAGGAAATACAACGTGCCGACGACGGGGTGATGACCTTGGTGACGCCGATTTCGGCGGCGCAGTTCATGATGCCCTACTGGAACCCCTACCGCAAAGACGGCTCGGTGGCCTCCATCGAAGACGGCAGCTGGAAAGGCCAGGGCCAGAACCCGCTGGAATGGACGGCGAACAACCCGCTGACATTCAAGAAATACAAAATATTCTCGTCGCTCTTTGCCGAAGCGACCATCATCGAAGGACTGACCGTCCGCTCGCAATTCGGCATCGACTACTCCCACACGACGGGATTCGGCGTATCGTACCCCGAATACTCGCCCAATCTGAACGACGGCACGGCGCAGCGCAGCTCGACCGACGGACTGAACCTCCAAATCACCAACACGATCAACTACGCACTGAAGTTGAACGACAAACACTCGTTCAACTTCCTGCTGGGACACGAGGGAATCAACTACCACTACGAAGATTTCTCGCTGATAGCCAAAGGCCAGACGAACAACAAACTGACCAACATCAGCAACGCGACGCGAGTGACGAGCTGGAACGACATGACGGACGACGACTACGGCTACCTGTCGTTCTTCGCCCGTGCGGAATACAACTATGACAACCGCTACATGGTCGAACTGGCGGCCCGTACCGACGCCTCGTCGCGCTTCGGCAAGGACAACCGCTGGGGCCGCTTCTGGTCGGTGGGCTTCATGTGGAACATGCGCAACGAACGCTTCATGGACAACGTGGGCCACTGGCTGACGAACGCCCAAATCCAATTCTCGACCGGAACCTCGGGCAACTCGGCCATACCCAACTACGAACATCTGGCCCTTATCGGCGGCGGTGCGAACTACGCGGGCAATGCGGGCGTAGCGCCCATCCAACAAAGCACCGACGGACTGAAGTGGGAAAAACCCTGGACGACGAACCTGGGTCTGCACTTCGGATTCTGGAACCGCCTGGAAGTAGACCTCGAACTCTACAACAAGAAGACCACGGACATGCTGATGGAAGTACCCCAGTCGTACTCGGACAACGGCTACGGATTCCGCTGGGACAACGTAGGCGGCATGGTGAACCGAGGTGTGGAACTTACCCTCTCGGGAACGCTGATTGCCCACAAGGACTTCCTGTGGACGGCCAACGCGACGGTCTCTTACACGAAGAACAAAATCACGGAACTCTACAACGGAGTACGGGAATACGAACTCGCCAACACGAGCAAGAAACTGGTGGTGGGCCACGACGTAGGCGAATTCTACATCAACCGCTTTGCGGGTGTGAACCCTGCGAACGGCGACGCCCTGTGGTACACGAAAGACGGCGCGCTGACGACCGAACTGCGCGACGAAGACAAGGTGATGATCGGCAAGAGCATGTATGCCCCGTGGGAAGGCGGCTTCGGCACGTCGCTCTCGTGGAAAGGGCTCTCGCTGACGGCCCAGTTCAGCTGGGTGGCCGACCGCTGGATGATCAACAACGACCGCTACTTCAACGAATCGAACGGCCGCTTTGCGTCGAACAACCAGTCGCGCCGCCTGCTGGAACGCTGGAAAAAACCGGGCGACGTGACCGACATCCCGCGCCACGGAGTATACACCGAATTCGACTCGCGCCTGCTGGAAGATGCGTCGTTCCTGCGACTGAAGAACCTGATGCTGAGCTACTCGCTGCCGAAGAACCTGCTGCAGAAGACGCGCGTACTGAACGGAGTGAGAATCTATGCGCAGGCGCAGAACCTTTTCACCTTCACGAAATTCTCGGGTCTGGACCCCGAAAGCCCGTCGAACATCTACATCGCCCAATACCCTGCGGCGCGCCAGTTCACGTTCGGGCTCGACCTAACTTTCTAAACAGCGGACCACAAGATAATGAAAAGAATAGAACACCATATCAAAATCTGCTTCGCGGCGTTCGCTCTGCTGATGGGTGCGGTCTCCTGCCTGGACAAGTTTCCGGGGCAGTCGATACCCGAAAACGGCGGGATGCAGAACTACAACGATGCCGAACAGCACGTGGTCGGCATCTACTCCAGTCTGAAGAGCGCGGCCCTCTACACGGGCTATCTGACGCTGCTGCCGGACATCCAGAGCGACCTGGTATATGCGGTGGAGGGCAACAGCAACATCTACGGCAACCACTACCTGTGGACCGTGCGCTCGACCAACTCCGAAATCGAAGCGGTCTACGGCTCGCTCTACACGACCATCGGCGACTGCAACTTCTATCTGGACCGCATCGACGCGGTGAAAGCCAAGGAAACCGACGACGAGAAACTCGACGAACTGGACATCTACACGGGCGAAGTGTACGCCATCCGTGCGCTCTGCTACTCGGAACTGCTGAAATGCTTCTGCAAAGCCTACGACCCGGCGACGGCCGAAAATGAACTGGGAGTGGTACTCCGCACGAAATACTTCGAGAAAGAACCCGTGCGCCGTGCATCGCTCTACGATTCGTATGCGCTTGTGCTGGAAGACCTGGCGAAAGCCGAAGCCCTGCTCTCCGATGAAGAAAAGAACAACGAAGCCAACTCGATCTACTTCACCCTTGCGGCGGCCCAAGCGCTCCATGCGCGTGTAGCCCTCTACATGCAGGACTGGGAGACGGCCATCGAATACTCGTCGAAACTTATCGACGAACACAACTTCACGCTGGCCAATGCGAAAACCGCCATCACGTCGGACGGCTTGACACAGTTCGACTACATGTGGTTCTACGACAAAAGCCCCGAAGTGATTTTCCGCATAGATCTTCTCGTAACCGACAAGACGGGCGACCTGGGTGCAGCGTTTCTGAACTTCACCCGCGACTACCGCTACTTCTACCCGGACTTCGCTCCGGCGCAATGGGTACTCAGCGCCTACGGCCAAAACGACCTGCGCTATGCGAGCTACTTTGCCGACAAGAGCAACGGCATTGTCATCGGCTATGGCAACGGCATGGATTCGCCGGTGCTGGTGAAGTACTACGGCAACCGGACATTCGTCCAAAGCAACATATTCCACCGCTGCATGCCCAAACCCTTCCGGCTGGCGGAACAATATCTGATTCGTGCGGAAGCCTACTGCAATCTGCCGACGCCCAACTACTCGGCGGCGAGCAAGGACCTGACGACTCTGAGCCAGAGCCGCCACCAGACAGGCGGCACGCTGAACGTCACGCAGGCCAACTGGAAAGAACAAATCTCCAACGAACGAGTGCGCGAACTCTACATGGAGGGATTCCGCCTGCACGACCTCAAACGCTGGAAGATGGGCTTCGAGCGCAAGAAACAGAGCTACGCGATGGAAGAAGGAAGCACGCTGAAAATCGAGGGCGACGACCCGCGCATGGTCTGGCCGATTCCGCAGCACGAACTGGACGCCCCGGGCTCGGAAATCCTGCCCAACGAAAGCAACAAATAAAAGAAGACGAAACATGAAACGAATCATAACGGTCATATCGGCTGCCACGCTCCTTGCTGCACTCGTACCGGGCTGCAACCAGGAACGCACGACCTACTCCGACGCCGAATATGTGATGTTCGCCGACACGATGTCGCTGCACATGATACCCGACGATGCGGAACACTACTTTGCGGTGCAAGTAGCCTCGACGAAGTCGTGCGACTACGACCGCACGTTCGGCGTAGAGGTAATCGACAAGGGAAGCAAAGCCATCGAAGGACTACACTACCGACTGAAGAGCAACACGATAACCATACCGGCGGGCAAGCTGGCGACGGAAATCCTGGTCCACGGCAACTATGCGGCGCTGGAAATCGCCGACACGGTGAACTTCAACCTGCGCCTGGTGATGCCGGAACAACTGGAATGGGAATTCTACGGCAACGGCACGAACGTGAAGATGGTCAAGAGCTGCCCCTTTGCATTGGAAAACTACACGGGCTGGTGTGTGGTCACCTCGATGTTCCTGCAAGACTACCCGGGAGTGGACAACAAGAGCACACAGCGACTGATCCGCACGGAAAAACACCCGACGGAAGAAAACCTTGTCATTCTGCATGACTGGCTGTTCAACGGCTACGACGTGACTCTGCGCTTCGACCCCACGGACCCTGCCGAACCGAAAGTGTCGATGGATTCGGACCAGGTGATCTCCGACGAAGCATCGGTATTCGGAATCATCCGCGGCGACAACAAAATCCTGACGGAAAGCGCCCAGAACTATGTATCGTACTACAGCGCGTGCGAAAACTTCGCAGCGCTCTGGTCCCACATGTATGTGGAGAACCTGGGCACGCCTGTGGGCTCGGTAGGCAACTTCTACACGATACTGGAATGGGTCAGCGACGAAGAAGCGGACCGTCTGCAACGAGAAGAAGGCATGTAATACGGGAAACGGCGAAAAGCGTTCTCTTTAATTATAGCGTTTAACGAAAAGTCAAAAATCATGAAAAAGAACTTTTTGCATTGGGCGATGCTTCTGACCGCAGGTCTGAGCCTTGCACTGGTGTCCTGCTCGGAGACGGGTGAAGACGGCCCCGCAGGAACCCCCGTATTCCCCGAAGCCATAGAAACCGCGATCATACCCGGCGAAAGCCATACCCTCGCATTCGAGGCCAACATGAAATGGGAAGTCTCGATTCCGGAAAACGCCTCCCAGTCGTTCTACATTGCGGACGGCGAACACAAGGTGCTGACGCAATACGGCGAAGCCGGAAAGGCGGAAGTGACTATCGGAACCTATGAAATAGAGAACTTCGACGACGCACCCAAGTGCGAAGTGACGCTGACCATGGGCGGCCAGTCGAAAGTAATTGCGACGCTGAGCATCGAACAACAAGAACGCGCCCTGACGCTCTACACGAGCAAGATGAAAGACGGCAGTTTTGTTTATGCTTCGGAAGGAGAACTGGGCTACATATACAATGAAACCCCGGCTCAGACCATCGAACTGGCATGGCCGTCGGGGCTCTCGGGCTACATGTACCCGATTCTGGTGGAAGCCAACTTCGCATGGCGCCTGGCCGAGAAATCGGAATGGCTGTCCGAAGCCGACTACAAAGGCGAAGCGGGCGAACAAGTGAAAATCCTGCTGAAAGCCGACCCGACGAAATACCCGCTGGACGGTGACCAGGAAGGCAAATTCGTATTGTGCGCCCGCAACAACCCGGACCTGAAATACGCCTACACGGTCAAGATACCCGCCTGCCGCAACCACTACGAAATGACGGGATTCGTGGCCGAAAGCCGCTTCAACGCCAAAGGACAATTCTTCAATAGCGGCAATTCGTCTTGGGTTGACCAAGGGATGCACGGCTACATTGTGAGCATAGACGAACCCAAGGTTTTCAAGTTCGCAGAAGTGGCGGGAACGCTGAGCGCAGCCGCATCCCAAACCGGGTGGATCAAAGTCGAAGCCACGGAAACCGAATCGGATAGCAACAATGTACTCAAAGAACGCCGCTATTCGATTTCGGTAACAGAAAACGCAGGTGAAGCCCGCAAAGGTGTAGTTGTGGCTCTGCTTGCCTCGGTCGCAATCAACGACCCCGCCGAACTGCTGGCAGGGAACGAAATCAAGGAAGAATACAAAAAATATATTGTTACGACACTAAGCCAGGCATCCGACGTTGCCGGAGAATTTGTAGAATTCTATGAACCGTCCATGGCTGACTACACACTTACCCAAATGCCGAAAGGCACATTCCCCTACGAAGACAAGTGGGCTGCCGTACCTGCAATCTACAACCTCACCTACACGACGGAGCGGGACGGAGATATGGCCGAACTGAAATTCAACACGGCATACGATTCCTACGAAGTCTACGGAGAGAAGGGCCCCTATGCCGAATCGCAACTGACGCCGCGCTGGGTCGATCTGGCCAACGGCTATAATGAAAACGGCAAACTGATCAAGATTGCCGGCTCTTACAAAGACGGTTCGTTCGTCTGGACCTATGAAAAACCCGTCAACCCGACGGCCTACTTCGTATTCAAGAACGGAACTGAAATCGTTGGCATCATCGAATTCAAGTTCGAGGAAAAGAAACAAGGAGGGGAAAATGAAATCACCTTGGTAGAGGAGACCCCGGGCGCAACGCTTGCCCAACTTGTGGCGGGCGATGAAGACTACAACAACGACTTCGGCGGAATGGGCCTGCCGCAGTACAAACTGACGCTCACGGGCTCTGCGATAATGGTGAACCTCAATCTGCCGGAATACGATGAGACATATATCGAAAACGATGATCTGATCGCCCTGTATCGGATGGGAGACCACTCCATGCTGATGTACAATTCCGAAACTGCCGGGAAAACCCAAGTCATCCTTAAACTGAACTCCATGCAGGTTGCCTATCTGGTAGTCGAATACAAACCGGAATAACCGACCTGCGAAACGAAGGCCCCGTCCCACGGGGCGGGGCCTTTATACCGAAAGAACGATAATTAACAGAGAACACAGCACAAGGTTTTGAACATGAAACTTTTCAAACTCATCCTGCTTGCGACGGCGACGTGCATGGCGATGACCCTGCTGGGCGGATGCTCCGAAGACGGCACCGACAACCGGGAACTCGACTACGGCCATGTACAGTTCAAACTCTACAAGGAGGTCTCCTACGAAAAAACGACGCTGGCGGGCCGTGCGGTACAAACGCAGCTGGACTACCTGTCGGACGCGACGAAAGTGACGGTACGTCTGGACTACAACGGCACCATGCTTGCCCAGACCCTGACGCTGGATGCGGCGGACAAGGACGCGGCGGAATACGGCCTGCGAAGCACCAAACTCAAACTACTGACGGGAAACTACCGTGTAGTGGCGTTCTCGCTCTATGACAAGCACGACGAACTGCTCTACAACGGCCTGCCGCAACAGAACGAACTGACGGTGGCAGCGGGCGGACTGACGACCCACGACCTGACGGTGAACGTGACGCCGCGCGGCAAAGTACGCGTCACGCTGCTGAAAGACATGTCGGACTTTGTCCGGACCCGCGCCGGCAACGTAAACCGCCAATACACGTTCGACGAAATCAAACACACGGACCTGACGGTACAGAACACCGAAACGAACGACCTGACGACGTTCGAGAAACTGCCGATGGAATTTGCCATCCACTTCGACGAACAGAACGAAGCAAACGGCACGTTCGGCTACCAGACCTCGTCGAGCAAATGCGACTCGCTGCTGTCGCTGCCTGCGGGCGAATACCGCATAGTCTCGTATGTGACCTACGACAAGAACAAGACCGCCCTTGAGACGAACGCCCGGCCTGCCGCGGCGAACTTCACGGTGGAAGACAACGAAACGACCGAAATCAAAGCCAAAATCGCGCTCTACGAAAGCGACGAATATATCAAGGACTACTACGCACTGAAGGCCATTTGGGAAGCCCTCGACGGCCCGCGCTGGTCCTATGCGGGCGAAAGCTACAACCCGGGAGCCAACTGGGACTTCAACAAGGACCCCGACCTGTGGGGCGCCCAACCGGGCGTGCAGCTCCACGACAACGGCCGCGTAGCGCGTCTGGACCTGAGCGGATTCGGATTCCGCGGCGACATGCCTGCGGCCATCGGCCAACTGACGGAAATGATCGAACTCTACTTAGGTACGCAGAACGACAAAAACTACTATGACCCGACGGAAGACCTGGCGACGAGCATGGCGAACCGTGCGCGCAACCGGATGGCCAACCACAAGGCATACTACGAAAAACACCACCCGGCGACGCAAATGTCGTGGCCCTGTGCCCTTGCCCTGCGCGAACACGACATCCACACGCCCTCGACGGCACTCTATGACGAGGGCTACACGGAAAACCAGATATTCGACACCCAGGGCAACCAACTCAACATCCGCCCGGCGGCCAACCTCCACGGCAAAATCTGCAACGGTCTCAAATCGCTGCCCAAGGAGATCGGCAACCTGAAGAAACTGGAAATCCTCAACATAGCCAACAGCGAAATCAAGGAACTGCCGGCCGAAATGATCCAGCTGGAGAGCTGCACCGACCTGGAACTCTACAACTGCCCGAAGATGGAACAATTCCCGCAAGTGCTGGCCGAAATGCCGAAACTTGTGTCGCTGAACATCTCGGAAAACAAACAATGGAGCGAACACGACCCGGACGGACTGGCCGCGGGCCTGGAAGCGATAGGCAACGGAAAATCGCAGAACGTACTGCAACTCTTCTACTGCCGCAACAACAACGTGACGGCCATACCGGACTCGTTCCGCAATCTGAAGAAACTGGGCGCGCTGGACATGTGCGAAAACAAAATCAGCAAACTGCCCGCGGGAGGTCTGGGAGAAGTGGCCCCGACGGAGATACGCCTGGACCACAATCTGATTGAAGAATTCCCGACGACGAACGGAAAATTCTGCCCGATGGAAGACATGGAGACCTTCTCGGCGACCTACAACAAACTGAAGGTATTCCCCAACATCTTCTCCTCGAAAGGCAAGTATGTGATAAAGACCGTAGACTTCTCCTACAACGAAATCGAAAAACTGCCGGACGACTTCAACGGAATTCTGGTCAACACGCTGACGCTGGCGAACAACAAGATAAAGGTATTCCCCAAGGAACTGCTGAGCGGAACGAACTCCTATGTGAGCTACATCATCCTGCGCGGAAACGGCATGACCGAGATACCGGAAGGCTCGTTCAAAGGCGAATTCGCGGCCTCGCTGGCCTCGCTGGACCTGACCTACAACCGACTGAAGGAACTGCCGAAGGACTTCACGGCCGAAGATCTGCCCTATCTGTACGGAGTGGACCTGTCGTACAACGCCTTTGCGTCGTTCCCCTACAAACCGCTCAACTCATCGGGACTGACGGTATTCGCCGTACGCGGACAACGCGACGACAACGGAGCCCGCTGCCTGCGCGAATGGCCGACGGGAATCTACAAACACACGGGACTGCGAGGGCTGTTTCTGGGGTCGAACGACCTGCGCAAGGTAGACGACAAGATTTCGTATCTGATCTACAACCTTGACATCAGCGACAACCCGAACATAGTATTCGATGCGTCGGACATCTGCATCTACTGGCGGAACGGAGCCTACATGCTTGTGTACGACAAGACGCAGAAGATCATCAACTGCGACGAAATGCTGCAATAAACAGAGCGACGAACATGAAACATCTGACATACATAAGCATCCTGCTCGGAACGATGGCCCTGGCCGCCTGTACCGACGACAAGACGAACGCCCCGTTCGGACCGGACAGCAAGGAAATAACCATCGGAGCCGACGGAGGAACCCGCACGGTCCGCATAGCGTCGGACGATGCGTGGATCGCCACGACCGACGCGCCGTGGATCACCGTATCGCCTGCCAACGGCCGCGGAACAACGACCTGCCAACTGCTCATCGACTCGGCGCTGGTGGAGACGCCGCGCCAGGGCGTCATCCGCTTTCAGAACCAACAATCGCGCGACAACCAGGAAATAACGGTGAAGCAAGACGGCTACGCCTATGCCATCACGCTGGAAGAACCGGAAATATCGGTCGAAAACTTCGCGACGCTGGACGAACGCTACTTCGACGTGAAGGTGAAAACCAACGTAGACTTCAATGTAGCCATCCCCGACACGACGGGCTGGCTCCAATATGACAGCTACAAGGTGAACATCGACCGCGGAATCCGCCCGCGCGAAGTGACCGTACGCTTCAAATGGAACATCAGCTCGATTCCGAGAATCCGCAAAGCCGAAATCTCGTTCCTGCCGAAAGGGAACGTGACGCTCGACCAACAGGACAAACTGCGCGTAGAACAGAAAGCGGCGGAGAAAATCAAAGAAAACACCCGCGAAGGCGACTCGGTGGCGCTGCTGGGCGTAAACCGCTCGCTGAACTCGTGGCGCAACGTATGGGACGCCTCCGAAAGCATGGACAACTGGGAAGGCGTGGTCCTGTGGGAAGAAAACATGGAAGGCTACACCCCTGAAAAAGCCGGACGTGTAAAATCGGCCTCTTTCTCGTTCTTCACCACCAAGGAAGGCATACCGTTTGAAATACAATACCTGACGGCGGCCGAAGAAATCACCTTCTTCAGCAACTCCAACACCCACATGCTGAGCCTGAACACGGGCGATGCGATTACGAAACTGCCGCAACTCAAACGCCTGACCATCTCGGGCTACGGATTGACGGAGCTGCACCCGGACTTCAAGAACCTGAAGAGCCTTGAATATCTGGACCTGAGCAGCAACTCCTTCCAGAAACTGCCCTCGATACTGACGAAAGAAAACATGCCCAAGCTGCATACGCTGATCATGAACGCCAATCAACGCAGCTTGGTTTACGACCTGAGCAACTCGGTGACGACCGACATCGGAGGTCTGATCGAAGAACCGGAATTCCCGCGCCATCTGCTTGAATGGGAACTCGACACGCTGAGGCTGTCGGTAAACTACCTGCAAGGCTCGCTCCCGTCGTTCGGCACGGCCGACGCACCACAGAACGGCTGGACGGAATTCTACACGGAAGCCGACATAGACAACTCGGCCAACGACAAAGGTGTGGACACGCTGCCGAGAAGCCTGATAGGCACTCCGAAAGTGATGGCCCGCACGAAATTCTTTGCCATCAACCTGAACCGCATGACCGGAGAACTGCCCTACTGGCTGCTCTACCACCCGGCGCTGAACTGGTGGGTGCCTGAAATCCTGATATTCAACCAGGAAGGAATCGACGCGAACGGCCGGACCGCCGGATTCAGCAACGAACCGGTCAACATGAACTACTACTATGATTTCTACCCGACGAAAACCCGGCCCTCGGACGAACGGGAAGAAACAAACACGACACGATGATGAAAAACACGCTATACGGAATGATGGCGGGCCTGCTGCTGGTGCTGGCGGCCTGCACGACCGACCCGCATACGGACCCGAACACGCAAGGCCCGGGAACACAACCGGCGACGGCGGGCGAACTGCTGGTCAAATTCGACCCCTATGTGAGCGAAATCCTGGAACGCGCGACGGCGAAAACCCGCAACGGCGAAGCCGCGACGCGCTCGGGAATCCTCACGGTAGACGAAGTGCTGGAGCTCGCGGGCGGCTATGAAATCGAACGCGTATTCCCGGTGAACGCACGCACCGAAGCGAAGACCCGGAATGCGGGCCTGCATCTGTGGTACGTAATCCGCTTCGACGGCGACCGCACGGAGAAAGAAGTGGCGGAACAACTCGCGCAACTGGGCGAAGTGCAGAAAGTGAGCCTGAACCACACGATCAAACGAGCCTACGACGCCAAGAAAAAAGCCAAGCCGCTGGACCTTGAAACCCTCCGCGCGATGGCGCTGAAGACCCGGGCGGCGGACTTCCCCTACAACGACCCGCAGCTGCCGGCCCAATGGCACCTGATAAACCATGGCGACCTGTTCCAGAAAGACGGCGTGAGCAAGTCGATAGCGGGAGCCGACGTACAATGCGAAGAAGCGTGGGACCTCTCGACGGGCGACCCGTCGATCATCGTCGCGATACTGGACGAAGGAGTATGTCTGACCCACCCCGACCTGAAAGAGAACCTGTGGGTGAACGAAGACGAAATCGAAAACTCCAACAAAGACAACGACGGCAACGGCTATGCGGGAGACCGCCACGGCTACAACTTTGTGACCGGCTCGGGCCGCATCACGTGGGACGACGCCTATGACACGGGCCACGGCTCGCATGTGGCAGGCGTAATAGCGGCCCGGAACAACAACGGCGAAGGCATCAGCTCGATAGCGGGCGGCACGGCCGAAAAACCGGGCGTGAAAATCATGAGCTGCCAGATATTCTCGGGCAACACGGAACCCAACGCCCTGGCGACGGTACGCGCAATCAAATACGCCGCCGACAACGGAGCCGTCATCCTGCAATGCAGCTGGGGCTACACCTCGGGCCTTGCCAACGGCTACGAATGGCAGCCGGCCTTCACGACCGAAGAACAATGGGCCGAAAACCGCCCCCTGGAACAAGAAGCCCTGGACTACTTCGTCCACAACGCGGGCTCGCCCAACGGCCCCATCGACGGAGGTCTGGCGATTTTTGCGGGCGGCAACGAAACCGCACCGATGGCGGGATTCCCGGGAGCGGCCGAAATGTGCATCGCCGTATCGGCCACGGCGGCCGACTACACCCCGGCTGTCTACACGAACTACGGCCCCGGCACCACGATAGCAGCCCCGGGCGGCGACCAAGACTACTACTATGAATACGGCGAGGGCGCAGACCGCGGAAAAACGGGCAGCGTACTGTCGGCGCTTCCCTACACCGTGAGCGAAAGCGGCTACGGCTACATGGAAGGCACCTCGATGGCCTGCCCCCATGTGTCGGGCGTAGCGGCGCTGGGCCTGTCGTATGCGTTCCAACTGCGCAAACATTTCACGGCCGAAGAATTCAAGCAGCTGCTCTACGAAACGGTGACCCCCATCGACCAATACATGACGGGCCGCAAGCTCTACTGCCGCTACACGACGGACTTGGGCACGGTACACCCCAGCCAGATGCTCCTCTCGGACTACCACAAACAAATGGGAGCCGGGCAAGTGAACGCCACGAAACTGCTGAACGCGATTAACGGCAAAGGCACGCAGGTGAAGTTCCCCAACCTTTATGTACCGCTGGACGGAAACGTGACGGTGACACCGGGCAACTACTTCATAAACGGCGAACAACTGACCTACACGGTGACCATCGACGACACGACGGTGGCGACGGCAACCGTAGAGGGCAACAAACTGGTTGTCAAAGGAACGAAAGCAGGCGCGACGACGGCGAAGATTGCTACGTCGAACGGCGAAACGCAGACTTTCCGCATCACGGTCCGCAAGGGCGCGAACGGCAACGGCTGGCTCTAAAAACGAAGATGCTCCGGAACGGCCGCATAATGTATCTGTGTCTGGCGACACTCTGGCTGGCACTGCCGGCGCAGCTGCAAGCCCAATGGGTGACGCACCTTACGCGGGAAAAACTGGACAGCCTGGCGAACCCGGCGACGGCGGCGGGCGGCGAGACGATGCGCTTCGACACGCGCCGAATCGAAACGCCCGAACTGCACGAAGACGGCACGCCGACGACCTACACCTACCGCTGGCACAACGACGGAAAAGAACCGCTGGTGGTGACGCGGATACAGACGAGCTGCGGCTGTGCGAAAGCGAAGCACGACAAACGCCCCGTACCGGCGGGCGGGCAAGGCGAAATAAAAGTAACCTACCACCCCAAAGGCCACCCGGGCGACTTCCAACGGAAGATATTCGTCTACACGCAACTTTCGGACACCCGGCCGACGGCCGTACTGGAACTGACGGGCCATGTGAAACCCTCGGCGCTGCCGACCCACGACTATGCCCATGCGATGGGCCCGCTGCTGCTGAAGCAACGGACGGTGCGGCTGGCAGGAGACCGGAAACAGACGGAACGGATAGAATGTCTCAATGCGGGCGAAAAACCGCTGAGACCGAGAGCCGACGGAGGACTGCTGCCGAAATACCTGACGTTCGGATGCGAACCGGAAATACTGGAACCCGGCAAAACGGGAGACCTGGTAATCCGACTCGACCCGGAACAAGCCCCGGAAACGCTGCCGGAACGGATTCCGATACTGCTTGAGGGACTGACGCTGCCGCCGAGCCAACGGATGCTTGAAGTAAGAATCGGAACGGGCACGGCGGAGTGAGCCGCGGGAAAGCGGTATCGAATGCCGACGAACCGAAACGGGAATGAAACCGGAAACAGATTCTTCGCTTCGCTCAGAATGACAAGGCTTTGAGCGACGAGACTTGCTCGAAATGGGAGACATGCGAATGAACGGCAGTCGAAGCGGGAAGAAGACGTTCAGACGAAGTTTGGTGCAGAAAGAGAGAATAGAATGACGGAACTCTGCCCGAAATGGCAAGGCTTCGTTTTGAATGACGACCCTCCGACGGACAATCGGGCACCTCACCGAAAACCGGACATCGGCCCCGGGCAAAAGGAAACGACAAAAACAAAAAACAGATAGAAGACAAATGAAAAATCTTTGGAAAATCGCCCTCCTCTCGCTGGCGCTGGCCATCTGCGGAGCCTGCAACGATGACGACGAGACAGACACCCCGCTGACACCCAATGCCAACAACATAGCAGGAACGTGGCAACTGACGCAATTCGACGGCGCGACGCTGGCCGAAGGGAGTTACGTCTATGTCGAATTCATCCGCAAGGATATGAAGTTCGAGATGTATCAGAACCTGGACAGCTTCCTGCCGCGCATACTAACGGGCGAATTCAACATCCTGGAAGAAGAAGGCCAAGGCACGGTTATCCGCGGCGAATATGACCACTCTGGGGGCGACTGGCAGCATGTCTACCGAATCGACGAATTCACGGCCGAACGGATGGTCTGGACGGCGGTGGACGACCCGCAAGATGTATCGGTATACGAACGGTGCGCGGGAATACCGGAAGACCTGGAATAACAAACGTCAACCGTCCATATACAAAACTTCATCCGGCATTTAAGAGGAAGCTCTCAACAAAATGCCGGATGAAGTTTTGACTATTTTACTTGGACTCTTACTCTGATTCAGGCTATCAATTCCACGTGATTGCCCTCCGGGGCGGCAATGGCACTTTCATAGTACCCGTCGTCCGTAAAATCTCGGTTTGCTCAAGATAGTGCAATCGTCCACCGCTCTTAATCGCTACTTGCTGTTTCCCTCCAGCCATTGAGCCCTGCGCAAATCGGGCAAATGCCTGATCGAAAAACTCTCGAAATCAGCGTCGAAACCGTCGCCGTCGGGGCTGGCTCCCATTACCCCGACCATGACAGGGCGATTGTCCTGCAACCAAGCGTTGCGCATCATTGCGTACTCCTTGTCATCAAAAGAATAGAAAATTTCCACCGCATCGAGCCTACGGACAGCCTTTATCCATACGAACGGCACGGGCTTGTCCAAAGGTATGATGCTCCAATCGCTTGTGCGATGAGTTACCACGGTGCTGAGGTTGTATTGCCCGTCCACGAACTCGATACCAGCCTTGATATAATTTTCGTGGTCGGTACGCAACATCAGCCCCGACTGGTCGAAACGGGTCTTATAGTCACCCGATATTTTCACCTTGACCTCAAATTCCCCGCCGCGCAAGGTGTACAAAAACGGGGCATCGTCCACGGTAAACCCATAATGGGATATGCGCCAGTAATCGGTTCGGGGAGTGACACGCATCGAAAGCGAACCCTCTTCGATTTCCCATTGTTCCGGCTCATTGAACCACTGCATTTTTTCCAATGACTGCGCCATGCAGGCGGCCGAAGCGGCAATCATCGCTCCGCTCAAAAACAACTTTTTCATTTCCAAATATTTAATAACACCCAAAGGACCCGGCAGGAATTTCCGGCAACCAACGAACCGGCCGAAATATCTATGTTCACGACGCTTTCAACCCTGGCTTCGGACGGCATTTTACTTTTCGCTTATGATGAATAACCATTCCCAATATTTATCTTTGCAAAGCTAAAGTATTGTTGCATACCATGCAATGATTACAAATAACCATTTTATTGCCGGCGAATGGACCCCAAAGATAGATTGAACAAGGAATTTTCCGCCCAGAACTTTGCGGCAAAACACCCCTATGCGGAAATGCTGGACCGATACAAGGAAATGGCTCGCAACTATGCGCGCATGGAAAATGCCGTTGCCGTATTGAGCGATTTACGCACCGATGCAAGCTACATCTATTACGGCGGATTTTCACGAATGCTGAGAACGGGCAAATGCGAAAAAGAAGGCGAAGTACCTTCCATCTGGGAAGAGGAAATCTTCAAACTTATTCATCCAGATGACCTGGCCGACAAACACTTGCAAGAACTCCGCTTTTTCCATTTTGTCAAACGCCAGCCCAAAAAGAAACGCAGCGACTATTATTTGACAAGCAAACTCCGCATGAAAAACGATACGAATAACTATATACCCGTACTGCATCGAATGTTCTATGTTCCTGCACCCTCCGACGAGACTTTGTGGCTGGCTTTATGCCTTTATAGCCCTCTGCCATTCGACATTCCATCCAAATGTCTGATAATCAATTCTGTCAATGGACAGACGACCGAACTGGGCAAACAACATGACACAAAAATACTGTCCGTCAGAGAAAAACAAGTTTTGAACCTCATAGACAAAGGTTCGACGAGCAAAGAAATAGCCGGAACGCTCTCTATCAGCATCCATACGGTCAGCCGGCATCGACAAGGGATTTTAGCCAAATTACAGGTGAAGAACTCCATCGAAGCCTGTCGGATAGCAAAAGATTTGAAACTGATATGACAGGCCGACAAAAAAAGGAAAGACTTCGCTGAAAGTCTTTCCTTAATATATAGGTATAAGCGCAACCGAATCAGAACGGCAAATCGTCGGGATCGTCGGCAGGCATGGACGGAGCCGGAGCAGGCTGGGGCTGAGGTGCGGCCTGCGGAGCGGTGGACTGAACCGGAGCCGCTGCGGCGGGAGCGGCCTGCGACTGAGTGTAGGGTGCGGACGCGGGAGCCTGCCCGTAAGAAGCGCTGTCGGAAGCGGAATTGTCGCTGCGCCGCCCGAGCAGATTCATGGTATCGGCGAGAATCTCGGTAGTGAACCGCTTGTTATTGTCCTTGTCCATCCAATCGCGGGTACGCAAACGCCCCTCGATATAAATCTGAGACCCCTTGTGGACGTAACGGTCGACGACGTCGGCCAAACCGCGCCACAAAGTGACGGTATGCCACTCGGTATGCTCGCGCGTCTCGTTGGCCTGGCGGTCGAAGAGCCGCTCGGTGGTGGCGAGCCGCAAACGGGCGACCTTGACACCGCCCTCCGTAGTACGGACCTCGGGGTCCATACCGACGTTACCGATAAGAATGACCTTATTGACCATGGCTACAACTCTTTAATCATACGACGGAACAATAACTGCATCTTGACCCCGGCCTTCTTGCCCTGCAACTGCACGTCCTCGTGGTCGCCGATCTCGTCGGAGAGCCCGCAATTGGTGATGACGGAGACACCGAAGACGGGGATGGACATGTGCCGGGCGACGATGACTTCGGGCACGGTGGACATACCGGCAGCATCGCCGCCGATGGCCTTGAAATAACGATACTCGGCCTGGGTCTCGAACGTAGGACCCGTGCCGCCGACGTAGACGCCGTACTGGAGCTTGATACCCTCCTGCTCGGCGATGGCGGTGGCGCGGGCGATGAGCCCCTTGTCGTAACAATTGTGCATATCGGGAAAACGCGGCCCGAGCTCGGCGAGGTTAGGCCCGATGAGAGGGTTGGGCATGAGGTTGATATGGTCGGTGATGACCATCAAATCGCCGACGCGGAACGAAGTGTTGATACCGCCGGAAGCGTTGGAGACGAACAACACGCGGATACCCAACTGCTGCATGACGCGCACGGGAAAAGTGACCTGCTGCATGGAATACCCCTCGTAAAAATGGAACCTGCCCTGCATGGCGACAACGCGCCGCCCCTCGAGCAAGCCGAAAATCATCCGCCCTTTGTGTCCCTCGACCGTGGAGACGGGAAAACCGGGAATCTGCTTGTAATCGAGCGAAAACCGAGCATCGATCTGCTCGGCGAAATCCCCGAGTCCGGTACCCAGAATAATCCCTGCCTCGGGCTGGAACCCGGAAGTCTGCTCCCGGATCCAAGCGGCTGTCTGTTTAATTTCCTCGAACATCTTCTTCTAACTTTTGGAGAAAATCCGTTGCCGAATCCTCTATGAATGAAATATTGATGGGCTGGTAATAAAGAGCGCAACGCACCTCGGACGGAATCTTGGCCCGGTTGACCAACTTGACGGCGTCTTTCTCGGTGGTGACGATGACGGCGCCGGGATGCTTGGCGAGCAACGACGCGAGCAACCGGATGTCGCGGACACGATAGACATGGTGGTCGTCGAGCGTGACCTCGGCGACGACCTTATAACGCTCGTGGAGCGTCTTGAGGAACGGCTCGGGGTTGCCGATACCGGACAAAGCAATAACCTTGCAACCCTGCGCCAAAGGCTCGCGCGAAGCCTCGTCGGCGAAAAGGGGCTGGGGAATGAAACTCTCGAAACGGGTATAGTAGACCTGCTGATAAGCGATCTGAATCAAGACCTTACGCAAGATACGCCTGTCGATGGGCGCCATCTTCTCGGGACACTTGGTGACGATGAAATAATGGGCCCGGTAAATCTGAGACGGCAAATCGCGCAGAGAACCGACGGGCAACATCCTATCGTGCTGGATAGGCCGCGTAGCGTCGATCATGAGGACGTTGATTTTAGGCTCGACGTAACGATGCTGGAACCCGTCGTCCATGACGATGAGGTCGACCTCGGGATGCTCGGAACGAATCCGCCGGATGGCCTCGGACCGCTTCTCGCAGACGACGACGACCGTATCGGGAAACTTGAGCTTGATCTGGAGCGGCTCGTCGCCGACCTCGCGGTAATGCGACGAAAGCGAAACCTCGCGGTAACCCTTGGTTTTACGCCCGTACCCGCGCGAGAGGAGCGCGATATTATGCTTCTGGGACATGTAGGCGATAATCATCTCGGCCATAGGGGTCTTGCCGGTACCGCCGACGGTGATGTTGCCGATGCAGATGATGGGGATGTCGAACCGCTCGCTTTTGAGGAAGCCCCAATCGAAGAGGCGGTGACGGAATGTCACCCCCATCTTGTAGAAAAAGGCTATCGGAGCAAGCAACGCTTTCGACATGGCAATCAACCGCAAGTATATGGAATTCCCAAAGATAACGAAATTTTTCGACCCTCCAAAATAAAACGCGAAAAACCCCGAATACGAGGGAAAACACGCCCGACCGAGAGACCGAGCCGGACCACGGAGCGGGCATGACGAAAAAAAACGGCACAAAGCGTTCCAAACGGGAATTTCGGAGCGGAAAGGAACATATCCGAACCCGGATACAGGAGGAAACAAATCGGGGAAAGGGAGGAACTACACAACAAAAAAGCCGCCCGCTTTTCGCGGACGGCCTACAAACAGACAAGAACTGCGGGAACTACTCCTCGGCAGTCTCCTCTTTCTTGGACTTCTTGGCGGGAGCCTTCTTGGCCTCGGCGGCCTCCATAGCGCTCTTGAGAGCGGCGAGACCGGCGATGTCGCCGAGCGTAGTTTTCTCGACAGAAGCGTTGATCTTCTTGACGGTCGACTTGGTAGCGTCGGCAGCGGCACGCTTTTCAGCCTTCTCGGCAGCGGCCTCGGCCTTACGCACGTCGTCGTAAGTACGCAAGTGCGACAGAGTGATACGCTTCGTAGCCTTGGAGAACTCAAGAATCTTGAACTCGATCTTGTCGCCGACCTTCGGCACGGAACCGTCCTCCTTGGTGAGCTGACGCGTGGGGCAGAAACCCTCGACGTTCTCGTCGAGCGAAACGACAGCACCCTTGTCGGTCATCTCGGTGATGGTACCCTCGTGTACGGAATCGAGCGGGAACTTGCTTTCGATACCGGCCCAGGGGTTCTCCTCCAACTGCTTGTGGCCCAACGACAGACGACGGTTGTCCTTGTCGATTTCGAGCACAACGACCTCGATGTCGGCACCCACCTGCGTGAACTCGCCGGGATGCTTGACCTTCTTGGTCCAAGAGAGGTCGGAAATATGGATCAGACCGTCGATGCCCTCCTCGATTTCGACGAAGACGCCGAAATTGGTGAAGTTGCGCACCTTGGCCGTGGTCTTGGTACCGACGGGATACTTGGTCTCGATTTCAGCCCACGGATCGGCCGAAAGCTGCTTGATACCGAGCGACATCTTGCGCTCGTCGCGGTCGAGCGTGAGGATGACGGCCTCGACCTCGTCGCCGACCTTCATGAACTCCTGAGCCGAACGCAGGTGCTGGCTCCACGACATTTCGGAAACGTGGATGAGACCCTCGACACCGGTGGCAATCTCGACGAAAGCACCGTAATCGGCCATGACAACGACCTTACCCTTGACCTTGTCACCGACCTTGAGGTTCTGGTCGAGCGCTTCCCAGGGGTGGGGCGTAAGCTGCTTGAGACCCAAGGCGATGCGCTTCTTGGCATCGTCGAAGTCGAGGATGACGACCTGAATCTTCTGGTCGAGAGCGACGACCTCTTCGGGATGGCTGACGCGGCCCCACGAAAGGTCGGTGATGTGGATCAGACCGTCGACACCGCCCAAATCGACGAAGACGCCGTAGGAAGTGATGTTCTTGACCGTACCCTCGAGAATCTGGCCCTTTTCGAGCTTGGACATGATGACCTGCTTCTGGGCCTCGAGCTCGGCCTCGATGAGCGCCTTATGCGACACGACGACGTTGCGGAACTCCTGGTTGATTTTGACGACCTTGAACTCCATGGTCTTGTCGACGTAGACATCGTAATCGCGGATGGGCTTGACGTCGATTTGCGAACCGGGCAGGAACGCCTCGATACCGAAGACATCGACGATCATACCGCCCTTGGTGCGGCACTTGATGTAACCTTTGATGATTTCGTCGTTCTCCAACGCCTCGTTGACGCGGTCCCACGACTTGAGCTGGCGCGCCTTCTTATGCGAAAGGGCCAGCTGACCGTTGCGGTCCTCGGCGGATTCGACGTAAACCTCGATTTTGTCACCGACCTTGAGGTCGGGATTGTAACGGAACTCGGAGACGGGGATGATAGCCTCGCTCTTGTAACCGACATTGACGATGACCTCGCGCTTGGAAAGGCCCGTTACCGTACCCTCGACGACCTCGCCCACGTTGACGTTGGACAAAGTCTTGTCATAAGCCGCGGCAATTTCGTCCTTGGACTGGCTGTAAACACCCAAATCGTTCTCGAATGCGTTCCAATCGAAATTCTCGTTGGCGGCCACGTTGTTGTTTGCTTCCATAGATGGAATGATGTGCGATACAATCGCTCGTTAAAAGGTTGATAATGTTATACATCCGCCGCTACGCGCACAAAGCGCCCGCGCGAAATGCCTGCAAAGATACGAAAAGCCGAGCGCAATGCCAAATTTATTTTGAGCATTGCCGAGGCGAAGTATCTTCGGCAAAGCCAAAATACGAAAAGCTGAGCGCAATGCCAAATTTATTTGAGCATTGCCGAGGCGAAGTATCTTCGGCAAAGCCAAAATACGAAAAGCCGAGCGCAATGCCAAATTTATTTGAGCATTGCCGAGGGGGGGGGTATCTAAGACGAATCAGAGTACGTACTTTCCCAAAAAAACCAAAATCAATCGGTCACAACGAGAATCTGCTGGCGCAAACGGTTGTCGGGACGCAACGGGCTGTCGTCCTCCAACTCGTCGATGAGGACGTCGGCGACCTCGTCGTCGAGAATGGCCCCGCCGTCATATTCGAGCCCCTGGTAATTCTTGAAAATATAATCGCTCGAAGCGAGCCTGTAAACCCTGCCCTCGCGCAGCTCGGGGAACCGCACGTCGAAAGCCCGGTCGGATTCGTCGACGAGGATGGTGTAAGGCGTGGTGAGAATCAAATCGAGCCGGTGCCCCTCGCGGGTGGGCTCGTTATATTTGGTGACGATCATGCGCCGAATCTGCTCGGGGGTCATCTTCATGGTGGCGATGCGGGTGCCGAAAGGCTCCAAATCGTAGATACGCGCCCGGCTGACGTCGCCCGCGGGAATGGCATCGAGCCGCACGCCGCCGACATGGTACACGCCTATGTCAGCGTCGGCCTCGTCGGCAACGGCTTCGGCCATCCAGTTGGCAAGCCCGGCCTTGTCGGCCCTGGCGGCGAAACTGCCGATAGACCTGTTAAGCTCGGCATCGGCGTAATAACCCTCGACTTGCGCGGCGAACGCGGCATCGGGCGCATAATCGTCCAGCGGCACCACGCGGAAATCAACGCTCTGGACCTTATGTCCCCGCAGCCGGACGGTGGAGACGCCGAGGTTCTTCAGATTCTTTCCGGTCTGTGTGAGCAAAGTACCGTTGATAAGCGTATCGAGAACGACATGAGTATGACCTCCTATAACCAGGTCGAACAACTGGGTCTTGCCGAGCAGCTCCATGTCGCGGTCGTCGCCCATGTGGGAAAGGAGAATCAGCACATCGACCTTGGGCCGCAGAATGGCGGCATACTTGACGGCTTCGGCCTGCGGGTCAGGAAAGGCGAGCCCGACGAACGACGAACGGTTGCCGGCAGGATGGCCGGGCCCCTCGTAATTGGTGACGGCGCCGATGACCCCGATACGGACCCCGCCGCGCCGGAAAACGGCATAGGGAGCGGGCTGGGGAAAAGTGAGGGTATCGGAGAAGATGTTGGCGCTGACGACCTCGAACTCCATACTGTCGAGCATCCGGCCGAGGTAAGCCTGCCCGTGGTCGAACTCATGGTTGCCGAACGTAGCAACGTCGTAATGCAGGCGGTTCATCAACTCGATGATAGGCTTGCCGGGAGCGGGAACCTTGTCGACGAAAGCGTTGCCGGTCCAACGGTCGCCCGCGTCGACGAGCAAAACCAAATCGGTCGTATCGCGGCATGCCTGGACGGCGGCGGCCAACAACGGGAAACGCTGGATTTTGGCGTGCATGTCGTTGGTAGAGAGGACGACGAGCGTCCGCTCGCGCGGAGCGCAAGCCGCCGCGAAAAAGAAGACCGCGAAAAAACACGAACGGAAGAAATGTCTCATATTTGCAGTATTGTGGTCAATATTGGTTTGCGATGGCCAAAATTACGAAATAATTTCTATCTTTACATGCTGTAACAATGAATAATCCGCACCTACCCATGGCCGACACCATCCGCATAGTCTGCGACAACCTCGGCGGCGAAACCAAAGTCGCGGCGGGCACCCCGCTCTCGGAACTGGCCGCACGCCTCGCCCCGGGCCGCCACCCGTTTCTGGCGGCCGAAGTGAACAACCGCATCAAGGAACTCGACTACCGGATATACACCCCGGTGACGGTGCGGTTCGTAGACGTCACGTCGTTCGCGGGCATAAGGGTCTACCAACGCACGGCGTGGTTCATCCTGCAAAAAGCCGTAGGCGACCTCTACCCGGGCCGGACGCTCCACATCCGCCACTCGCTGGGCCGCAGCGGATTCTACTGCGAAATCGAAGGCACGGACGAAATCGGGACGGAAGAAGCCGAAGCGCTGCGCCGCCGGATGCACGAAATCGTCAGGGCCGACCTGCCGATACGCCGCACGCGGGCCCTGACGACGGAAGTGCGCAACCGCTATGCCGAATCGGGCTACGCGGACAAAATAGAACTGCTGGACACGCGCCCGCGACTTTACAGCGAATACTACACGCTGGGCGAAACGGTGGGCTACTTCTACGGAGCGCTGGCCCCCTCGACGGGCTACATAGGCCTGTTCGGGATAGAACCCTACTACAACGGATTCTACCTGGCGCTGCCGCTCCGCACGGCCCCGGACCGCATACACACGGACTACTACCAGGAAAAGATGTTCGGCATATTCCGCGAATACCAATCGTGGGTGGAAATCATGGGCGTGCCGACCGTGGGAGCTGTGAACTCGAAAGTACTGGCGGGCGATGCGGGAGGCATGATCAAACTGGCCGAAGCGTTCCATGAACGCAAATTTGCGTGGGTGGCCGACGAAATCTACGAAGCGAACCTAAGGCGCGGAACGCGGATGGTACTGATTTCGGGCCCCTCGTCGAGCGGCAAGACGACCTCGGCCAAGCGGCTGGGCATCCAATTAGGCGTACTGGGACTGAAACCGGTGATGATTTCGCTGGACGACTACTTTGTGGAACGCGAAAAGACCCCGCGCGACGAAAACGGCGAATACGACTACGAAGCGCTGGAAGCCATCGACCTGGAACTCTTCAACGACCATCTGCGCCGTCTGATGGCGGGCGAGAGTATCGACATCCCGCGCTACGACTTCATCACGGGCAAGCGGACGAAACACGAAACGCCGCTGACGCTGGACGAGAGGTCGATACTGATTATCGAAGGCATACACGGACTGAACCCGCGGCTGACCCCCTCGATACCGGACGCGCAGAAATTCCGCATCTACATCTCGTGCTTCACGTCGGTGGCGATGGACAACCTGACGCGCATATCGACGACGGACAACCGCCTGCTGCGCCGCCTGGTCCGCGACCACGAACAACGCGGCGCCGACGCGCTGGCGACCCTGGGCCGCTGGGCGAGCGTGAGACGCGGCGAAGAAAAACACATATTCCCGTACCAAGAAAATGCGGACGTGATGCTCAACTCGTCGCTGTTCTACGAAATATCGGTCCTGCGCCCCTATGCGGAGAAGATGCTGCGCGAAGTACCGGACACGGTGGCGGAATACGACGAAGCACGGCGGATGCTGAAATTCCTGGACAACTTCATCCCGATACCGCCCGACGAAATCCCGCCGACGTCGATTCTGCGGGAATTCATCGGCGGGAGCAGCTTCAAATACTAAGCGAAACATGCAAAGCGAAAGGTGAAAAGTATGGCAAGCGCCGATGAAAGCCCTCCCACCTTTCACCTTTAACTTTTCACCTTGATTATGACATCAAACCCTTGCTAAAATATGTTCGACAATTTTTCCGCACGCCACATCGGCGTCAGCAATGAAAAGGAACTAAGCGAAATGCTCCGGACCATAGGAGTGAAGACGGTAGACGAACTGATCGGACAGGTCATACCCTCCTCGATCCGCCTGAAGAAACCGCTGGCCCTGCCCGAGGGGATGAGCGAATACGAATTTGCGGCCCACATCCGGGCGCTGGCCGACCGCAACCGCCCGCTGCGCTCGTTCATCGGCATGGGCTACTACCCGACGGCCGTGCCGGCGGCGATAACGCGCAACGTATTCGAGAACCCGGCATGGTACACCTCGTACACCCCCTATCAAGCGGAAATCTCGCAGGGCCGCCTGGAAGCGCTGCTGAACTTCCAGACCGCGGTCATCTCGCTGACGGGCATGGAAATCGGCAACTGCTCGCTGCTGGACGAAGGCACGGCGGCGGCCGAAGCGATGGCGATGATGTACTCGCTGCGCACGCGCGAAGCGGTGAAAGAAGGCCGCAACCAACTGTTCGTAGACCGCAACATATTCCCGCAGACGCTGGACCTGCTGCTGACGCGCAGCGAACCGTTCGGCATCGAACTGATCGTAGACGACTACGACCAATATGAATTCACGGGCCGCGAATTCGGCGCGATAATACAATACCCTGCGGCTGACGGTTCGCTGCGCGACTACACGGACTTCGCGGCGGCGGCCCATGCCAAGGGAGCGCTGGTGACGGCCGTGGCGGACCTGCTGGCGCTGGCGCTGCTGAAAGCCCCGGGCGAATGGGGCGCCGACATCGCGGTGGGCTCGGCCCAGAGACTGGGACTGCCGATGGGGCTGGGCGGCCCGGGTGCGGGCTACATGACCACGCGCGAAGCCTACAAGCGCAACATGCCGGGCCGGATAATCGGCGTATCGGTAGACCGCCTGGGCAACAAGGCCCTGCGCATGGCGCTCCAGATGCGCGAACAGCACATCAAACGCGAACGCGCGACGTCGAACATCTGCACGGCATCGGCGCTGATGGCCTCGATGGCGGGCTTCTACTGCGTGTACAACGGACCGGAGGGACTGCGCCGAGCGGCGGAAACGGCCCACCGGGCCGCGGTGACGGCAGCCCGGGCGCTGGAAGCGCTGGACTACAAACTGACGTCGCAGGAATTCTTCGACACGCTGGAAACGGAAGCGGAAGCGGCCGTAGTACAATCGCTGGCGCTGGAATGCGGCATCAACTTCTACTATCCGACGGAAGGAACGGTGCGCATGTCGTTCGACGAAGTGACGACGGCGGCGGAAATCGAGGAAGTGGTGCGCATCTTTGCCGCAGCCAAGGGCAAACGGGTCAAGGCGGTAAAACCCGCCACGGATAACGCCCTGCCGCCGACGCTGCGCCGCGCGACCGCCTATCTGCAAGAACCCGTCTTCAACAGCTACCGCTCGGAGAGCGCGCTGATGCGCTACATCAAGAAACTGGAACTGCGCGACATATCGCTGGCTAACTCGATGATTTCGCTGGGCTCGTGCACGATGAAACTCAACGCGGCGGCGCTGATGCAGCCGCTGTCGCTGGCGGGGTTCCAGAACATGCACCCATTTGCCCCGGCGGACCAAGCCGAGGGCTACATGCAGCTGATCCGCGAACTGGAACAAGACCTGGCGACGATAACGGGGCTGGCAGCCTGTTCGCTGCAACCCAACTCGGGCGCGGCAGGCGAATACGCGGGACTGATGGTCATCCGGGCCTACCACCAAAGCCGCGGCCAAGGCTACCGCAACATCGTACTCATACCGGCCTCGGCCCACGGCACGAACCCGGCGTCGGCGGCGATGGCGGGAATGAAAATCGTGACGGTAGCGTGCGACGAAAAAGGCAACATCGACGTAACGGACCTGGAAGCCAAGGCGAAAGAACACGCCTCGGAACTATGCGGCCTGATGGTGACCTACCCCTCGACCCACGGCGTATTCGAGAGCCGCATCCGCGACATCGTGGAAATCGTACACGATGCGGGCGGCCAAGTCTACATGGACGGGGCGAACATGAACGCGCAGGTGGGTCTGACGAACCCGGGCTACATAGGCGCAGACGTGTGCCACCTGAACCTGCACAAGACCTTTGCGATGCCCCACGGCGGCGGCGGACCGGGCGTAGGCCCGATCTGCGTGGCGGAACACCTGCGGACGTTCCTGCCCTCGCATCCGGTGATGCCGACGGGCGGCGAAGAAGGCATCACGGCGGTGGCGTCGGCCCCCTGGGGCTCGGCGATGCTGCTGCCGATCACCTACGGCTACATCCGGATGCTGGGCGGCGAAGGACTGCGCCGTGCGACGGAAATGGCCATCGTGAACGCGAACTACATGTCGTCGGCGCTGGCGCCCGAATACCGGACCTACTACACGGGCGAAACGGGCCGTGTGGGCCACGAAATGATCCTTGACCTGACGAACTTCAAGAAAGACTACAACATCGACTGCGGCGACATAGCCCACCGTCTGATGGACTACGGATTCCATGCCCCGACCCTCTCGTTCCCGGTACACGAGACGCTGATGGTGGAACCTACGGAATCGGAACCCAAGGCAGAGATGGACCGCTTCGTGGAAGCGCTGGTACGAATCAAACGCGAATGCGAAGCGGCGGCGGGCGAAGCGGACAACGTAGTGGTGAACGCTCCGCACACGGCCGAAGAACTGGCGGGCGACTGGACCCACCCCTACACGCGCGAAGAAGCGGCCTACCCGCTGGCGTGGGTGCGCGAAGCGAAATTCTATCCCCATGTGACGAAGATAGACAACGGCTACGGAGACCGGAACCTGTGCTGTGTGAATGTGGAATAAATTTTGAAAGCGGAGGAATTTGGACTACCTTTGCGACCTAAAAAACCGAAAAGCAATGAAAGCAGAACAAAACAAGATGGTCGGTGTAGACTACAAACTGACCGTAGACGGACAAATCGCCGACCAGTCGCGCCCGGGACAACCCCTCGAATTCATCTTCGGGACGGGGATGCTGCTGCCGAAATTCGAGGCGGCGATCGAAGGCAAGGAACCGGGCGAGAAAGTGACGTTCACGCTGGAACCCAAGGACGGATACGGCGAATACATGGCCGAAGCGGTAGTGGACCTGCCGAAAAACATATTCATGGTGGACGGAAAGGTAGCCGAAGACATCCTGTTCGAGGGCTCGCAGGTACCGATGAGCGACGCCCAGGGCAACCGCATGATGGGCGTGGTGAAAGAAGTGGGCGACGAAACGGTGAAGATGGACTTCAACCACCCGATGGCGGGCAAGACGCTGAACTTCGAGGTGGAAGTGGTGACCGTGCGCGACGTGACGCCCGAAGACCTGCAAGGCCACTGCTCGTGCGGCTCGTGCGGAGGAGACCACGACTGCGGCGGCGAATGCAGCCATGACGACTGCGGCTGCGGCGGCCACGAACACGACGGCCACTGCAACTGCCACTAAACACACGAAGACGGGCCGGAGCCCGAAAGAAAAAGATGAGAGGAAAAACCTTTCATCTTTTTTTATTGACGACGAATCGCTATATTTGCACGAATCAAACCACACGAATGTCCCGACTGAGAAAAATGACCGCGGCGGAAATCGCGGCAGCGAAAAAAAACGGCACGGCGGCCGAAGACTGGTCGCAAATCGCTGTAAGCGAAGGCTTCGACCCGGCGCAAGTAGAACGGAGCCGACTGGAAGGGCGTGTGGAAATCGGAGAGGGAGCCCGTATTGTCCGCTCGCGGGTGAAGAACTACCGGATAGGCCCGGGCACGCTGGTCGAAGACGTGACGGCGCTGGAATGCCGCCGCCGGACGACGTTCGGAAACGGAGTGAAAGTGGCGACGATGAACGAATGCGGCGGCCGGGCGGTAGCTATCTGCGACCGGCTGTCGGCGCAAACGGCCTACCTGCTGGCAGTCTACCGTCATCGGCCGAAACTTATAGAAACGCTGGAAAAAATCATCGGCGACTACGCCGAAACCCGGGCGTCGGAGACGGGCGAGACGGGCCGCGACTGCCGCATAAGAGGCGCCCGGTTCATCCGCGAAACCCGGCTGGGCGACGGCGTGGAAATAGACGGAGCGTCGATACTGGAAAACGGGACGCTGTGCGACGGAACGCGGATAGGCCCGGACGTGAAAGCCTACGACTTCATAGCGGCGGAAAACGCGCGAATAGACAACGGAACGACGCTGGAACGCTGCTTTGTGGGCGAAAGCTGCCGCCTCGACAAGGGATTCACGGCGGCGGAATCGCTGTTCTTCGCCAACTGCCACTGCGAAAACGGCGAAGCGGCGTCGATATTCGCAGGCCCCTACACGGTATCGCACCACAAATCGTCGCTGCTGATAGCGGGCATGTTCTCGTTCTTCAACGCGGGCAGCGGCTCGAACCAAAGCAACCACCTGTTCAAGAGCGGAGCCGTACACCAGGCGGTGCACCTGCGCGGCTGCAAATTTGCAAGCGGCGCCTATATCATGTCGCCCGCCATCGAAGGAGCCTTCACGATGGTCAAAGGAAACCACGCCGACCACCACGACACGGCGATATTCCCCTACTCCTACCTGATGGAAAAGGAGGGCCGCTCCCACCTGCTGCCGGGAGCCAACCTGACGAGCTACGGCACGGTGCGCGACCTGGAAAAATGGCCCGCCCGCGACCGCCGGACGGTAGGCCGCGACGTGATAAACTTTGAAGAACACAACCCCTGCGTGACGGGAACGATGCTGCGGGCCGTAGACACGCTCCACATGCTGCGCGACCAAGACCCGGCGGCGGGACAATACGCCTACGGCAAGACGGTGGTCCGCGCGACGGCCCTGCAACGCGGCATCAAACTCTATGACAAAGCCATCGTAGCGGCGCTGGGCGCGATGCTGGACGGCGGAACGTCCGACCCCCGCTACGACGGAACGGGCCGCTGGATAGACGTGGCGGGCCAATACATCACCAAACGCGAGACGGAAGCGATAGCGGACGACATAGAAACGGGCGCGCTGCGGACCCTGGAAGAAATCGACAACCGGTTCCGGGTATTCCATGTACACTATGGAACATACGCCCGCAGCTGGGCCGAACAGATCTATGCGTCGCTGCTGGGCCACACCCCCACGGCCGAAGAGATCCGGGAAGCCATCGAAGCGGGCCGCAACGCCCACGCCGCGATGCGCCGCACGACCGACGCCGACCGCGACCGCGACTGCTCCCTGGCGCTGGCGGTGAGCTACGGAGCCGACAGCGAAGACGAAACGGAAATCCGGGCGGACTACCGGGCGGTGAGAGGGCTGGAATAGGAAACGTTTGCGGTACGCCGAGCGCAGAACCGAACTTATTCGGACTGCCGTGACGGAAAAACCTGCGAAAATCGAACACAAAACAAAACGACGAAAATATGGAACCCGAAAGAATCAAGGTACTGATAATAGGCAGCGGCCCTGCGGGCTACACCGCGGCCATCTACACGTCGCGGGCCAACCTCGGACCGGTGCTCTACGAAGGCATCGAACCGGGCGGCCAACTGACGACGACGACCGAAGTGGAGAACTTCCCGGGCTATCCGGAGGGAGTGGACGGCAACCAGCTGATGGCCGACCTGCGCAAACAAGCCGAACGCTTCGGAACCGAAATCCGCACGGGCACGATAACGACGGCGGACCTGTCGTCGCGGCCGTTCCACATCGTAGTGGACGGGACGAAAGAAATCGAAGCCGAAAGCATCATCATAGCGACGGGCGCGACGGCGAAATACCTGGGGCTCCCCTCGGAGACGAAATACCGCGGCCAAGGGGTGAGCGCCTGCGCGACGTGCGACGGCTTTTTCTACCGCAAGAAAGACGTGGCGGTAGTGGGCGGCGGCGACACGGCCTGCGAAGAAGCGACCTACCTGGCGTCGCTCTGCCGCAAAGTCTACATGATAGTCCGCAAACCCTATCTGCGGGCCTCGAAAGCGATGCAGGAACGGGTATTCAACACCCCCAACATCGAAGTGCTCTTCGAGCACAACACAGCCGAAGTGCTGGGCGACGAAACGGGCGTGACGGGAGCCCTGCTGCGCAAGAACGACGGCACGGAGACGAAGATAGACATAGCGGGATTCTTCCTGGCGATAGGCCACCATCCGAACACGGAACTTTTTGCGGACCAGCTGGAACTGGATACCGAGGGATATATAAAGGTAGAAGCCGGAACGTCGAAGACGAACATCGAAGGAGTATTCGCGGCGGGCGACGTGAAAGACCCCCACTACCGCCAAGCCATCACGGCGGCGGGCTCGGGCTGTGTGGCGGCGCTGGACTGCGAACGGTTTCTGCTGAGATAAACACGACGGGTGAGCTTCGCAGTCACCATACTGGGGTCGTCGTCGGCCAAACCGACCGCCACGCGCCACCCGTCGGCGCAGGTGGTGAACATACACGAACAACACTACCTGGTCGATGCGGGCGAAGGGACCCAACAACAGATGGCGCGGGCGGGCATCAACCCGCTGAAACTGCGGGCCGTATTCATATCGCACCTGCACGGCGACCATGTGTACGGGCTGTTCCCGCTGCTCTCGACGCTGGGCCTCTATGGCCGCCGCACGCCGCTGCCGATTTATGCCCCGGCACCGCTGGGCGAAATACTGACCGCCCACCTGCGCTATTTCGACAGCGACCTGCCCTACGAAACGGAGTGGCACGAAGTACGGACGACGGAACACACGCTGCTGCTGGAAAACCGGACGCTCGAAGTGTGGAGCATTCCGCTGCGCCACCGGATAGCGACGGCGGGCTATCTGTTCCACGAGAAAACACCGCCGCTGAACGTCGACAAATTCAAGATTGCGAAATACGGCCTTACGATTGCGCAGATTGCGGCGGCGAAACGGGGCGAAGCGGTGACGCTCGACACGGGCGAGACGATTCCGAACGAAGAACTGACCTACCTGCCCTATCGACCGCGAACCTATGCCTATCTGTCGGACACGGCCTACTCGGCCAAGGCGGCGGAACTGGCGGCGGGAGCGGACCTGATGTACCACGAAGCGACCTATGCGGCGGCCGAACGCAAGACGGCCCGGCAACGGGGCCACTCGACGACGGAAGATGCGGCCAAAGCAGCGCTGCGGGCGGGAGCCGGACGGCTGATAATCGGCCACTACTCGTCGCGCTACAAGGACGAACAGATGCTGGTCGACGAAGCCCGCGAACTATTCCCGGAAACCTACCCAGCCGTCGAGGGAAGCACATTCACGATAGAAAAGAGACGCCCCGACAGCGGGGCTGACAGAAACCGATGACGAAAGCAGAGATACAACTGGTCCGGGCGCTGGCCGACAAACGGGGCCGGACGGAACACGGGCTGTTCGTAGCCGAGGGTGAGAAACTCGTAAGCGAACTGCGCGCCTCACGCCTGCAAATCCGCAAGATATTTGCGCTGGAAGGAGTGTTCGAGGGACCGGAAGTGGAGACGGTAAGCCCGCACGACATGGAACGGCTGTCGCTGCTGAAGACGGCCAACAACTCGCTGGCGCTGGTGGAGATACCCCGCCATGACCTCGGAACGGTACATGCAAACGAAGAACTGGTGCTGGCGCTGGACGAAGTACAGAACCCCGGCAATTTGGGGACCATCGTCCGGCTGGCGGACTGGTTCGGGATAACCGACATCGTCTGCTCGGAAAACTCGGCCGACTGCTTCAACCCCAAGGTGGTGCAGGCGACGATGGGGGCGATTCTGCGGGTACGGGTACACTACACGAACCTGCCGCAGTTCCTAAGCGAAGCAGCGAAACGGGGCACGGAAACCTACGGCACCTTCCTGGAGGGCGAAAACCTCTACGACACGCCGCTGACGCCGACGGGAATCATTGTGATGGGCAACGAAGGCCGCGGAGTAACGGAAGCGACGGCCCGGACGGTGACCCGCAAACTGTTCATCCCACCCTACCCGGCCGACCGCCGGGGCTCGGAATCGCTCAATGTGGCGATGGCGACGGGAGTGGTATGCGCCGAATTCAGAAGAAGAACCGCGAAACCGAAACAGACTTAGATTCTTCGCTGCGCTCAAAATGACACGCACAGGCCAAGGCTGTGCCGGGATGAGAAAACCAACGCGAAAACAATCGATAAATTTGGCATTGCGAGCGGGTTATCGTATATTTGTTGAGAAAAACGAACGACCATGTCGGAACACAAACTCAAGATAGGAATCACCCAGGGCGACCCGAACGGAATCGGCTGGGAAATCATACTCAAAGCGCTGGCGGACACCCGCATGACCGAAGTCTGCACTCCGGTCGTCTACGGCTCGGCCAAAGCGGCGGACTACTACCGCAAGACGCTGGCGGAACCGACCGAGACGACGTTTCACGCGGTTGCATCGGCCCATGAAGCCCGCCGCGGCAAAATCAGCATAGTGGACTGCGGAGAAACGGAACGCATAGAACCGGGGCAGGCGACGCCCGAAGCAGGCCGGGCAGCAGTGGAAGCACTGCGCCGTGCGATGCAAGACCTCAAGGACGGCTATCTGGACGCCTTGGTGACAGCGCCGTTCGACAAGGAGACGGTACAGAGCGACGAATTCCGCCACACGGGCCACACGGAATATCTGGGTGCCGAACTGGGCGGGGAACCGCTGATGATCATGTGCAGCGAAATACTGCGCATCGGACTGGTGACCAAGCACATCCCGGTCTCGGAAATCAGCCGCAACATCACGAAAGAAAAAATCGTCCGCGACCTGGAGACGATGCGCCGCACGCTTATCGAAGATTTCGGGATAGTAGAACCCCGGATAGCGGTCATGGCGCTGAACCCCCATGCGGGAGACGGCGGTCTGCTGGGCACGGAAGAGACGGAAATCATCAAACCGGCGATAGTAGAAGCCTATGGCAAAGGGATATTGGCGTTCGGCCCGTTTGCGGCCGACGGTCTGTTTGCGGGAGGCGGCTACACACGCTATGACGGCATCTTGGCGATGTACCACGACCAAGGGCTGGCGCCGTTCAAGAGCCTGTCGCCGGACGGAGTGAACTTCACGGCGGGCCTTGGAGCGATCCGCACGTCGCCTGACCACGGAACAGCGTTCGACATAGCGGGACAAGACAAAGCCGACCCGCAGTCGATGCGCAACGCGATTTACACGGCCATCGACATCACAGAACACCGCCGAGCCTGGGCTGCCTGGACGGCGAACCCGCTGCCCCATGCGGAACGCGAACGCGGCCACCGCGACAACCCGGGGCGGGAAACGGGCCGGGCGGAACGCGAAGAATAAGACGCTACATGTTCGGGCGATGCTAAGAAGAAAAGCAGCGCGAACATGAACGATTCAAAAAACCGAACCGAATTCAAGCCCAACCGAGACGAGAAAAAGCGCGCGAACGTGCCCGAAATCGGAAGAATATTATAACTTTGCAACGTAAAAACGGACAACCCAAGGCGTATTCCGTCTCGTAATTGTGGAAGCGCCGACGGCCCGAAACCAAACCGATACGAAAATGATCAAAATCACCTTTCCCGACGGCTCGGCACGCGAGTACGAAAAGGGAACGACGGCCTACCGAATCGCGGAGAGCATCAGCCCTCGTTTAGCTGCCGACTCTCTGGCCGCCTCGGTAAACGGCGCGACGGTCGACATGACGCGCCTGATCGAAGAAGACGCTTCGGTCCGATTCTACAAATGGGACGACGCCGAAGGCAAACACGCATTCTGGCACACGTCGTCGCACCTGCTGGCCGAAGCGCTGGAAGCCCTCTATCCGGGCATCAAATTCGGCATAGGCCCGGCCATCGAAAACGGCTTCTACTACGACGTGGACAGCCCGGTGCCGATAACGGAAGCCGACCTGGAAAAGATAGAACAAAAGATGCAGGAACTTGCGCGCAACAAGGAAGAACTGGTGCGCCGCGAAGTCCCGAAAGCCGAAGCCCTGAAAAACTTCACGGCAAAAGGCGACCCCTATAAAGTCGAACTGATAACCGACCTGGAAGACGGCACGATTTCGTTCTACACGAACGGCTCGTTCACCGACCTGTGCCGCGGCCCGCACATCCCGAACACGGGCTACATCAAGGCGATAAAGCTGACCTCGGTGGCGGGAGCCTACTGGCGCGGAAACGAAAAGAACAAGATGCTGACCCGCATCTACGGCATTGCGTTCCCGAAGAAGTCGATGCTGGACGAATACCTTGCGATGATGGAGGAAGCGAAGAAACGCGACCACCGCAAACTGGGCAAGGACCTGGAACTGTTCACGTTCTCGCAACGGGTGGGCCAAGGCCTGCCGCTGTGGCTGCCGAAAGGAGCCGCCCTGCGCGACCGTCTGGAACAATTCCTGCGCGGAGTACAGAAAGAATACGGCTACCAGCAAGTAATCACGCCGCACATCGGAAACAAGGAACTCTATGTGACGTCGGGCCACTACGCGAAATACGGCAAGGACTCGTTCCAACCGATTCATACCCCGATTGAGGGCGAAGAATACCTGCTCAAACCGATGAACTGCCCGCACCACTGCGAAATCTACCGCTCGAAACCCCGCTCGTACAAGGAACTGCCTGTGAGACTGGCGGAATTCGGAACGGTATACCGCTATGAACAATCGGGCGAACTGCACGGACTGACGCGCGTACGCGGATTCACGCAAGACGATGCGCACCTGTTCGTACGGCCGGACCAACTGCTGGAAGAATTCGAGCGCGTAATCGACATTGTACTCTACATATTCAAGACGCTGAAATTCGACAACTATACGGCACAGATTTCGCTGCGCGACCCGAACAACACGGAAAAATACATCGGATCGGACGAAAACTGGGAAAAAGCCGAATCGGCGATCATGCAAGCGACCAAGGAAAAAGGACTGAACACGGTAGTGGAATACGGCGAAGCTGCTTTCTACGGCCCGAAACTGGACTTCATGGTCAAAGACGCCATAGGCCGCAAATGGCAGCTGGGCACGATTCAGGTAGACTACAACCTGCCGGAACGCTTCGACCTGACGTACAAGGGAGCGGACGACAAACTACATCGCCCGATTATGATTCACCGTGCGCCGTTCGGCTCGATGGAACGCTTCGTAGCCGTACTGCTGGAACACACGGGCGGCAAATTCCCGCTGTGGCTGTCACCGGACCAAGTGGTGGTACTGCCGATTTCGGAGAAGTTCAACGACTACGCGCAAAAGGTAACCGACTATCTGAACGCACACGACATCCGTGCGCAGATAGACGACCGCAACGAAAAAATCGGCCGCAAAATCCGCGACAACGAACTTAAACGAATCCCCTATCTACTGATTGTAGGCGAAAAAGAAGCGGCGGAAAACCTGGTATCGGTCCGTGCCCAAGGCGAAGGAGACCAAGGCCAGATGCCGCTGGAAACCTTCAAAGACCGCATAACCGACCAGGTGAAAGCGGAAATGGAAGCCAACAAACTGAAGAGAGAATAACGGAAGCGGCGAAAACCGCGGCCCATTGTAACACAAACCAAAAACACATACAACTATCGCAGCACCGAAACCGTTCCCGCCGAGGCCGTTCAACCCCGGGAACAACCGACCGAAACCGGCAATGGGCGGACGCCGTCCGCCTGTCAAGGAAAATCCCCACCGCATCAACTCGGAGATAACAGCCCCCGAAGTACGTGTGGTAGGCGAAAACATCGAACAACCGCAAGTCCTTCCGCTCCGCGAAGCCCTGCGCCTTGCGGACGAAATGGAATTGGACCTGATCGAAATTTCGCCCAAAGCCGACCCTCCCGTCTGCCGGATTGCCGACTATCAGAAATTCCTGTATCAACAAAAAAAGAAAGCCAAGGAACTGAAAGCCAATCAGGTGAAAGTTACAATCAAGGAAATCCGGTTCGGACCCCAAACCGATGACCATGACTACAACTTCAAACTGAAACACGCGACGAACTTTCTGAAGGAAGGCTCGAAAGTCAAGGCCTATGTATTCTTCCGCGGCCGCTCAATCGTATTCAAGGAACAAGGCGAAATCCTGCTGCTGCGCTTTGCCACCGACCTTGAAGATGTAGCCAAAGTAGAGATGATGCCCAAACTGGACGGCAAGAAGATGAACATGATGCTTGCCCCGAAAGGAAAGAAATAACACCCTTTCGACAACTGCAACGTATGAGAAATTCATAATCGGAGAATCGTGCCGATTATGAATTTCTTGTATCTTTGCAAAACGACATACCGCCTGCGCGCTCTACCTGCAAAAACGCTCCGCATGTACACCCCACCGTTCAAAATAACCACCCGAGCCATCAACCTCATTGCCGAAATATCGGCGATGGTGGAACGGTTTGCTATCCGGATGGAACAGGACGATGCACTGCTATTGCGGAAAATCAACCGCATCAAGACGATTCAAGGCTCGCTGGCCATTGAAGGAAACACGCTTACAGAAAGCCAGATAACCGACATCATAGACGGGAAACACGTTGTAGCACCGATTCGCGAAATCCAAGAAGTAAGGAACGCCATCAAAACCTACAACCTCTACTCGCGGCTCGACCCCTACTCGGTGAAAGACCTACTGCGAGCGCACGGAGTAATGATGGAAGCCCTGGCCGACGATGCGGGGCATTTCCGCAAAAGCGGCGTCGGAGTATTCGCCGGAGCGAAAGCGATTCACATAGCACCGCCTGCAAACCGAGTTCCGACGCTGATTGCCGACCTGTTCGAGTGGCTGAAAAAAGCGGATGACCACCTACTGATTAAAAGCTGCGTATTTCATTACGAATTCGAGTTCATCCACCCGTTCAGCGACGGAAACGGACGAACCGGAAGACTATGGCAATCGCTGATATTGGGCCAACTACATCCTGTATTCGAGCACCTGCCTATCGAAAACATGGTATACGCCAACCAACAAGGCTACTACGATGCCATCAACCGTAGCTCGGCCGAAGCCAACAGCGGAATCTTCATAGACTTCATGCTGGAAGAAATATTCAAGACGCTGAAAAAGAGACAAGGCAAACCCCTGGATGAAACATCGTATCCCATTGACGCCGATATACCCAAATTGGAAGTTCACGATATAGTCCATGAATTCAATCATGATATTCCTATAATAACCAGATACCCCCAAGAAGGACAAGAAAACACCCAAGAAACAAAACATATCACCCAAGAAAAAGAAATAAACACCCGAGAAATTAATAACTTCACCCAAGAAAACCCAAGAAACACCCAAGAAAAGATACTGACGGCGATACGAAATAACCCAAGAATAACCCGCCGAGAACTTGCCGTACTACTGAACCGCACCGAAGACAGCATCAAATACCAACTGCTGAAACTGACCCGACAAAGAATCATCAAACATGTCGGAGCAACCAAAGCAGGCGAATGGCAGATTCTAAAAGAAAACCATCGATGAACAACGCGTGCGAAATATTCGACATAAAGACCGAACGAGAATTTGAACGCGCGGCGCTGGAACTATTCCGGAAACAAGCGGAAAAATGCCCGCCCTATCGGGAATATCTGTCACTGATAGGAGTAAATCCTGAGGAAGTAGACGAATACGGAAAGATACCGCATCTGCCGATAGAACTATTCAAGACCCACGACGTCTACTGCGGAGACGACGAACCGGAGGCGGTTTTCACGTCGAGCGCGACGACGGGAATGACCCCGTCACGCCATCCGATGCACTCACTGGCCCACTACGAACGAACATTCCGCACGGCATTCCGGACGTTCTATGGCGAACCGTCGCGCTGGAGCCTGTACGCGCTGCTACCGAACTACCTGCGCCGCCAAGGCTCATCGCTGGTCTACATGGCCGACCGATTGATAAGAGAATGCGGCTCGGGCGGCTTCTATTTAGACGACTGCGACCGTCTGCTGCACGACATGGCTACCGACCCGAAACCGAAAATCCTGCTGGGAGTGAGCTATGCACTATGGGACCTTGCCGAAAAATATGCACCGAAACTACCCGACACGATAATTATGGAAACGGGCGGAATGAAAGGCTACCGCGAAGAACTGCCCAAAGAAGAATTCCACAAGATACTCTGCACGGCATTCGGCGTGCAAGAAATCCACTCGGAATACGGGATGGCGGAACTCACCTCGCAAGCCTACTCCGAGGGCGGGAACCGCTTCCGCTGTCCAGCATGGATGCGGGTAACGGCCCGCGACATCAACGACCCGCGCGACCTGCTGCCTGCCGGCACTCGCGGAGGACTGAACGTAACCGACCTGGCCAACCGCTGGTCGTGCGCATTTATCGAAACACAGGACGCAGGACGCGTATTTCCCGACAGCTCGTTCGAGGTGGAAGGCCGCATCGACCATGCGGAAATCCGCGGCTGCAACCTGTTAGTACAATAAACCGATGAAAACCGTAGCATTCGTACCCATCCGCCTGAACAGCCAACGTGTCGAGGGCAAGAACCTGCGACGATTAGGCGGCGAACCGCTGATGTGCCACATCCTTGAAACGCTGCTCCGCACGGAACGGATCGACGAAGTGTACGTTTATTGCAGCAACGAAGAAATCCGCCCGCTGCTGCCGGAGGGAGTGAAGTTGCTGCGACGCGCCGAAGAACTGGACCGCGACACGACGCTGGGCCGCGAAATATACGACGCCTTTACGGCCGAAGTGGAAGCCGACTACTATGTACTGGCCCACGCGACCTCGCCTTTCATCCGCCCGAAGACGATAGACGACGCGCTGGAAAAAGTACTTACGGGCGCTTTCGATTCGGCATTCAGCGTAGAAAAGATACAGACGTTCGCATGGTACGAAGGCCGACCGCTGAACTACTCGCCGGACAACGTACCCCGCACGCAGACCCTCGAACCGGTCTACATAGAGACGAGCGCGTTTTTCATCTTTCCGCGCGAACTATGGTGCGAACGGCATCGGCGCATAGGCGACCACCCCTACATGGCGGTGGTGGACCGCATCGAAGGGCTGGACATCGACTACCCGGAAGATTTTGCGATGGCCGAAGTAATTGCGGCAGCGAGAGGAATAGGTTAGGTAAAAATCAACGGAATGAAACACACGCAGCGGGCCACCTTGGGCGGCAAACTGAGCGCCGTGCTGGTTGCGGCGGGGAGCTCGGTCGGGCTGGGCAACATCTGGCGCTTTCCCTACGTAGCGGGAGACAACGGCGGCGGCGCCTTTCTGGCGATATACATCCTGTGCGTACTGATAATAGGACTGCCGCTGATGATTGCCGAATTCTCGGTAGGCCGCGCGTCGCACAAAAACGCCGTAGGCGCCTATCGTGCACTCGACCGCAAATGGAGCTTCCTGGGCTACAACGGAGTACTGGCGGCATTCCTGATTCTGGGCTTTTATTTTGTGGTCTCGGGCTGGACGGCGGAATACATGGTCCACTCAGTGACGGGCGAACTGGCCCGCTACACCACGGCCGAAGAATACACGGCCATGTTCGAGCGGTTCATCGGCAGCCCGTGGCGACCGCTGCTCTACACATCGGTGTTCATCCTGGCGACCCACTTCATCATCGCGCTGGGAGTACAAAAGGGAATCGAGCGCTCGGCCAAAGTACTGATGCCGCTGCTTTTCGTCATCTTGGTTGCGCTGGCCATCCACTCGCTGCTGATGCCCAACGGAGCCGAGGGGCTGAAATTCTTCTTGAAACCCGACTTCTCGAAAATTGGCCCGGCAACCGTACTGACAGCCTTGGGACAAGCGTTCTTCTCGCTTTCCATCGGCATCGGAACGATGGTGACCTATGCGTCGTACTTCAAGCCCGAAACCAACCTGCGGCACACGGCCCTCAACGTGACGATACTGGACACGCTGGTCGCTCTGCTGGCGGGAATCGTCATCTTCCCGGCCGTCTTCAGCGTGGGCATCGAACCCTCGTCAGGGCCGTCGCTGGTCTTCATCACCCTGCCGGGAATCTTCAATGGGATGCCGTGGAGCATGGTCTGGTCGTCGGTTTTCTTCCTGCTGCTGGTCGTAGCGGCCCTCACGTCGACGATTTCGCTGCACGAAGTCATCACGGCCTACATGCACGAAGAATGGCGCCTGAGCCGCAAAGCCGCGGCATGGGTCACGACGGGAGCCACGATGGTATTGGCAGCCTTGGCATCGCTGTCGCTGGGCGTGCTGAACGGCTGGAAAATCTGCGGGCTGAACCTTTTCGATTCGCTGGACTATCTGACGGCCAACATCCTGCTCCCGGCAGGCGGATTCTTCACCTGCATATTTGTCGGCTGGCGGCTCGATCGCAAAGTGCTCGAAGCACAGGTCACCAACGACGGACACTTGCCGTTCCGCATCCGGAAAGTCTTCGTTTTCCTGCTGCGCTATCTCTGCCCGGCGGTACTGCTGCTTGTCTTCCTGGATAACTTGGGAGCATTCTGAGCCGAACACAAAAAAGAGTTGCCTGCTTACAGACAACTCTTTTTTAATTGGGAAATCCGGACCGTCTAATTGATGTTGCGGCGGTCGGGCTCGCGGTCGGGCGAAGCGGCATCCATCTCGACCTGCAACTTCACCATATTGATAGCCGTAGCGGCGGCTTCGTCGCCCTTGTTGCCCAAACGACCGCCGCAACGGTCGAGGGCCTGCTGCATGTCGTTGACGGTCAGCACGCCGAACGCGACGGGCATGTTCCACTGCAACTGCAACTGCGTGATGCCCTGCGTGACGCCCTGGCAGATGAAATCGAAATGACGCGTATCGCCCTGCACGACGCACCCGAGCACGATGACAGCGTCGACATCGGTATACTCGGCGAAGAACTGGGCACCCAACGCCAGCTCGAACGTACCGGGAACGTACTTGATCTGAATGTTCAGATCGGAACACCCGGCGGCCCGCAAGGTACGCACAGCACCTTCCAGCAAGGCCTCTGTGACCTCGCGGTTCCATTCGGCCACCACGATGCCGAAGCGCATGTCGGCGGCCGACGGCAGCGGAGCGTCGAATTTGGAAAGGTTATGATTCCGGGTTGCCATCCGCAGTTCAGTTTACGCCGCCCAACAGCTTCTCGGCCTGGCTGGCCTCCATAGACATGGGATAATCGGTCAAGATGCGCTCGCAAAGAGCGGCGGCCTGCTTGCGGTTGCCGGCAGCCTGCTCGGCCAACGCCTGCTTGTAGAGGTACAGGGGTGCCGTCAAATTGTTGTCCGAAGCCTTGGCGGCCTTGGCGAACAGCTTGGCAGCCTTGGCATAGGCCTGCTGCTCGACAGCGACATCGCCCTGCAAACCGAGGTTCTGCGCGTTGATGATTTGCCCGGGCAGCCCCTTGACGGGCGAGAACTTGGCCAGGTAAGCGGCGGCGTTCTCCAAATCGCCCATGTGCAGGTAGCAGATACCGGCGTAGTGCTTGGCGAGGTTGCCCGCCGGAGTGGCCCCGTAACGCTCGATGACCTCAAGGAATCCTGCGCCGCTGTCATCGCCCAAAAGCGCCAGCTCGTAATCGGGCGTCTCCTGCTCGAAACGGTTCTGCGCCTCGGCGATCAAGGCCGCTGCCTTCTCGGCACGCGGAGCGACGACAAGCGCCCGGTAACCGAAGACCAGCGCCGCCACGACGAACAGCGCGAGAATCAGATAAGACATCGTCCGGCCGTGCTTCTCGAGGAAGAACTCGGTCCGGTTCATTGCTTCGCCGAGCGATTCCTGCCCGGCAGTCTGCTGATTTGCCATAATGTATGCTATTGTTAGTTCGTAATCCGTGCGAAGCGGCGACGGGCCGCAGCAATCCGGACAAAGATACGAAACTATTCACAATGTACAAGGCCGTGTCGGGGATTTTTTGTAACTTCGCCCCACGAAACACCGCCATTCCCATGCGTCTGAAAAAACTATCGCTGCTCCACTTCAAGAACATCGCCCGGCAGGAACTGGAATTCTGCCGCGGGGTGAACTGCTTAGTGGGCGACAACGGCGCGGGCAAGACCAACGTGATGGATGCGATATACTACCTGTCGATGTGCAAGTCGTCGCTGCCGATGACCGACACGCAGAGTATCCGGCACGGCGAAGAGGGCTTCCTGGTCGAGGGCCAGTACGTCTCGGACGAGGAGAAGAACGAACGCATCGTCTGCTCTTTCACACGCAAGGGAGGCAAGGTGCTCAAACGCAACGGCAAGGAATACGAACGGCTGGCCGACCATGTGGGGCTGGTGCCTGCGGTCATCGTTTCGCCTGCGGACAACGCGCTTATCAGCGATGCGGCCGAAGAACGGCGCCGCTACCTGAACGCCTGCATCTCGCAACTGGACCGCCCCTACCTGGCGAACGTCATGCGCTATAACGCAGTATTGGCCGAGCGCAACCGACTGCTGAAGATGCAGCCCGACGAAACGATGCTGGCGATTTACGACAACCAGCTGACCGACTACGGCACGAAGATACACGCCGCGCGCCAAGCCTTTGCCGAACGGCTGCAACCCGTAGTGGCGGAGTACTACCGCATCCTCTCGGGCGACCGCGAAGAAGTGGAACTGCACTACAAATCGGAGCTCGGCGAACGGCCTTTCGATGAAATCCTGCGTGCGGCCCGCCAAAAAGACCTGGCGAACGAATACACGACCTCGGGCATCCACCGCGACGACCTGACGCTGCGCATCGGCGGCTATCCGCTGCGCAAATACGGCTCGCAGGGGCAGCAGAAATCGTTTCTTATCGCGCTCAAACTGGCTCAATACGCCGTAGTGGCCGAAGCGTGCGGCGAAAAACCGATTCTGCTGCTGGACGACCTGTTCGACAAGCTGGACGCAGGACGGGTGGAACAACTTATCCGCCTGGTGTCGGACGAAGCGTTCGGCCAGATATTCATCACCGACTGCAACCCGACGCGGCTGAAATCCATCCTCGACGAAGCAGGCGGCGAATATGCGCTGTTCACCGTAGCAAACGGCGAAATCGCATCGGAACACGGCCCGACGAACGAAGCTCCCGACGAAGCATGAGACGCACGAAAACCATGCTGATGGGCGACCTGCTGGAAGAATTCTTCCGCCGCCCCCATATAGCGGCCAAGGTAGCCGAGGGAAAACTGCCCGATATCTGGCGCGCCATCGTGGGCGACCGGACCGCCGACCTGACGACCGAACTGCGGCTCGAAAGGCATATCCTGCACGTGCGCATCCAATCGAGCGTCCTGCGGCAGGAACTGTTCTACCAACGCGAAGCCCTGCAAGAAGAAATCAACCACCGCTCAGGCATACGGATTGTCCATGCGGTAATTATCCGCTGACCCGAAAAGGGGCTGTCTGCGATTTGTCAGACAGCCCCTTTTTCATAATCCGGCAGCAAGCGGCATCAACCGCACTTGGAATAACCGCACGACATGCAGGTGAGACACCCGTTCTGGTAGGCCATATTCTCCTGCCCGCAGGAAGGACACTTGCCCTTGGACTTGGTACCGTCGGCGATATACTGCTTGATTGCCCGGCAGACGCCCGTTTTCCACGTATTGATGGACTCGCTGTCGAGGTGCAGCGACTCGATGAGCGACACGGTTTTCTCGATGGGCATGCCGTGACGCAGAACCCCCGAAATGAGCTTGGCGTAATTCCAGAACTCCTCGTCGAAGAGACGCGAGATGCCGCCGATGGTGTTGGTGTAACCGTAACGGTCCTTATACTGGAAGTCGTAGCGCTTGGAACCGTCCTCCTCGCGCACCTTGATGATGAAACCCTTGGTAATCTTACGCGGAATGTACATGGCGTCCTCCTCGATCTTGCCGGTGAAGACCTCGTAAGGCCGGCCGTCCTGCAAACCGACGAACGCAATCCAATCCTCGGAACCGTTCTTGAACCGCACGATGTCGGCGGGAATCGACTTGGGACGTTTGGGCGCCTGTCCGGGGTGCTCCTCGCACTTGCGCTTGGACTTGGCCCCTTTCTCAATCAACACGCCCTCGCGGCATCCGTCGCGGTAGACAGTGACGCCCTTGCAGCCGCACTCCCACGCGGTCCGGTAGACGTCGGCAACCAACGCCTCGGAGACATTGTTGGGCAGGTTGACAGTGACGGAAATCGAATGGTCGACCCACTTCTGGATGGCGCCCTGCATCTTGACCTTGGCCACCCAGTCGATGTCGTTGGCCGTGGCCTTGTGGTAAGGCGATGCCTCGACCCACTTCTGCAACTCGCTGTCGGAAATGGAAGCGAGCTTCGAGGTGTCGTAGCCGTTGGCTTCGAGCCACTTGACGAAATTGTGGTGGTAGACGTTGTACTCCTGGAACTTTTCGCCCGTTTCGTCCTCGAAATCGACGTGCGTGTCGTGGTCCGAGGGATTGATCTTGCGGCGCCGCTTGTAGACGGTGCGGAACACGGGCTCGATGCCGGAAGTGGTCTGCGACATGAGCGACGTGGTACCCGTAGGAGCGATGGTCAGCATGGCGATGTTGCGGCGCCCCTTGTCGACCATCTCGGCGTAAAGCTCGGGGTCGGCCTCGCGGATGCGGGCAATCATGGGGTTGTTCTTCTCCTTGGCGGCATCGTAGACAGCGAACGGACCACGCTCTCCGGCCATCTTGACCGATGCGCGGTAAGCCTCGACGGCCAGCGTTTTCTGCACCTCGACGGCAAAGGCGATGGCCTCCTCCGAACCGTAACGCAGACCGAGCGCCGCAAGCATATCGCCCTCGGCCGTGATGCCCAACCCGGTACGGCGCCCCTTGAGCGCCATGGTGCGGATTTTCTTCCACAGCTCCAGCTCGACGCGGCGCACGTCCTCATCCTCCGGGTCGGCGGCGATTTTCTCGATGATAAGCTCGACTTTCTCCAACTCCAGGTCGATGATGTCGTCCATCATGCGCATGGCCTTGGCGACATGCTGCTTGAACTTGGCGAAGTTGAACTTAGCCTTCTTGGTGAAAGGCTCGTCGACGTAACTGAGCAGGTTCAGCGCCAACAAACGGCACGAATCGTAGGGACACAACGGAATCTCGCCGCACGGATTGGTCGACACGGTGACGAAACCTTCGTCGGCATAACAATCGGGCACGCTCTCGCGGATGATGGTATCCCAAAACAGCACGCCGGGCTCGGCCGACTTCCATGCGTTGTGGATAATCTTCTCCCACAACTTCCGGGCGTCGATCTGTTGCTCGTAACGGGGCTTCTCGGCATGAATGGGGAACTGCTGGTGGTACTTCTTCCCGGCGATGGCGGCGCGCATGAACTCGTCGTCGATCTTGATGGAGACGTTGGCGCCCGTGACCTTGCCCGTATCGACCTTGGCGTCGATGAACCGCTCGGCGTCGGGGTGCTTGATGGAAAGCGAAAGCATCAACGCCCCGCGGCGGCCGTCCTGCGCCACCTCGCGCGTGGAGTTGGAATAGCGCTCCATGAAAGGCACGATACCGGTGGAAGTGAGGGCCGAATTGAGCACGGGACTGCCCGTGGGCCGGATGTGCGAGAGGTCGTGGCCCACGCCGCCGCGCCGCTTCATGAGCTGCACCTGCTCCTCGTCCATGCGGAAGATACCGCCGTAGGAATCGGCGGGATTCTTATGGCCGATGACGAAGCAGTTGGAGAGCGACGCGACCTGGAAATCGTTGCCGATACCGGTCATGGGACCGCCCTGCGGAATGACGTAACGGAAGTGGTCGAGCAAGGCGAAGACCTCGTCGGCCGACATGGGATTGGGATACTTCTTCTCGATACGCTCGATTTCGCGGGCAATGCGCTCGTGCATCTGCCGGGGCGACTTCTCGTAGATGTTGCCGAACGAATCCTTGAGCGCGTACTTGCTGACCCACACCGTAGCGGCCAAATCGTCGCCGTCGAAATAGACCTTCGATTCGGCGACGGCGTCGTTGTAGTCGACCTTCTGCGGCGTCGGGGACTGAATGTTTTTGGACATGGTATCTATATCAATATTTTAATCGTTTCTTCCGAAAACCCGGTTCTGCAAAGATGGCGCATTGCGGCCGAAAAAACCAATTCCGGCCACCCGAATTATCCACAAAATATCTACAAAATCCGGAACCCGCTGACAGAGACGGCTATCTGACGGCCACGGCGTCGATTTCGACCAAAGCGCCCATCGGAAGCGCGGCGACCTCGAAGCAGATGCGGGCAGGCATCCGCTCGGTGAAGAACTCGGCATAGACGGCGTTCATGGCGGCGAAGTCGGAGATATGCTGCAACAACACGGTGGTTTTGACCACGTCGCCGAACCCGTAACCCGCCTCGGCGAGGATATGGCCCAGGTTCGTGAGCGACTGCCGGGTCTGGGCCGCAATGTCCCCGGCCATCGTACCCGTGGCACCGTCGACGGGCAGCTGCCCCGAAACATAGAGTGCGCCGTTGGCCTCGACGGCCTGCGAATAAGGCCCCACGGCTTTGGGCGCCAAAGGCGAAGCGATGATCTTCTTCATAGAGGTATATTGTTTTTTGAACGTTCGGACAGACACGGAAACAAAGGTATGAAATATTCCGTATATTTGCTGCATAAACGAACGCTGCAACGATGAAAAGAATGCTTGCGCTGGTTCTGCTGGCGTCGCTGGCTGCCGGATGCAGCCACACCAGAGAGTGCCACTGCCGCGCCTATCAGAAGAAATACCGCCGCCCGCTGACGGGAACTGCGTGGCAGCTGGTCCAACTTTACGGGCAGAACGTACAGTCCGAAAAAGGTGCCTTCACAGTCACGCTGTCGCCCGAAGAGGGACGGATAAGCGGCTCGGGAGCCTGCAACCGGCTGTCGGGCGACTACGCGGCCGACGAAACCCGGGCGCTGAAAATCGGGCCGCTCCGCACGACCCGCATGGCCTGCCCCGGGTTGGAACAAGAACAGAAATTCGTAGAAGCGCTCACAACGACGACCCACTACGACATGGACGGGCCGATGCTGATGCTGCTCTGCAACGGAGAACTGCGGGCTGTGTTGCAGGCAGTACCCGAACCCAACGAAAAATAACAAAACAACGGCTTGCCGCCGCTGTTTTCAAAGCCGCAGGCCCCCGCATCAAAACCGAAGCCGTCCCGAAAAATCGGGACGGCTTTCCTACATACGGGACTTCCCCGTTTACTCCAAACCGTAGCGCGCCTCCTGAATCTGCTTGAAAAGAGCGTAGCGCACCGACTGCAAAGCCCTCGATTCGGACTCCATCCGCTCCACTTCGGGGCACTCGTTGCGAATCGCACCCATCTGCGTCCTCGAAATGACCGACAGCACAGGCATCTCGCGGCCTTGCTGCCGATACCACTCCACCACGTAGCGCAAGACGGCCATATCGCGGGCGAAAAGCGCTTTGTCGCGGGCGGCTATCGCGGGCCGATACTCCGGATTATGAGTTCGCAAACTGTCGTACATGCGGTCGTAGCCCATCTTGTTTTCCACAACCCGGGGATTATCCTTGGGCAGATTCTTCACATATTGGTACTCCTCATGCAGCTTTTCGTATTCGGGCGCCGTGCGCAGAATCTCCTGCCAAGCCTTGTAACTCGCCTCATAACGTTCGTACAAGGCTTCGATCTGCGGAACGCTGTCGCGAATAGCCTGCAAATTCACGCCCGGATAGTCCGAAAGCCGGGCCACCCGCCCCTCGCGTTCGGCCAGAATCATGTAACACTCCCACTTTTTCCGGTTCAATTCCATAGCCAAGCGCTCCAGCTCTGCATCGAGCGTCTCCAGCCTGCGCTCCATCTCTTCAACGCTGGGCTGTTTCTTCTTGGGCTTCGCCGCGTCGGCCGCACCCCAGCAGAGCACGGACGCCACGAACATCAATATCCATCGTTTCATAATTGACGGTTTTATACAAAAAAGCGAAATTTCCAGAATTACAATAAAAAAATCGCGGCCCGAAATTTCGAAGCACGATTTTTTCAACCCGGGTCCCTACTTCAGATGGGGATTGACCTTGTGCCACTCGTCGACAGGCGGAATGATACCCATCGAAATGACCTCGTCGCGGAGCTTGCAAAGGTGGTTATAGCTGTCGGTGAGCTTGGCGTGCTCCTCGGGAGTACCCTGCACGTTCTTGTACTCGACCCCCTTGGGACCGATGGAAGTCTCCATGGCCATGAGGATATGCCGGAACTCGTCGTTGTGGACGTAGACCCCGGCGGGATAAGTGAACGCCTTGCCGCCCATGGCCGCGGCAATCATGCAAATCGAAAGGTAAGCCGGGCTCTGGAACGACGAACGGCCGCGCAAGTCGATGATGTGCTTGCCGCCCTGGATGACGCGCTGCTGCAGCTCGTGCCAGTCGTCCTCGGGCATTTCATGACCGATGAGCTCCGACAGCGGACGCCCGGCCACCAACGTGGTGGAAGCGAAGACGGCCATCTGCTCGCCGTGACCGCCGTAAGTGCGGCAGTTGCGGATTTCGTCGGGCGAAATATGGAAGTACTGGGCCAGCTCGGAACGCAGACGCGTGGAATCGAGCGCCGCGAGGGTCGACACCTGCGACGGATGCAGACCGCCGTGAATCAACGCAACGAGACCCGTGATGTCGGCGGGATTGAAGATGATGACCACATGCTTGACGTCGGGACAATAAGTCCGAATGTCCTTACCGAGTTGGGCTGCGATTTCGGCGTTGCCTTTCAAAAGGTCCTCGCGCGTCATGCCGGCCTTGCGGGCGGCACCGCCCGACGAAACGACGTAGGAGGCCCCGGTGAGCGCATCGCCGATGTCGGAGGTCCAGGTGAGGTTCACCCCCTCGAACGCGCAGTGGCGCAGCTCCTCAACAACGCCCTCCAACGCGGGCGCAAAGGGGTCGTAAAGACAGATGTTGGGCGTCAGCCGCATCATCAGCGCGGTCTGTGCCATGTTGGAACCGATCATGCCGGCCGCGCCGACGATCGTGAGCTTTTCATTGGTGACGAAATCCATGATACTATATATTATTAAATTAAGATTCTTCGCTAACGCTCAGAATGACACGTTTTATTCTACTTCGCGGCGGTTCAAGAGCGCGTGGGTAATGGTGAGCTCGTCGACATACTCCAGCTCGTCGCCGAAACCGATGCCCCGGGCGATGGACGTGACCTTGACCCCGGGGTAATGCCTCAGGCGGCTCATCAGGTAGAAAAGCGTGGTTTCTCCCTCGACCGAAGTGGAAATGGCCAGAATCACCTCCTTGATTTCCCCCTGCGCGATACGGTCGCACAAGAGGTCGATTTTGAGGTCGGAGGGCGCGATGCCCTGCATGGGCGAAATGACGCCGCCCAACACATGGTACAGCCCTTTGTACTGGTGGGTGTTCTCGATGGAGAGCACGTCGGCGACCTGCTCCACGACGCAGACCGTCGAACGGTCGCGCTCGCGGTCGGCGCAGATGGGGCACACCTCCTCGTCGGAGAGATTGTTGCAACGGCTGCAATACCGGACCTCGCGCCGGAAACGGTCGATGCTGCGGGTCATGTCGCCCACCGATTCGGGCTCCATGCGCAAGATATGGATGGCCAGCCGCAACGCGGTGCGCCGCCCCACTCCGGGCAGTTTCGACAACTCGCCGACCACGTCCTGCAAGAGCTTCGACATATCAGACGACCTCGATTTTACGGCTTTCCAACCACCCTTTCTTCCCGTCGCCGATGACGACCTCGCACCACTCGCCGAGACGGTCGGCAATCCGCACGACCGTCCCCTCGTGCAAGACGAACAAATCGGTCGCCGACTTGTCGGGCGAACTCTTGACGGCGACCGAAGCGGCCGTCACCACGGCCTGCGAATCGTCGAGCATCTCGCGGCGGTCGGCCGCGGCAAACCACGTAGCGCAGACGAACAGCAATCCGGCAACAAGCGTTCCATAGAACCCGGTCTTGCGGAGCGAAAGCCGCGGCGCAAGCAGGTAGAGCAAGAACAACGCAAGCGCGCAGGCCAGCAGTACGAGCGAAAGCACGGTCCACGCCGCACAACCCATCGTATGGCGCACGCTACGCATCCATCCGACGAAGAAGAATTCGGGAATCCGCTCGATATTGTCTTTCGTGCGGGCCTCGGCGATACTCAGATTGTAGCGGATGTCGTCGTTGCCGGGAGCCAGCCGAAGCGCCCGATGATAAAACAGAATCGCCTTGCCCAACCGATTTTCCTTGAAATAAGCGTTAGCAAGGTTGTAATAGAGCTTGACGGAGACGAACCCTTGTGCGAGCAGCTGCTCGTAAGCCGTGGCCGCGGCGCGGAAATCGCCGTTGATATAAGCCGTGTTGGCGGCGTCCCACAACTGCTCGGGTGCATCGGCCGCCGCGGGCTCCTGCACCTGCACGTCGGTCGCATCCTGCGGCAGGACATCCTGCGCCGACACCATGCCGACGCCCGACACCAAAAGGCACAAAACCAATATAATCTGTTTCATACGCATTTCTATCTACGTTTGACCATCGCCTCGATATGCGAAACCAGGTCGACCCCCTCGTCGTAGACGTCGCTCATACGGGCCGAAGCGGCGGGCGAATACTGCGCCTCGTCGCAACGGGCGATGATGGAGGTGAAACGCTGCGACTGCTCGGCCGGAACCCCGCGCTTGTGCAGCTCCTCGCGCACATTCTCCTTGGTAAGATTGGCCACGGGAATATTGAGCTTGTCGCTGACATAACCCCACAAGGCCCGCAGCATCTCCTCGTAGAAAGCATGGCGGTCCTGCTGCTCCATGTATTTACGGGCAGCCCGGAAACGCTGCACGGCGACTTTGCTGGCCCTCCGGCCCCGCAGGAGCACCGCGTTCTGCGAATCCTTGATACGCTTGCGCAAGGCGAAATAAACCGCTCCGAAGAAAACCAACACGAAAGCGAGCACGCCCCAATAAAGCCCGCTGAAAAGCAACGGCTGCCGATGCGAACGCAGCTGCGCACCGCCCAGCTTGATGAAGCGGATATCCTGCCCCAACAGCCGGACCTCCTCCTTGGACATGCCGCGGCCCTGCATGACGACGGCATCGCCGCCGCCGTTGGCATCGGGCGTGACTTCGAGGGTGAACGGCTTGGATGTCAAGGTCCGGTACTCCATGCGCGAGGGATCGAAATAACTGAACTCGACAGGCTCGATGTCATACGTACCCTCGGCCCGCGCGATGAACGGATAGTCGAACTGCCGGTAACCGGAAATCCCGGCCGCCGACGGGTTGATGGACTCGGTGGTCTTGACGTTGTACTGCTCGAACGAACCGGGCAGCGAGAGCTTGGGCGCCTGCACGAAGGTGAGGTTGCCCGAACCCGAAATCCGGACCTGGCACGTAGCGGCGGAATTGGCCGCCAGCCGCCCGTCGGGGAACTCGGTCTCCATGCTGAAATGACCCACGGCGCCGCTGAAGCTGGCGGGAGCCCCTGCGGGCAAAGGCTTGACAGCCACGCTGACGCGCTGGCTCTGCACCTTGCGCGGCACATTGTAGATGTCGTGCCCGCCGCCGAAGAAGGGATCGACATGACGGCTCTGAACGACGACTTGCGCCATGGCGGTCAACTCGGCCGGGTCGATGGTGAGCGTCCCAGCTTGCTGGGGGTAGAGCAGGAACTCGCGGGCGACCAACGTTTCGTAGACCTTGCCGTTGAAAGTCTCGCGCTGCCGCCGTGCGTTATCGGTATTGAGCTCCTGGGCCCAGAACCCGTTGAACGACGGGAACCGGACATCCTGATAACCCACCACGGTGACGCGCTCGTAGAGCTTGAACGTGACGCGCAAAGGCTCGCCCTTGTAAACCGAAGTCCGCGAAACGATGGCCCGCAACAAAATATCGTCCTTGGCAATCTGCTGTCGGGCGGCGCTTTCGGCGCTCTGCTGCGGAGACTGCCGCCCTGCGGAAGCGTCGGCATCGGGCTGTGCCGCGCCGGAACCTCCGCCCGGCTCGCTGACGACCTCGATGGCCAAAGGCCGGGTACGGTAAGCCGTACCGTCGACGGCGATTTCAGCGGGGCCGACGGTGACATTGCCCGCCGACTGCGGCAAGAGAACGAACGTAATGGTGTAATTGACGCTCTTGGTCATCGACCCGTTGACAATCTGGATCGACGACCCTTTCGACACGGCAGGGCCCGCCAGCACGTCGAAACCCTCGAACGACGGGGCGACGAACGAATCCTCGTCGGGATTGGCGTTGAGCGCGAACTCCACGCGGAACGCCTCGCCGACGGCCACCGTCAAGGGTGCGGAGACCTCGAACGCGACCTTGTCCGCCCCGAAGACGGGCAGGGCAGCGACCGCGCAGAACGCCGCGCACAGAAACTTAGCAATAAAACCTTTCATCGAAACTTACAACGTGATTTCCACGCGGTTATTATCTCAATGCTTGAAGTCGGCGAAGAAATCGTTGCCCTTGTCATCGACGATGATGAAGGCGGGGAAGTCCTCGACGTAAATCTTGCGCACGGCCTCCATGCCCAACTCGGGGAAGTCGACCACCTCGACCGACTTGATGGAATTCTTGGCCAAAATAGCCGCGGGGCCGCCGATAGAACCGAGGTAGAAGCCGCCGTTGGCCTTGCAAGCGTCGGTGACCTCCTGCGAACGGTTGCCCTTGGCGACCATCACGAGCGACCCGCCGTGCTTCTGGAAAAGGTCGACATAGGGGTCCATGCGCCCGGCCGTGGTGGGGCCGAACGAACCCGAAGCCATGCCGCTGGGCGTCTTGGCCGGACCGGCGTAGTAGACCGGATGCTTCTTGAAATACTCCGGCATGGGCTTGCCCTCGTCGAGCATCTGCTTGATGCGGGCATGGGCGATGTCGCGGGCGACGATCAGCGTACCCTTGAGGTTCAGGCGCGTCTTGATGGGGTACTTGGTCAGGATGGCGCGCACCTTGTCCATCCCCTCGTCGAGGTCGATGTCCACGGCGGGCGACATGGCCGGAGCCTCCTTGGGCAGGAACCGTGCCGGATTCTTCTCCAGCTCCTCGATGAAGATACCCTCGGGGGTAATCTTGGCCTTGATGTTGCGGTCGGCCGAGCAGCTTACGCCGATGGCGACGGGGCACGAAGCGGCATGGCGCGGAGCGCGGATGACCCGCACGTCGTGCACGAGGTACTTGCCGCCGAACTGGGCGCCGACGCCCGACTGCTGGCAAATTTTGAGCACCTTCTCCTCCCATTCGAGGTCGCGGAAGCAACGCCCGCCCTCGTTGCCCGAAGTGGGCAGCTCGTCGAGGTAACCCGCCGACGCTTTCTTGACGGTAGAGAGGCACATTTCGGCCGAGGTACCGCCGATGCAAAGGGCCAGGTGATACGGCGGGCATGCCGACGTACCGAGGTCCTTGATATGCTCGGTGATGAACTTGGTGAGCGACTCTTCGTTGAGCAGCGCCTTGGTCTGCTGGTAGAGGAAGGTCTTGTTGGCCGAGCCGCCGCCCTTGGTGATGAAGAGGAATTCGTACTCCATGCCGGGCTTGCCGCCGTAGATGTCGATCTGCGCGGGCAGGTTGGTGCCCGAGTTCTTCTCGTCGGTCATGGTGAAGGGCACCACCTGCGAGTAGCGCAGGTTGCGCTCCTTGTAGGTCTCGTAGACGCCGCAGGCGATGCACTCGGCGTCGTCGGCCCCGGTGAAGACGTCCTCGCCCTTGTGGCCGATGCAGATGGCCGTACCGGTATCCTGACACGTGGGCAGCTCGCCCTCGGCCGAGACGCACTGGTTGAGCAACATGGTGTAAGCCACGAACTTGTCGTTGTCGGTAGCCTCGGGATCGTCGAGGATGTCGCGCAGCTTCTGCAAGTGGGCGGCGCGCAGGTAGAACGACACGTCGCTGTAAGCGGCCTTGGAAAGCAGCTCCAACCCGGCGGGGTCGACCTTGAGGATTTTACGGCCGTCGCACTCGACGACCTTGACGTAATCTTTGGTCAGCAGACGGTACTGCGTCTTGTCCTCCCCGACAGGGAACGGCTCCTGATAGATGAATTCAGCCATAATCTATTATATTGTTTCGTGTTAGCGCTCGAACCATGCAAAAGTACAAAAAACTATCCGGATTGCACAACAAATCCGGCACTCTGTTATTTTTTTCACAAAAAGCGCCCGAAAAGAAACGTTCTTAAGATTATTTAATTAAATTTGTGCGATTTTTGAGTACGAATCTTTTTCTTGCCCAAGCCATACCGGGCCGGGGAAAGGCTCGACAACAGGAACGATTCACTGCTAAACAATAAACGATTATGGTATCTTACAAGGAACTGGGTCTGGTGAACACCCGCGACATGTTCGCCAAGGCCATCAAGGGCGGCTACGCCATTCCGGCCTTCAACTTCAACAACATGGAGCAGATGCAGGCCATCATCCAGGCATGCGTCGAGACCTCGTCGCCCGTCATCCTGCAGGTGTCGGCAGGCGCGCGCAAGTACGCCAACCAGACGTTGCTGCGCTACATGGCACAGGGTGCTGTCGAGTACGCCAAGGAACTGGGCAAGAACATTCCCATCGTACTGCACCTCGACCACGGCAACTCGTTCGAGCTGTGCAAGGACTGCATCGACATGGGTTTCTCGTCGGTGATGATCGACGGTTCGGCACTGCCCTATGACGAAAACGTGGCGCTGACGAAGAAAGTGGTGGAATACGCTCATCAGCACGACGTAACGGTCGAAGGCGAGCTGGGCGTGCTGGCCGGCGTCGAAGACGAAGTGGCTTCCGAGCACTCGCACTACACCGACCCCGCCGACGTGGAAGACTTCGTGAAGAAGACGGGCGTGGATTCGCTGGCCATCTCGATCGGCACCTCGCACGGCGCCAACAAGTTCAAGCCCGAGCAGTGCACGCGAAACGCCGAGGGCATCCTGGTGCCGCCCCCCCTGCGCTTCGACATTCTGAAAGAAATCGAAAAGCGCATCCCGGGCTTCCCCATCGTACTGCACGGCTCGTCGTCGGTACCGCAGGAATATGTGAAGATTATCAACACCCACGGCGGTGCACTGAAAGATGCGGTCGGCATCCCCGAAGAACAACTGCGCGAAGCTGCGAAGAGCGCAGTCTGCAAAATCAACATCGACAGCGACGGCCGTCTGGCCATGACCGCTGCCGTGCGCACCGTATTCGTGGAGCAGCCCGCCGAGTTCGACCCCCGCAAGTACCTGGGTCCGGCCCGCGACGAACTGAAGAAACTCTACATGCACAAGTGCGAAAGCGTCCTCGGTTCGGCCGGCAAGGCTTAATCAAGAGAAGTCTTTCAAGAAAAGGGGCTGTCTGCTTAGCGCAGACAGCCCCTTTTCTTGAAATATGCGTTACCTATTTCTCCAGTGTCACGCTCACGCGGTCGAGCTTGCCGCCCAACGGAGGAGCCAGCTTGGAGACGGTGCAGACGACATGGCGAATCTGCGGAAAAGCCGCCCGGACCGCATCCAGGATATTCATCGCCACCCGCTCGATGGTGCGCTGCGTGACGCGCATCTGCTCGCGGACCACCTCGTAGACGGTCAGATAGTTGACTGCCTTTTCGACACAATCCTCCGCCGCGACGTCGCCCAGCTCGGCCGTAATGGTCAGATCGACCGTGAAACGGTTGCCGACCTTGCGCTCCAGCTCGTAGCAACCGTGCAGCGCATGGAACTCCATGCGTTCGAGCGTAATGCGGTACTCCATTATTCAACGATGATAAGATAATAGTTCTTCTTGCCCTTCTGCACGAGCAGGTATTTCCCGGCAATGAGGTCCGATTCGCCGACCGGACGCATCGGATCGGCGACTTTCTCCTTGTTGAGCGACACGCCGCCGCCCTGCACCATCTTGCGGCACTCGCCCTTGGAGGGGAATACCTGCGTCTTCTCGGCGGCAAGGTCGACGAACGGCAAACCTAACTCGGCACGTGCGATGCGGAACTGCGGTACCCCCTCGAAAACCTGCAAAAGGGTCGCTTCGTCGAGCTTGCGCAGCGCTTCGGAAGTAGCGCCGCCGAAAAGAATGGCCGACGCCTCGACTGCCTTTTCGTACTCCTCCTTAGAATGAATCATCGTGGTAATCTCCTGCGCCAGCCGCTTCTGCAACGCCCGCAGATGGGGCGCGGCATCATGCTCGGCAATAAGCGTTTCGATGGTTTCGCGGTCCAGGAGAGTGAAAATCCGGATATAGCGCTTGGCGTCCTCGTCGCTGACGTTGAGCCAGAACTGATAGAACTTGTAAGGCGACGTATAGCGCGGGTCGAGCCACACGTTGCCGCTCTCGGTCTTGCCGAACTTGGTGCCGTCGGCCTTGGTAATCAGAGGACACGTAATGGCGAACGCCTCGGCCCCGGCACCCAGCTTGCGGCGGATGAGTTCGGTGCCGGTGGTGATGTTGCCCCACTGGTCGGCACCGCCGAGCTGGACCTTGCAGTTCATCGTCTCGTAGAGGTGCAGGAAGTCGTAGCCCTGCACGAGCTGGTAGGTGAATTCGGTGAACGACATGCCGTCGCCCTCGCCGTTGAAACGCTTCTTGACCGAATCCTTGGCCATCATGTAATTGACCGTTATGCACTTGCCGATGTCGCGGATGAAGTCGAGGAACGAAAACTCCTTCATCCAGTCGTAGTTGTTGACCATGACGGCAGCGTTGGGAGCGTCGGACTCGAAATCGAGCAGTTTGGCCAGCTGGCGCTTGATGGCCTCCTGGTTGTGACGCAGCGTCTTCTCGTCGAGCAGGTTGCGCTCCTGCGATTTGCCCGAGGGGTCGCCGATCATGCCCGTAGCGCCCCCGACGAGGGCCAGCGGACGATGGCCGCACAACTGGAAGTGCTTGAGAATCATCACGCCGACCAGGTGGCCGATATGCAGCGAATCGGCCGTGGGGTCGATGCCCAGATAGGCCGTGGTCATCTCTTTTTCGAGCTGTTCCTTGGCTCCGGGCATGATGGTGTGGATCATCCCGCGCCATTCGAGTTCTTCGATAAAATTCTTTTTCATATCTCTTTTCATTTTATTCCATTTCCAAATCCAGCGCCTTGCGGAGTTCGGCCACCAGCGGATTCTTCTCGGTGAGGAACTTCACCTTGTCCTCCGGCTTGATGGGCCGTGCGGCGCGGATGGCTTCGTTGACCGTCACATCCAGGTCGATGACGCCCTCGATACCCGCCAGCTCGGCGATGCGGATAAGCATCGCGGTCTTGTTGCGCAGGATTTCCTCGCGCAGCTCCTCCGTCGGCACGCTCACCGCAATGACGTTTTCGCGGAACTGCATCCGCTCGAAAGCCGGAACGAAACGCGGACGCCGGGACTTGATAAGGTTGAGAATCCGCTCGCGGGCGTTTTCCAACTTCTCGGTGCTCCGGGGGTCCACATCGGGATTGCCTGCCTTTTCGGCCGGACGCTCCCCGTCCGATTCGGCGGCACCCTCCGGCGAAGCCAGCAGGTCGGCCAGCGAAGCACCCGAAATCAGCGGCTTGCGCGGAGAACGGGGCTGCGAAACCGGAGCTGCGGCCGGCTGTGGTTCCGGAACCGGAGCGGCAGAGGGCTGTGGTTCCGGCGCAGGTTCGGTCTTCGGGACCGAGGCCAGGTCGGCAGGAACGGGTTGCGGTGCCGGAATTTCCGTTGCAACGGGTGCAGGAACCGGGTCGGCAACGGGTTGTTCTGCCGGAGCAGATACCGGAACGGCGGCGGCAGGCGGCACAACGGATTGTTCTGCCGGAGCTGATGCCGCAGCGGCCGGAGCTGGAACAGCGGGAGCTACAACCGGAACAGCCGACGCCCCAGTACGGGGCTGCAATTCGGGAAGCGGATACTCCTCGACGGAGGTCAGGGTGTCATTTTTTTTTTGGCCGAGCCCTGCAATCTTCATCAGGCCCAGCTCCACGAGCAGTCGTTGGTTGGAAGACTGCCGTATCTTGCCGTCGAGCTCCGTCAGACAGGCGATGGCCCCGAACAGGAACCCGACTTCGCAGGCGCCCGCCTGCGTCCGGTATCGTTCGAGCAGCGTTCCGGTCATCTCGATGAGCCGCAGCGTTTCGGGCCGCTTGGCCATGAGCAAGTCGCGCATGTGGCGGTTGAGCCCGGCCATGAAGGTCTGGCCCGAGAAGCCCTGCGCGAGCACCTCGTCGAAAGCGACGAGCGCCCGGACGTAATCGCCCGCGAGCAACATATCGGTGACGCCGAAATAAGTGTCGTAGTCCAGCACGTTGAGCGTCTGGGCCACATGGCGGTAATCGAGCGTCATGCCGCAGAACGACACGGCCTTGTCGAACATCGACAACGCGTCGCGCATACCGCCGTCGGCTTTCTGCGCGATGAGGTTCAACGACTCCTCGTCGGCCGTGATACCCTCTGCGGAAGCGATATATTTAAGGTATTCGACCGAATCCTCGACACGGATGCGGTTGAAATCGTAAATCTGGCACCGCGACAGAATCGTCGGGATGATCTTGTGCTTCTCGGTGGTCGCCAGGATGAAAATCGCATGGGCGGGCGGCTCCTCCAACGTCTTGAGGAACGCATTGAACGCCGCAGCCGAGAGCATGTGGACCTCGTCGATGATGAAGACCGAATAACGCCCCACCTGCGGGATGATGCGCACCTGCTCGATGAGGGTGCGGATGTCCTCGACGGAGTTGTTCGATGCGGCGTCGAGCTCGTGGATGTTGAGCGAGCGCCCCTCGTTGAACGAACGGCACGATTCGCACTCGTTGCATGCCTCGGCTCCGTCGGGCGAGAGACAGTTGATGGCCTTGGCGAAGATGCGGGCGCAGGTGGTCTTGCCTACGCCGCGAGGACCGCAGAACAGATAGGCGTGGGCCAGCTGGCCGCGCTCGATGGCGTTCTTGAGGGTGGAGGTGATATGCTTCTGCCCGACGACCGACGAAAAGGTCGCGGGACGGTATTTGCGTGCGCTGACGATGAATTCGCTCATAATAGCGCAAAATTAAGAATTAAAAATTAAGAATTAAAAATTAAGAATTAAAAATATCATTCGCAGGACCGCGGACGGGATTCGGTCCGACCGCATCGACCTGCTATTATGTCCGCCGAATACCGCAAGTTGGCAGTCCTGCCTGCCGGATTGTCGGCCGGGGCGTGTCGGAAACTGACACAATGGCCGGAAACCGCGGAGTGGCAGGTCTTTTGCGGAACAATCCCTGCGAACAACGACACAAAACCTGCAAACCATGAATATCAACACACTGACCATCAAGGCGCAGGAAGCGCTCCAGGCAGCGCTTTCGCTGGCGCGGGAGCGGGGACAGCAAGCCGTCGAACCGCTCCATCTGCTGTCGGTCCTCGTCCGCGAGGACGATTCGCTCACGGCGTTCCTGCTGGGCCGCGTGGGCGTCAATGTGCGCGGACTGCGCGAAGAAGCCAACCGCGCCGTCGAAGCTCTGCCCCGCGTAGAGGGCGGCAGCGAGCAGTTCTTCTCGCAGGACGCCACGCGGACGATCCAGAAAGCCGTCGACTTCACCAAGAACTTCGGCGACAAATATGCGTCGGTCGAGCACCTGCTGCTGGGTCTGGTGGCCGAGCGCAGCGCGGCGGCGGACCTGCTGAAACGCAGCGGCGCCACGGAAAAGGAACTCATCGAAGCCATCCGCACCTTCCGCAAGGGGGCGACGGTCGACTCGCCGACCTCCGAACAGCAGTTCGATGCGCTGGGCAAATACGCCGTCAACCTCAACGAACAGGCCCGGGCGGGCAAACTCGACCCCGTAATCGGCCGCGACGAGGAAATCCGCCGGGTGCTGCAAATCCTCTCGCGCCGCACGAAGAACAACCCGATTCTCGTGGGCGAAGCGGGCGTGGGCAAAACGGCCATCGCCGAGGGAATCGCCCGCCGCATCATCGACGGCGACGTACCGGAGAATCTGAAGAACAAGGTCATCTACTCGCTCGACATGGGAGCGCTGATTGCCGGAGCCAAATATCAGGGCGAATTCGAGGAACGGCTCAAGGCCGTGGTGCAGGAAGTAGTGCAGAGCGAGGGCGAAATCCTGCTCTTCATCGACGAAATCCACACGCTGGTCGGAGCGGGCAAGTCGTCGGGGGCGATGGACGCCGCCAACATCCTCAAACCGGCCCTCGCGCGCGGCGAACTGCGGACCATCGGTGCCACGACGCTCGACGAATTCCAGAAATACTTCGAGCAGGACAAGGCCCTCGAACGCCGCTTCCAGAAAGTCATGGTCGACGAACCCGCACGCGAAGACGCCATTTCGATTCTGCGCGGGCTCAAGGAACGCTACGAAAACCACCACCAGGTGCGCATCAAGGACGAAGCCATCGTGGCGGCCGTCGACCTCTCGACGCGCTACATCACCTCGCGCTTCCTGCCCGACAAGGCCATCGACCTGGTGGACGAAGCGGCCTCGCGCCTGCGGCTGGAGATGAACTCCGTGCCCGAAGAGATCGACACGCTCGACCGCCGGGTGCGCCAGCTCGAAATCGAACGCGAAGCGATCCGCCGCGAAAAGGACGAAGAACGCGTCGGGCAGCTGACCCAGGAAATCGAGGAACTCAAATCGCGCCATGCGGCGATGCGTGCCAAGTGGCAGGGCCAGCGCGACCTGCTGCGCAAGATTCAGGACAACAAGGACCGAATCGAACGGCTCAACGTCGAAGCCCGGCAGGCCGAACGCGAGGGCGACTACGGCCGGGTGGCTGAAATCCGCTACGGCAAAATCCAGCAGGCCGAAAAGGAAATCGAAGCCTTCGAGGAGGAATACAAGCTCACAGCCGCCAATGGCTCGATGATCAAGGAAGAAGTCGATGCCGAGGACGTCGCCGAAGTGGTTTCGCGCTGGACGGGGATTCCCGTGACGCGGATGCTTGCCTCCGAACGCGAAAAACTCCTGCACATGGAAGACGAACTGCACAAACGGGTCGTCGGGCAGGAACAGGCCATTGCGGCGATTTCGGATGCCGTGCGCCGCTCGCGGGCCGGGCTCAACGACCCCCGCAAACCCATCGGCTCGTTCATCTTCCTCGGCACGACGGGCGTGGGCAAGACCGAACTGGCCAAGGCGCTGGCCGAATTCCTCTTCAACGACGACCAGATGCTTACGCGCATCGACATGAGCGAATACCAGGAACGCCACAGCGTTTCGCGGCTGGTCGGAGCCCCTCCGGGATACGTGGGCTACGACGAGGGCGGCCAGCTGACCGAAGCCGTGCGGCGCAAGCCCTATTCGGTGGTGCTCCTGGACGAAATCGAAAAGGCCCATCCCGACGTCTTCAACATCCTGCTTCAGGTGCTCGACGACGGCCGTCTGACCGACAACAAGGGCCGCACGGTGGACTTCCGCAACACCATCGTCATCATGACCTCGAACATGGGGGCGCAAATCATCCAGGAGCGTTTCGCGGCGGCGGCCGACGGCAAGAAACTCGACCCGGAACTGGTCGAAGAGACCCGCGACGAAGTGGTCGACCTGCTCAAGCAGCACCTCAAGCCCGAGTTCCTGAACCGCATCGACGAAATCGTCATGTTCGAGCCGCTGACGCACGACGACATCGAACGCATCGTCGAAATCCAGCTCGGCATCGTCGGCCGGATGCTCTCCGAAAACGGCATCGTGCTGGAATACACCGACGCGGCCCGCGACTGGATTGCGACGGCGGGATTCGACCCGCTCTACGGAGCGCGGCCCGTCAAACGGACCATCCAGCGCTACGTGGTCAACGACCTCTCCAAGCGGATTCTGGCGGGCGAGGTCGACCGCTCGAAACCCATCCGCATCGACGCCGCGAACGACGCGCTGACGTTCGAGAACTGACACAGCGATACGCCGGGGAAATATCCCCGGCGTTTTTTTGTCTCGGACAGCGTGCCGCATGTCACGAAAAAGCGTTTTCGGAACCGGATTTTCCGTCGCAAGCCGGAAAACCGAAGAATTTTCGTACCTTCGTTTCCCGTAGAATCATCAGCCATGCAAGTCCGCATCATAGATACCGTAGCCCGGGATTCGTTCCACGAGGTGTTCAACGCCGCGCTGCTGGTCATGTGCCTGCGGCTATGCGGGCGTGCGGAATACCATTGCCACCCCTCGCAGCGCCGGTGTCTCGAACAGCTGCTCGAACGCCACGGATACGCCGGAGAACTGCCGCGCGTCGCATTCCGCAGCGTCCGGGTAGTGCGGCGCGAAGGCCCCGCAGGATGGATATGCCGCTACGCGGCGGCCGCCCTGCGGAGCAGCTGGCGGCTTGTCCGCTCCCGGCCCGACGAACTCGTGGTGTTCAACTACAACAACCCGCTGGCGCTGCCCTTGCTGAACCTGCTGAACCGCATGCTGCACCGCCGCGTGCTGATCGTCTGCCACGGAGAGCTCGAACTGCTCGCCGGAAGCCACCCGTGGTGGCGAGCATCGGGCTGGTTCGCGCGGATTCTCCGCCGGACGTTCGGCCGAAAGCGACTCGACCGGAATATGCGGTTCTGCGTGCTGGGACAGTCCATTCTGCGCAACCTGCGTCCGTATCTCTCCGAAGCGAATGCGCCGCTCTTTTTCGCTGTCGACCACCCGGCATTCTTCAACGAAACACCCGCGAGCCCCTCGCCGCACGACACGCTGCAAGTCGGAACGGTGGGCCAGCTCACCCCGGCCAAAGGGCTGGACCGCATACTCAGGCTCTCCCGCCGGATTCCCGTGCCGCTGACCGTTGTGGGACGCACCTATGGATTCCATGACCATGCCCGCTGGCCCGGCGTCCGCTTCGTGGCCGGAACGGAAAACCGCTTCATCCCCCGCGAACGCTTCGAGCAGGAGACCGCCGCGCTCGACTATGTGCTTTTTGCCTACGACCCCGGCAGCTATCGGCTGACGGCGAGCGGTGCCATCCTCGACGCACTCAACCTCGGGCGGCCCGTCATCACGCTGCGCAACGACTATTTCGACGACGTACTGCGATTGCCCGTCGGGTACGTGGTCGACGACATGGAGGAAATGGCCGCCCTGATTCGTCGGCTGGCCGCCGAATACCCCGCAGGCACCGACCCGCAGTTTACGGAGAATATCGCCCGGCTGCGCCGTGAGTTTGCGGTGGAGACGGTCGCCGAACGGCTGCGCGAAGCCCTCGCGGCCTTTGTTCCCGAACTGAAAAATCCGCAACGATGACTTTTTTTGCCAAAACCGACCGCCTGCTGCGCAATCTCTACGAAACCGCATTCTATTTCGCGGCGATGGCTGTAAAAGAGAATTTCCGCAACTATATCCGCCGGGCAGGCACGGTGGGGACCCCAGCCCCGACGATGGCGATTCTGGGCAACGGTCCGGCGCTGGCCGACGAACTGCCGCGCCTGCTGGAAGAGATGCGGGGGGGGGACCGCGATTTTCTGGCTGTCAACTTCTTCGCGCAGGACGAACGTTTCGCCGAGCTGCGCCCGGCCTACTATGTACTCTCCGACCCGATGTTCTTCCGCGATACGGACGAACGCGAACGGGTCGAAGCGCTCTATCGCACGATGAACGAACGGGTCGCATGGCCCATGAACCTCTACGTACAATATTACAATCCCGAGCGGTTCGACTACCGCGCCGCCCTGCCCAACCCGAACATCCGCATCGTACCGTTCCACACACTCACCTACCGCGGATTCCGCAGA
>CAPXWY010000002.1:0-133620 GCA_948736885.1 uncultured Alistipes sp.
GCTCGGTAAAGCCCGTAAACGGTCTTTACTCTCGCTTAATCGTAAAGTTGTGAATTGAACTTGTTCCCTCTCCGCCGCATTCCTTCGAGCGATTGCTTTACAATGCCTGCTGCGGGCAGCCGCCACGACGGCTCGGGGGCATTGGACAAAGTGGGCGAACACGGTACGATGTACTCTTCTTCGCCCTTGGCCTTGGGCGTTCGGCTTGCAGGGGTGTTCGGGTTCCGTGCCGCCGAAGTCGATCCCCTGGGTATCGGAAGCCGGGCACGTGCCTTTCCCGTGCGCTGCGTCCAGCATCTACCTATCGGAACTGCCGGCGCCGCAAGGCACGGACGGCCTCGCCCGCCAGCGCGAAACACGAAGTGGCACCGATGAGGATCAACCACTCCTGCCACGTGAGCGGCACCGTGCGGAACACCTCACCGCCCAGCTCGACGATGACCACCTGCCCGACGCCGATGGCCGCAAGGATCAGAAAGAATTCACGGCCCCCTTTCAACGAACGGAAAACCGAATGGCTGGTTTCGAACCCTTTGGCGTTGAACATGTTCCAGAACTGCATGAAGACGAAGACGGAGAAAAAGAGGGTGAGCTGCCGCAGGGTTAGTTCGGCCCCGCCGACACTCCAGCGCAGCAGCATCCCCAGCAGCAGGGCCACCATCGCACCGCCGCAGACGAAGATCGTGCGCGCCATGGCGGGCGTGATGATGAATTCGTCGCGCGGCCGCGGCTTCTCGTTCATCACCTCGGCGTTGGGCGGCAGCGACGCCATCGCCATGGCGGCGAAGGTGTCCATAATGATGTTGATCCACAGAATCTGCACCACGGTGAGCGGCATTTCGGTGCCGAAGATCGCACCGGCCAGACAGATGACGATGGCCGCGAAGTTGATCGTCAGCTGAAAGAGCACGAACCGCTGGATGTTGCGGTAGAGCGACCGACCCCACATGACGGCCGTGGCGATGGAGGAAAACGAATCGTCCAGCAACGTAATGTCCGAGGCCTCCTTGGCCACGGAGGTTCCCGAGCCCATCGAGAGCCCGACATGGGCGAAGTTGAGCGCCGGGGCATCGTTGGTGCCGTCGCCCGTGACGGCCACCACTTCGCCGCAACGCTGCAAGAGGCGCACCAGGCGCTGTTTGTCCAAAGGCCGGGCACGGGAAAGAACCTTGAGCGCACGAACGCGACCCAGCAGCTCCTCGTCGCTTGCCGCAGCGAACTCCGCACCCGTCATGCGGTTGGCGTCGCCGTCGGCGGCATCGTCCCACAGACCCGTCTGCCGGGCGATCTCGCAGGCGGTCGCCGAAGTGTCGCCCGTGACGATCTTGATGCCGATACCCGCCTGCCGGCAACGCTGCACGGCGGCCGGAACATCGGCGCGCACCGGATCGGCGATCGCCGCCACGGCCGCAAAATGCAGTCCGCCGCGGGCCACGGCTTCCCGGCATGTCGACGCATCGGTCTCGGCCCACGCGATGCCCAGCGTACGCATGGCACGGCTCTGGAAAGCGGCCAGCTGCGCGGCCACGCACGCTTCCCTGCCGTCGTCGGCGCACATGGCCCGCACGATCTCGGGCGCCCCCTTGACACACAGCACCCGCCGGCCGGAAACACCGCTGCGGATGATGGTAGCCATGTATTTGCGTTCGGTCGAGAAGGTGAGCCGGTCGACAATCGCGGCACCCGCCCGCAGCGATTCATAAGAAAAACCGTGCTCGTTCAGCCATGCGAGCAGCGCCCCTTCGGTCGGATTGCCGAGGATGCGCCCCTCGGCATCGAGGAATGCGGTGGAATTGGCCGCGACGATTTCGGCGAAATCGCGCTCGGGCAGCGTATCATAGCGCTCCAGCTCCTGCACGTGCATGCGGTTCTGCGTCAGCGTGCCGGTCTTGTCGGTGCAGATGACCGTCACGGCGCCCATCGTCTCGCATGCATGCATCCGCCGCACCAGGTTGTTGGTCCGGAGCATGCGCCGCATCGACATGGCGAGCGACAAGGTGATGCTCATGGGCAGCCCCTCGGGCACGGCCATGACGATGATGGCCACCGAAACCATGAAGAGGTGCAGGACATGCTGCGAAACGACGAGCCAGTCGTTATGCAACAGATCGCTGAAAAACAACGCCTTGCCCAGCAGAATGCAGAAAATGACAACGGCCAGTCCGACGCCGACCCGGCCGATCAAGCGCGAAAGACGCTTCAGCTGACGGTCGAGCGGCGTAGGCTCCTCGTTCGGCGCCGCGGCCTGCTCGGTCACGCGCCCGGCCTCGGTCCGGTCGCCCACAGCGGTGACGACCAAGCGTCCGTAGCCGTCGGCGACGGTCGTTCCGCGCAGCACGATGTTGGAAGGATAGGTGGCCTCGGAATCGAAATGGGCCGCATCGACGGTCTTGTCCACCTCGGGTTCGCCCGTGAGGGTCGATTCGTCGATCTTGAGCGATACGGCCTCTACCAGCTCGCCGTCGGCGGGCACGGTCTCGCCGCTCTCGATGACAACCAAGTCGCCGACGACCACCTCGCGCCGCGGAACGGAGCGCATGGCACCGTCGCGCATGACCTTCACGGCGATGTCGTCGTTGACCCGATTGAGACGCCGGAAGCGCCGCCGGGCATCCCACTCGAAGAAGAACCCGACGCAGGTGGCAAGGACGATGGCGCAGAGAATGCCGATCGACTCGGTGAAGTCGGAGCGCACGCAGCCGATCGCGAGCGACAGTACGGCAGCGAACAACAGCACCTTGATGATCGGATCGCGGAACTTTTCGGCGAGAAGTCTCCAAGCCGGCTCGTCGCGCGGCGGAGCGATGACATTGTCGCCGTGGAGGCGCCGGCTTTCGGCAACCTCACGGGCGGAGAGACCGACAGGAGAGAAACGGATCATGGCATCTGACTTTCCAAAGGGAACTGCCGTGTGGAGGCGTCGAGCCGCACGGCGATGAACAACAGCATGGTGAAGGCGACCAGCGACGAACCGCCGTAGCTCATGTAGGGCAGCGGAATGCCCATGACGGGCATCAGACCGATGGTCATGCCGACGTTGACCAGAACGTGGAACAGCAGAATGGATGCCACGCAATAACAATAGACGCGTCCGAAAGGCTCCTGCTGCCGCTCGCCCATGCGCATCAGCCGCATGATCAACAGACACATGAGAATCAGCACGGCGGTGGCGCCGAGAAAACCCCACTCCTCGCCGACGGTGCAGAAGATGAAGTCGGTATGCCGCTCGGGCACGAACCCGTACTTGATCTGCGTACCCTGCAAAAAGCCCTTGCCCGTCCAGCCGCCCGAGCCGATGGCGATCTTCGACTGGTTGACGTTGTAGTCGATGCCCAGCGGATCGCTGCGGATGCCCAGGAAACTGAGGATGCGGTTCTGCTGGTGGGGTTTCAGAATGTTGTCGAAGATATACCCCGTGGTCGAGAGGAAGATGAGCGCCCCGACGAAAAGGGCCACGGGCAGGAAGATGCTGCGCAGGTTGGCCCGGTAGGCGTAGGCGGCGATGAAGAAGAACGACAGGAAGGTGACGGCGAGCAACGCACCGTAGAACGTGACGGCTCCGGGAGCGGCGAAGTGCATGACGAGCCAGATGAGCAGACTGCTCAGAGCCAGCGCCGCCAGGTAGACGATGCGCGACCGCCACTCGCCGCTCATCATGGCCTCGGAGAGGGTGCAGATGAGGATCAGCAGAATCAGCAGCGCAGTCGACGAGAGGAGGAACGACGTGATGAAGAGCGTGGCGATCAGCAGAATGGGGATGCAGAGCCACTTGTTGAGCCCCTCGCGGTAGAGGACGAAGAGAAACGAACCCAGCACGATGCCCGAACCGGTGTCGTTCTGCAGGATGATGATCATGAGCGGCATGCAGATGATCATCCCCACCTTCAGCAGGTCGCCGGGCCGGTTGATCGAGAAAGAATAGGAACTCATGGCGCGGGCCAGCGCCAGCGCCGTAGCGATCTTAACGAACTCGACGGGCTGGATGCGCACCGAGCCGAATTCGAACCACGCCTTGGCGCCGTTGACCTCGCGGCCGAAGAACAATGCGGCGACGAGCACGGCCAGGCCGGCGAAATAAGCCGGGTAGGCGAGCATGTGGAAGAACCGCTTGTCGAGCAGCAGCACGACGAGCGCGGCGCACGAAGCGATGCCGATCCAGACGGCCTGCTTCATGTAGAAATGCGACGAGGCGAACATGTTGACCGAATTCTCGTTATACGACGCGGAGAAGATCGACACGGCCCCCAGGACGACGATGACGGCATAGAGCAGGATCGTCCACAGGTCGAGGTGCCCGAAGATTCCGGAAAAACGGCTAACGGTCATAGGAGGGGTAATAGATATTCATGTTCTTGATGCGCTGGAGCAACTCGGGACGCCGGATGGTGTCCGTGAGGTAGAACTCCTCCAGCAGGCTGGCGATGGGCAGCGCGGCCGCAGCGCCGTAACCGCCGTTCTCGACGTAGACCGAGATGGCGATGCGGGGATTGTTGCGCGGCGCGAACGACAGGAACGTCGAGTGGTCCTTGCCATGGGGGTTCTGGGCCGTACCGGTCTTGCCGCAGACGTCCCAACCCTCCAGATAGGCGTCGGTCGAGGTGCCGGCGACATTGACGCCGCGCCACATGCCGTCGACGATGGGCTCGAAATATTTGGGATCGACCATCGTATAGTGGCGCTCGTAGAAACGGGCGTCGAGCGAATCCTGCCCCTCGATCCGGCGGACGATGTGGGGAATGTAGTAATAACCGCGGTTGGCGACGATGGCGGCGAGGTTGGCCAGCTGCAGCGGCGTACAGCCCAGCTCGCCCTGACCGATGGAGAGCGAAAGCAGCGTGAGCGAATTCCACGACCGACGGTAGCGCCGGTTGTAGAACTCGAGGTCGGGGACATAGCCGTGGCCCTCGTCGAGGAAGTCGGAGCCGAGCTTGCGCCCGAAACCGAAGCTGTGGACATACTCTTTCCAGACGTCGAAGCCCTCCTTGACACCGCCGTACTTGGGATTGTCGAGGATGTCGCGGAAGACATAGCAGAAGTAGGCGTTGCACGAAGTGGCCACGGCGAAGCGCAGGTCGAGCGGCGACGAATGGGCGTGGCAGGCCATGCGCTGGCGGCCGACCTGATAGCCCATGTGGCATTCGTGAAGATCGGAGGGCCGCAGCACGCCCTCCTGCAACCCGATGAGGCCCTGCACTACCTTGAAGGTGGATCCGGGAGGATACTTGGCTTTCACGGCGCGGTTGAAGAGCGGGCGCCGCTTGTTGCGGAGCATGCGCATGTAGTTGTTGCCGCGCTGGCGGCCGACCAGCTCGTCGGGGTCGTAGGTGGGCGACGAGACCATCATCAGAATCTCACCCGTCGAAGGCTCGATGGCCACGGCGGCGCCCACCTTGCCGCGCATGAGCTCCTCGCCCAGGAGCTGGAGCCGGGCATCGATCGTGCTGACGATCGAGCGGCCGGGATCGGGCAGCGAATCGTAATGACCGTCCATGTAGGAACCCTTGATCTCGCCGTGGGTGTCGATCTCCTGGATCTTCACTCCCTTGTTGCCGCGCAACACCGTCTCGTAGGCCGACTCCACGCCGGTGAGGCCCACGTAGTCGCCGGCCTGGTAGTAGGGATGGCGCTTGAGGTATTCGGCCGTCACCTCGCTGACGAAACCCAGCAGGTTGCCTCCCACCTTGCGCGGATAGCGCCGCACGGTGCGGTAGACGGTGTAGAAACCGCGGAAATTGCACTCATCGAAACGCAGTTTGTCCTCCTTGGCGATGTAGCTGGCCACCAGACGCGGCGCTCGCGGACGCATGCGGGCGTTGGCCAATTCGCGCCTGACGCGCTCGATGGGGATGTTGAGCACCTCGCACAGACGCACGGTGTCGAAACCGCGCTTGTCGATCTCGCGGGCGATGACCATCAGGTCGTAGCACTCGCGGCTCTGCACCAGGAACTCACCGTTGCGGTCGAGCACCTCGCCGCGCGGCGGATAGAGCACCACATGACGCAGCACGTTGGCCTTGGCCATCTCCTCGTAGCGCTCGTCGAAGAGCTGCAGCCACGCCAGGCGGCCGATCAACAAGGCGAAGACCAGCAGCACGACCCCCTGCAGGAGCCGCATGCGGAAAAGGCTGTCGGCGGGACCGTTCATAGACGGGCTACGAATTTGGCGGTGAAGATGCGTGTGAGCAGCCACACGACGGCCACGGTGACGGAGCCGCTGGCGATGGTACGCACGACGGTACGCAGCGCATGGCTCCACGACAGAGCCTCGAACGTGAAGAAGACGGCGTGGTGCAGCACCACGAGGATGACCAGGTAATCGAGAAAGACATGGTGTCCGAGCCGCTCGGGCGAGGGGACGCCGCCGTCGCGCAGGTCATCGCGGCCGTAGAGATTCGTGAGAAGGAACGGACGCACGAAAGCGATCAGCACCGTGGCAATGGTGTTGATGCCGGCCGTACCCATCAGGAAATCCATCGTAGCGCCCATGACCACCCCGGCGAACAGAAGCCACACGGCGAACGTGTCGACGGGCAACAGAACGATGAAAGCCACGTAGATCAGCGGATTGAGATAGATGCTCACCGAGAGGTTGTCGAACAGGAAGACCTGCAACAACACGGTGACCACGAAAAGCAGCGAATATGTGACTATGCGCAACATCGGTTATTCGTTACGGATATACTCTTCCACGCCCTCGCTCTTCTCCAACCCGATGATTTCGTTGGCATCGCGGTTTTCCACCAGGATGACGTCGGTCAGTTTGGAGAATTCGGCGGCCAGACGCACGCGGACCGTGAAAGCGGTGCGGGTTTCGTTCATCGAGACGCGCTCAACCCGGCCGATGAGCACGTCCTCGGGGAAGAACTGCGAGAAACCCGTGGTCACGACCTCCTGTCCCAGCTTGGGCTCGGAATATTTGGACAATTCGCCGAACAGCACCGTGTGGGGGTCGGCGCCGTCCCAGTAGACCGAGCCGAAATAATCGGCGCCCTCCAGCTTGCCGCTGGCGCGGAACGACGTATTGAGCACGGGCATCGCCACCGAATAGCGGTCGGTGCAGTCGATGATATACCCCACCATTGCGCCGCCGGGCGTGAGGACGGCCATGTCGGGCACCACGCCGTCGCCGTAACCGCGATTGATGGTGATGAAGTTCTGCGTGCGGTTGATCGAATTGGAGACCACCGTAGCGGTCATGACGCGGTATTTCGAACCGCCGATCTCGGTCATGTACTTGCGCAGACGGGCGATGTTGGCCGCCTCGTCATACTGGGCCAGCCGCTCCTCAAGATAGGCGACCCGTTCGAGCAGGGCCTTGTTCTCCGTCCCGAGGCTGAAGTAACGCCGCACGCCGGCAGAAAAACCGTGTACGGCACCCGCCGCGGCATTCGACCGGGCCAGCAGGCGCGCCTGGGTATAACAGGTCGAACGCGCGTAGTAGCCGACGGCCACCGCCTCCAGCGCCACGAACAACGCCACGACATAGACGCTGCGGATGAACTCGATGAGTTTGCGCACGGTTCCGAGAGATTGGAGATTGCGAAGTTACCTAATCCAAGATTGCGGGCAGAGGGCCCGCAATCCGCAAACAATTGATTATCACTATTTCTTGCCCCGGCCTGCCGGACATCGCATCCGCCGCCGGGAAGCGTCTACTTCATCAGGAACGAGAAACGGTTGATGTTCTTCAAGGCGATGCCCGTACCGCGCGCGATAGCCCGCAAGGGATCTTCGGCGATATGGAACGGCAGGCCGGTCTTCTCGGTCAGACGCCGGTCGAGACCCTTGATGAGGGCACCGCCGCCGGCGAGGTAGATGCCGTTCTTCACGATGTCGGCATAGAGCTCGGGGGGCATCGATTCGAGCACCTTCATCAGTGCCGCGTCGATCTTGGTGAGCGACTTTTCCAGGGCGTAGGCGATCTCGCTGTAGGAGAGCGCCACGGTCTGGGGCAGTGCCGTCAGCATGTTGGGGCCCGTGACCACGAAATCCTCCGGCTCCTCGTCGAGGTCGGAGACGGCGGCGCCCACCGAACACTTGATCGCCTCGGCCGTACGTTCGCCGATGCGGATGTTATGCTGCTGGCGCACGTAGCTCTGGATATCGTTGGTGAAGACGTCGCCCGCCACGTTGACCGACTCCGAGCAGACGATGCCGCCCAGCGAGATGCAGGCGATCTCGGAAGTACCGCCGCCGATGTCGATGACCATGTTGCCCTCGGGCGCCTCGACATCGAGTCCGGCACCGAGTGCCGCGGCCATCGGCTCGTAGATCATGTAGACCTCGCGGCCGCCGGCGTGCTCGGCCGAATCGCGCACGGCGCGGATTTCGACGTTGGTCGAACCCGACGGGATGCAGATCACCATGCGCAGCGAGGGAGCGAAGAGACTGCCCGAAGTCTTAACCTTCTTGAGCATGCCGCGGAGCATCAGCTCCGTAGCGTTGAAGTCGGCGATCACGCCGTCCTTCAACGGACGGATCGTCTTGATATTGGGGTTGGTCTTCTCGTGCATGTTGCGCGCCTGGCTGCCGATGGCCACCAGTTTGCCCGTGTGCACGTCGAGCGCCACGATCGAGGGTTCGTCGACCACCACCTTCTCGTTGTAGAGAATGAGCGTATTGGCTGTGCCCAGGTCGATGGCCAACTCCTGTGTCAGTGAAAAAAGTCCCATGGGGTGTTTCGTATCGGTTTTCGTAATCGGCTAACTGCCAGTCGTCCGCGCGTCCCGGACTTCGCCGGCCGGAGCATTGTTTCCGCATGTGCGCACGTACCGCACAAAGGTAGAAAAAAGCCGTCAAATATTCGGCATTTTCCGCAAGATTTTTTTTCAGTCTTTTCCCGAGTCGAGAACACAGCCGCACCTGTTCGGGCTATGCCGAGGCGAGAAACTATCCGAAAGAAAACCTTTTCTTGAACCGGACATGTTCCTTTTCCATGACCCGACTGAACCGCACACAAGCCATTCCCCATCGGCAAATCGCATGGAGCGACCGCCGAACACCCTCCCTGCATCCCGCCTCCGCATCGGTCATCGTGCGGGCAAAAAAAAGCGAACCCCCGCAGGGATTCGCTTCGGACGCAGCCGCACTAAAAGCGCGGCAAAGGTAAAAGCGCGCGGAAAGACGCCGGAACTCGTGCGACACGGCGGAACTACAACCGCGCCTTGATCGCCTTGGACGCCTCCTCGTAACCGGGTTTGTCCAGCAGTGCGAACATGTTCTTCTTGTAGGCCTCGACACCCGGCTGGTCGAACGGATTGACGCCGAGCAGGTAGCCGCTGATGCCGCACGCCTTCTCGAAGAAGTAGAGCAGACCGCCGACCGTATGGGCGTCGATGCGCGGAATCCCGATGCGGATGTTGGGCACGCCGCCGTCGACATGGGCGAGCTGCACGCCCAGTTCGGCCATGCGGTTGACCTCCGAAATGCGCTTGCCGGCCAGGAAGTTGAGCCCGTCGAGGTTCTCCCCGTCGGCATCGATCGTCACCTTGGAGGCGGGCTCCCCGACCGAAATGATCGTCTCGAAAAGCGTGCGTTCGCCCTCCTGGATGTACTGGCCCATCGAATGAAGATCGGCCGTGAGGGTCACGCTGGCCGGGAAGATACCCTTACCCTGCTTGCCCTCGCTCTCGCCGTAAAGCTGCTTCCACCACTCGTTGACATACTGCAGCTGCGGCTCGTAGGAACCCAGAATTTCGATCTTCTTACCGTTGGCATAGAGTGCATTGCGCACGGCGGCGTAGATCGCCGCAGGATTTTCGTCGAAAGCGACCTTTTCGTCGGTAGCCGCCTCCATCTCCTGCGCACCGCGCACCAGAGCCCGGATGTCGACGCCGGCAACGGCCAGCGGCAGCAGTCCCACGGGAGTCAGCACCGAGAAACGGCCGCCGACATCGTCGGGAATAACGAACGTGGGATAGCCCTCGTCGGTGGCCAGCGTCTTCAGCGCACCGCGGGCCTTGTCGGTCACGGCAACGATGCGTTCGGCGGCCTCGGCCTTGCCGTAGCGCTGCTCGATGGCAGCCTTGATCAACCGGAAAGCGATGGCGGGCTCGGTGGTGGTTCCCGACTTGGAAATGACGATGGCGGCAACGGAGTGTTCTTTCGAAGCCTCCATCAACGCATGGATGTAGTCCTCCGAGATGTTCTGTCCGGCGAAGACCACCGTGGGGTCCTTCCGCTCCTTGCGCAGAAGCCGGAACGGATCGCTCATCGCTTCGAGCACCGCCTTGGCGCCCAGGTAGGAACCACCGATGCCGATGCAGACGACCAGATCGGCCTTGGCGCGGAGCTTGGCTGCGGCGGATTCGATGGCCGTGAGATCGGCGCCGGAGATCGACGACGGGAGGTGCACCCACCCCAGAAAGTCGTTGCCCGCACCCTTGCCCGAGTGGAGCAGTGCGTTGGCGGCCTGTGCCTTGGCCTTCATGTCGGCCGTAACCTCGATGCCGGATTTGCGGATGTCGAGAGTCAAAGTATTCATATCGTGTCAGATTAATTTGGGAATCAGCTCCTTCATGCTGCGCCGCGGCGACGCGCCCTGGTAGAGGACCTTGTAGACCATCTCGGCGATGGGCATCTCGACCCGGTGGCGGGTGTTGATGTGGCGGATGCAGTCGGCGGCGAAGTAGCCTTCGGCCACCATCGTCATTTCGTTCAACGCGCTGCGCACGGTGCATCCGTGACCGATCAGCAGACCCAGACGGCGGTTGCGGCTGTGGACCGAATAGCAGGTCACCAGCAGGTCGCCCACATAGGCCGAGACGAGCGTTTCGCGCGCATCGGGATAGCTTTCGTCCAGAAAACGTTTCACTTCGCCGGCGCCGTTGGCGATCAGCACGGCCAGAAAGTTGTCGCCGTAGCCCAGCCCGACGGCGATACCCACGGCCAAAGCATAGATGTTCTTGAGGATGGCGGCATATTCGACGCCGTAGAGGTCGGTGGAGTAGCTCAGCTTGATGTAGGGCGCCGCAAACTTGCGGCCGATGACCTGGGCATTCTCCGGATCGGTGCAGACCACCGTAAGGTAGGTCAGCTTGCCGCGCGACACCTCCTCGGCATGCGACGGTCCGGTGACGAGACCCAGCTGTTTGTAAGGCAGCCCGTACTCATCATGGATATATTCAACGACGGTCTTGTAGCAGTCGCCGGGGATGATGCCCTTGATGGCCGAAACGACGAACTTGTCGGCGAGCGACACGGTGAGCGGCGCGAGGAAATCCTTCAGATAGGCCGAAGGAGCCGCCAGGATGACAACGTCGGCGCCCCGCACCACTTCGTTGAGATCGTCCGAGACGGCGATGCGCTCCATGTCGAACTCCAGGTCGGCCAGGTAGCGCGGATTGCGCCCTTCGGAGCGGAGCCCCTCCAGGACTTCGGGATTGCGGACATACCAGCCCACGCGCGCTTCGTTGGCTGCGAGCAGGCCCACGATGGCCGTGGCCCAGCTGCCGTAGCCGATGACGGCGCACCGGGCATCCTTTCCGATTTTGTATTCCATGCAATGCTGTTTATGAAGACAAAGTTACGAAAATTTTCCGAACGGTGTACTACCCGGCGGGAGAGTTTCGCGATCGAAGGGGCGGCCCGTCCCACGCCGACACGGCCAGCCGCAAAGAACGCTCCGCAAATGGCCGGAACCGGGACTTCGCAAACAGACGGGGCTGAAACGGCCGGGGCGTCCGGCAGAAACAACCGGACAGCGTCCTGCGACAGCGGCCGCCGAACGGTCGGGAGCGTTTCAGAACATCGCCGGACGATCTTTTCCGCAACGGAAGCACCCGGCGCACGCACGCGGAGAAGCCGACCCCGAAAAACGCGCGCCGGAGCATCGGGGGCTGGCACAAAAAATGCACCGGTAGGCTTTCCCTATCGATGACATGCCATGAAACTGCGACCGCTCTTCATTCTCCTGCTTTTCGTCGTCTCGACGGCCATTCTGACCTGGATCTACTATTCGGCCACCCACCCCCGCCGCCACGAAGTCGAAATCCCGTGGCGCGAGACCATCGCCGACCTCGACGCCTGCTGCCGCCGTAAGCATGTCAAGTCGACGCAGTACGACCACTTCGCCGGCATCGCCGAACAGGAGAGCCGCGGGCAGGTGGCGCGGCTTTTCCGCGCCATGGCGCTCTCCGAGCGGCTCCAGGAACAGAACTGCCGCGAAGCCATCCGCCAGTTAGGCGGCAGCTACCTTCCGCCGACCCGCATCATCGTATTCCACGGCAACACCGACGGCAATCTCGAACGCAGCATCGCCTACGAACTCCGCACGGCCCGCGAATGCAAGTGCAACGAAATCGACCGCGCCATCGCCCGAAACAACCGCTATGCCGCGCGGCTGCTGACCTGGTCCTCGTCGGTCGACATGCGCCACACGGTGCTCATGCACCGGTGTCTGGGCTGCGACGAAACGGACGAGGAGTGGTCCTACCTGGTCTGCCCGCGCTGCGGCAACATCTTCGTATCCAACTATTGCGAGCCCTACTGCCCCTTCTGTCTCACCTCCGGGCAGCAGTTCGTACGGTTCGAATAAACGCACGAGGGGGCAAGCATCGGCTTGCCCCCTCGCTTATACTGCTCGTCGGAACTACTCCTCTTCCGGCTCCTTCATCGTGTGGTAGACGTTGGTCACGTCGTCGTCCTCCTCCAGACGCTCGACGAGCTTCTCGACCGACTCGCGGCCCTCGGCGTCCAGCTCCTTGGTGTCGGTGGGCAGGTAGGCCGACTCACCCGACACGATCTCGAATCCTTTGTCGTCCAACCACTTCTGGATAGCGCCGAACGACTCGTAGGGAGCGTAGACCGTAATGCCGTCCTCTTCCACATAGAACTCGTCGACTCCCAAATCGATCATCTCCAACTCCAGTTCCTCGGCATCGGCGCCTGCCGCAGCCTTGAACTTGAAGATGCACTTGTGGTCGAACATGAAAGCCACCGAACCGCTGTTGCCCAGCGTACCGCCGCACTTGTTGAAGTGCATGCGCACGTTGGCCACCGTGCGGTTGGTGTTGTCGGTCGCAGTCTCGACCAGGAACGCCACGCCGTGGGGGCCGTAGCCTTCGTATACGACCTCCTTGTAATCGGCCGCGTCCTTCTCCGAAGCACGCTTGATGGCGCGTTCGACGTTCTCCTTGGGCATGTTCTCGGCCTTGGCGTTCTGGATCAGAATGCGCAGGCGCGTGTTGCCCGAGGGGTCGGGACCGCCCGCCTTTACGGCGATTTCGATCTCCTTGCCCAACTTGGTGAAAGTGCGGGCCATGTGTCCCCAGCGCTTCATTTTTCGCGCTTTGCGATATTCAAAGGCTCTTCCCATTGCTATTTCGTTTTTTTTTGGATTTTTCCGGTCGTGGCGCAAAGTTATAAAATTCGGAACAAAAACTAAGAATTCGGAATCAAAAAATCGCATCGCAGCCTCCCCGGCGAAGCGCATCTCCCGTCTGCGGCGCCTCCGGGAAGCCTATCTCCCGGCATTCTAACCTCTTGCGGACGCCAACCCGGATACACAAACGGAAAAACTGCCGAAATTTGCCATCGACGCAACCCAAATTTTCTATATATGGCAACGATCAAAGTAAAATTCCGCCCCTCGACGGTCGAGGGAAGAGAGGGTGTCCTGTTCTACCGGATCATCCGCAACCGCACGGCCCGACCGATCCGCACCGGCTACCGGCTCCTCCCCCAGGAGTGGAACGACCGCACCCGGCGCATCCTGCTGCCCCCGACGGGAGAGCGGCGCCGCTACCTGGCCGACCTGCAGGAGCGCATCGACCGCGACGTGGAGCGTCTTGAACAGACCATGAAACGACTCGAACGGCAGAATCCCGACTACACCCACGAAGAACTCGCAGCGGCCTTCGACACCCCGCCGACCGGTTTTTTCGAACTCATGCACGAAACCATCGCCCGCCTGCACGAACACGGGCGGCTGCGCACCGCCGAGACCTACGACACGACCCTGCGGAGCTTCACCCGCTTCCGCGGAGGCCGCAACCTGCAACCCGACGAGATGACCGCCGACGTGACGGCCGCCTACGAAACATGGCTCCGGGAAACGGGCGTCTGCAAAAACACCTCATCGTTCTACATGCGCATACTGCGGGCGGCCTACAATCGGGCCGTGGAGAAGGGGCTGGCGCTGCAGACCTACCCTTTCCGCCATGTCTACACAGGCATCGACAAGACGGTCAAGCGCGCCATCCCGCTGGAAGCCATACGCCGCATCCGCAACATGGAGCTGACCGGCAGCCCTGCGCTCGGATTCGCACGCGACATGTTTCTTTTCAGTTTCTACACCCGCGGCATGTCGTTCGTGGACATGGCCTTTCTCAGGCGTTCCGACCTGAAGGCGGGCATGCTGACCTACCGCCGGCAGAAGACGGGACAGCCGCTCGCCATCCGCTGGGAGCCATGCATGCAAGAGATCGTCGACCGCCACCCCAATGCCGGGACGGAGTACCTGCTGCCGATCATCCGCACGCCGGGCAACGAACACGGCCAATACAAAAACATCGGCTATCGGATCAACTGCGGGCTGAAAGCGCTGGGCAGACAGATCGGGCTCGAAGCGCCCCTGACGCTCTATGTCGCGCGCCACACCTGGGCCAGCATCGCCCGCAGCAAGGAGATCCCGCTCTCGGTCATCAGCGAAAGCATGGGCCACAACTCGGAAGCCACGACGCGGATCTACCTGGCTTCGCTCGACACCGCCACCGTCGATCGGGCCAACCGGCTGGTCATCGACGCGCTCGCCGGCCCCGAATAGACGGCGCTCCTTATTATAATAATAAAAGGTTCCCGACCGAGGTAACCGGAGGAAGACCCCGGCCAAAAAAAAACAATCTGCTGTTTTGCAGCAGATTGACTTTGTACCCGGAGCCGGGGTCGAATGTCGGACTACGTCCGATTTCACCGAAGGGAGCGCCGCGGTCGTCGACATGACGGCGCGGGGTTCCGCGACCGAGGTAACCGGAGGAAGACCCCGGCACAAAAAAACAATCTGCTGTTTTGCAGCAGATTGACTTTGTACCCGGAGCCGGGGTCGAACCGGCACGACATTGCTGTCATTGGTGTTTGAGACCAACGCGTCTACCGATTCCGCCATCCGGGCAAACCGCATTCCATGTAGAATCGGGACTGCAAAGATAATAAAAATTCACGATTCGCAATCCTCCGTCGGCAATTATTTTCACGCAGGATAAGAAAACCCCGGAAACAGCGCCCGACAACCTGCAAGGCGAACACCGGAGGAAGAAAAGGAGGAAAGGCTGCGGGTAAGTAAGCAGCAATTGAAAGAGAAAGCGGAGCCCCGAAAAACGCCACCGGCCGCAAACTACACCTCGGGATGGAAGGACGTGCGGATTTTGCGCGCCCGGGCCTCGCCGACGAGAGCAGCGAGCTCCTCGAAACTGGCGGCCTTGACCTTGGCGACGGTGCGGAAGTGCTGCAGAAGCTCGCGGACGGTTTTTTCGCCGACGCCGGGAATCTGCTCCAGCTCGCTGTGGATGAAATCCTTGCTGCGTTTCTGACGATGGAAGGAGATCGCGAAACGGTGCACCTCCTCCTGTATATGCGAAAGCAGGTGGAAGAGCGGCGACGTGGGACGCAGCCCAACCAACAGGGGCGGATAACCGCAAAGCAGTTCGGCCGTGCGATGGCGGGCATCCTTGGCCAGACCGGCGATGGGAATGTCCAGCTGCAGATGCTCCAGCACCTCGTGGATGGCCCCCATCTGCCCTTTGCCGCCGTCGGCGATGATCAGATCGGGCAGTTCGGCACCCTCGGCCACCAGGCGGCTGTAACGCCGGTAGACGATCTCGCGCATGGAGGCGTAGTCGTCGGGCCCCTCGACGGTCTTGACATTGAAATGGCGGTACTCCTTGCGCGAGGGCTTGCCGTCGCGGAAGACCACGCACGACGCCACGGGATGGCTGCCTTGGAGGTTGGAGTTGTCGAAACACTCGATGTGGCGCGGCTGGCGGTCGAGGCGCAGTTCCTTCTGCAAGGCCGTCATCAGCCGGTCGGTGTGGCGCTCGGGATTCTTGATTTCGAGGTTCTTGAGCTGCTCGGCGCGGTAGATGCGGGCGCTCTTGCGCGAAAACTCCAGCAAATCGAGCTTCTCGCCCCGCTTGGGCACGGTGAAGGTCACACCGTCGAACAGCAGCGTCGTGGAAGGCAGGAAAGGCACGATCACCTCGCGGGCCAGCTCGCCGTCGGCAATGTTCTCGACCGCATGCTGGATGGCCAGCGTGAGCATGTCGCGCTCGTCGGCGCCGACTCCCGTCGAGAGACGCACGGTCGAAACGCCCACGACCGAACCGTGGCGGATGCGCACGAAGTTGCAATAGGCCACATCGTCGTCGGGCAGGAGCGAAAAGACGTCGACATCGACGATGCGGGCGCTGACGATCACCGACTTGCCGGCGTAGTGGTCCAGTGCGTCGATCCGCTGCTTGAAACGCTGCGCCTGCTCGAACTTCAGCGCTTCGGCGGCCCGGGCCATCTCGCCCTCGAGATAACTGCGCACCGGCCGCAGGTCGCCCTTGAGGATCGACGTCACGAGCTCCACCTGCCGGCCGTAATCCTCTTCCGACTGAAGCCCCACGCAGGGACCCTTGCAATTGCCGAGGTGATATTGGAGGCAGACCGAATATTTGCCGCGCGCGATCGACTCGGGCGCAAGGTTGAGCTTGCAGGTGCGCAGGGGCACCACCTCGCGGATGAACTCCAGCATGCTGTGCTGCATCATCATCGAACCGTAGGGACCGAAATATTGCGACCCGTCGCGCACGAGCTGCCGGGTCGACTGCACGCGCGGGAAGTGCTCGCGCCGCACCACGATCCAGGGGTAGGTCTTGTCGTCCTTGAGCAGGATGTTGTAGCGCGGCTGCAGAGTCTTGATGAGCGAATTCTCCAGCAGCAGGGCGTCGGTTTCGCTGTCGACGACGATGTGACGGATTTCGACGATCTGCTTCACCAGTACGCGCACCTTGGCGCTGTGCTCGCGGCTTTGCACGAAGTAGGACGACACGCGCTTGCGCAAGCTCTTGGCCTTGCCCACATAGATGATCTTGCCCGAGCGGTCCACGAACTGGTAGACGCCCGGCGACAGCGGCAGGAGAGCCACCTGCTCCTTGAGATCGGTTTTCGCATGTTCGGCCATACGAGACAAAGGTAAGCATTATGAATGTTTTCGGCAAGCCGAGCGCAGAGCCAAGCTTGCTTGAGCTATGCCGAGGCGAGAAAACTTGCCCAAAGGGAACGTTTCCGGCAAGCCGAGCGCAGAGCCGAACTTGTTCGAGCTATGCCGAGGCGAGAAAACATGCCCAAAGGGAACGTTTTCGGCAAGCCGAGCGCAGAGCCAAGCCATGCTTGAGCTATGCCGAGGCGAGAAAACTTGCCCAAAGGGAACGTTTCCGGCAAGCCGAGCGCAGAGCCAAGCTTGCTTGAGCTATGCCGAGGCGAGAAAACATGCCCCGAAAGAACGATTAGTCTGCCGCGCCAGAAACAGCCTGCACGGCACACGCTGCAAGCACGCCCGACAGACCCGGTACAAATCATCCGCAATATTGTTCTACCCATCTATATACTTGATGTACCGGCGTCCTTGGACCTGCATCCTGAATCCTGCATCCGACTGCTGCAACTCGCGGCTATGGCCGCGTATTCAAGTTCCGACCCACCCCCGAACCCCCGCCTCAGGCAGGGGGCTTCTGACGGAAATCCGACAGAAACGAAATTACAGCATTGTTGATACGACATGGTATATAATCGTGTTGTTTTAATTGTCCGAATGTATTATCTTTGCGCCGCAAACCGTTCATTTTCACGCCCGTTTCCGGAACCGGAAAAGTCCAAGGACTCGGTTGCGCCCGCACCCCCAATGAAAAACCTCGCTTTCAACCCCATGAAAAAACTGTTGCTGCTCTGTCCGCTCGCCCTGCTGGCCGCAGGGTGTTTCGACCGCGACTACGATCTGAGCGACCTGGACACCGGCCACATCGCCATCGGCGGCGACGCCTCGTGTTTCGAAGTGCCCCTGGCCTGCATCAAGGTGGCCCTCGACGACATCCACGATGACAAGGGCTCGCTCCGGCAGATGCTCGCCGAAGCCGACGTCTGGCTCCCCGCATCCCTGCCCGACGGCGCCGGCTGCGTGGACCTGCACCGCGTGCGCACCGAAGACGCCTACATGGGACGCCTGCTCGATGCGCTGATCGACGAGATGAAGCGCAACGAAGAGAAGCTCGCGCAGGTGGCCGACCTGGCCTGGAGCGACTACCGCATCAAGTTTCTGGCCACGCTGAACCTCCCCGACAACGTCTCCAAGACGCTGTTCCTGCAAACTTTCAAGGAGCAGTTCCGGACCGGCAGCACGCTCAGCGAAGCCATCCGCACCAAAACCGAAGAATCGGCCCGCAACTACCTGACGGCGCTCGACGTCGAGACGCTCGAATACGAACTGGGCGCGATCGACCTGGGCGACATGCTCGACATGCTGACCGCCAACCTCGATCCCGCAAACACCCCCGATCCGGTCAACACCCTCTCGATCGAGGGCGAGGTGATCAGTTCGCTGCCGATCACGCTCAACCTCTCGCCGTCGTTCGAGCCGGCCGACATCCGCGTGCCCACGTTCCTTATCGAAGCGGCCGACACCACGCAGCTCCCCTCGACCCGCATCTACGCCAAAGACCTTCGCGCGCTTTCCCGCGCCTCGAACGTCACGGTGCGCGTGCCGGTCGACCTGCAACACTACTATCCCGGCACGGTCATCGACCAGCAGAGTCCGGTCACCATCCGTCTGAGCCTGCGCAAGACCGGCGCCCTGAACCTCAACTACTGACAAGCGGCCTCATGAAAACACTCCGCATGCTCCTGGCGGCGCTCTTCCTGGCGACCGGCGCCGCAGCCCAGAACCCCACGGCCTACTTCATGGAGGGTTCGACGTTCCGCACGCAGTTCAATCCGGCGTTCGCACCCCTGCGTGGCTACTTCAACATCCCCGCAGCAGGCGGTATCGACGTCAACATGAACAGCAGCCTTGCGCTCGACGACGTGCTCTACCCGCGCAACGGCAAGCTCGTCACGATCTTCGACCGGTCGGTCACGGCCGACGAAGCCCTGCGCAACATCAAGGAGAACAACCTGCTCGGACTCGACGTCCGCACCAACATCCTCGGATTCGGCAAGTTCACCCGCAACCGCAAGAACTTCTGGGCCTTCGACATCAACCTGCATGCCGCGGCCGGAATCAACCTGCCCAAATCGCTGTTCGAATTCGTCAAGCGCGGCGAAGAAGGCGTCATCCGCAACTTCGGCGCTACGGCCAGCACCTACCTCGATGCAGGCTTCAGCTACTCGTTCCCGCTGCTGGGAGAGAAGCTCTACGTGGGCGCCAAAGCCAAGGTGCTGGTGGGTCTTGCCCGCGCCAAGGTCAATTTCGACTACATGAACGTCACCATGCACCAGGATCGCTGGGCCGTCGAAGCCAAGGGATCGATCGACGCCAACATTCCGGGCGCCGAGATCGACTACCGCACCGACGAATCGCAGCGCCCCTACTTCGGCATCGACGACATCGGCCTCGGCAGCATCAAACCCGCCGGCTACGGATTCGCCGTCGACCTGGGCGCGACGTACGACGTACTGCCCGACCTGCAAGTGTCGCTGGCGCTCACCGATCTGGGATTCATGAGCTGGAGCAAGACCAGCTCGGTGCGAGGTTACAGCACGGCTCAAGTCGAATATACAGGCATCACCTTGGAGAGCGGCGAAGTGGTCTCGTCGCCCGACTTCACGTTCGACGAGCTGCTGCGCTTCCGCCCGGACGACAGCCAAACGAAAGCCCGCATGCTGCACGCGTCGCTCAACGCCGGTGCGGAATACTTCGTGTGGGACCACCGTGTGGGATTCGGCCTGCTCTACCGCGCCCGCCTCGACGAATACAAGGCGCTGCACAGCGTCACCGGATCGGTCAACTTCTCGCCCGTGCGGTGGTTTACGCTCACGGCCGCCTACACGCTGGCGGCAGGCCGCGGACACAGCCTGGGACTCGCGCTGAACCTGTGTCCGGGATGGATCAACTTCTTCGTGGCCACCGACCTCGCCACGGCCCGGTTCACACCGCAGTACATTCCGGTCCGGCAGCGCTCGGCGAACGTGACCTTCGGCCTCGGATTCCCGCTCGGCAAACGCGGCCTGCGCATCCGCGACCGAAACCGCAACATCTGACGACCGGGAAGCGCGCTGTCAAGGCCCGCAGCATCGGTCAGAAAGAAACAAGCATGCCATAAAGCGACACGCCGCATTGCGCGCTTCGGCGACCGCAGCGGATTGCGGCGCAGCCGTTTACGGCAGGTGTGCGAACGGCCGCGCTCCCGCCCTGCCGATCACCGGATTTCAGACCAAGCCGCGCCGCGAAGCCGCGTATCCGTATCGAATAAGGTTCGCCGCCATACAGAAAAAAGCGGCGCCTTTCACCAGGAAAAGCCCGCCCCGTTAACTGTTTCGGGCGTACCCATACCAGAATCGGCCCGAGATATTGTTATTTCAGAATATTTGCTTATCTTTGTCACGAAAGAACACTTGATGTGCCCCGGAAGGGCCTACAAGCGACATATATTGCGATAGTCCGGTTCTCCGTGTGAAGTTGCGTCACTGAATTTTTGAATTCTTCGGCCGGGCTGTCGCAATTTTTTTGCCTTTTCCGATCGCTTTTTTGCTCTTTTCTGCTCAGAGCCGGAAGCATCCGCACCCCATACCGCACCGCCGACAGCCACGCGCGCAAGCTGAGCCCCGGCAGTCCGGACTCCGCCGGACAACACACCCGGAGCCCCGGTGCAAACCAACAAAAGCCCCGTGCTGCGTCCGCAACACGGGGTTTTCTTATGCTTCCGCCGCGACGAGCGGCCGCATCAGCACCTGCTCCATCAACTCGCGGCCCGATTCGAGAATCTCCGCAGCGCGGTAGAACTCGAAAATGCCGAAACGGTCCGAGGGTATCTCGATCAACATGTCGGGCGGATAGATCCGGCACATCAGCTGGGCGATGTGCTGCATCATGATCTCCGACGAAAAGGTGAGCAGATGATAGTAGTTGAGCGAACGGCTCTGCCCCGAAAAGGGGGCGCTCACGTCCACGGCCACCAACAGATCGCCGGGTTCGCGCACGACGCGGTTGACGGGCAGGGGGTTGACCGTCCCGCCGTCGACCAACACCATGCCGTTGAGCCGCACGGGCTGGAAAACCGACGGAATGGAGATCGACGAACGGATGGCATCGTAGAGCCCTCCATGGTCGAAAACCACCTCGCGGCCCGTCAGCAGATCGGCCGCCACGGCGGCGAAAGGCAGCGGCAGATGCTCGATCCGCACCTCGGGCACCAGCTCCTTCAGAGCCTTCATCACCCGGTTGCCCTTGACCAGGCCTTCGGAGCTGAAAGCCAGGTCGACCATGCTCAGCACCTTGTAGCGGTCCATGCTGCAAAGCCACTCTCTGAACTCTTCCAGGTGGCCCGCCGCATACATGCCGCCCACCAGCGCACCCATCGAAGTGCCCGCCACCGAGGCGATCTCGTAGCCGGCAGCTTCCAGCGCTTCGATGACCCCGATGTGGGCGATGCCGCGCGCGCCGCCGCCGCCCAACACCAGCGAGATCCGTTTCTTCTTCATAATCAAGAGGTATTTGTCATCCGTCGTTCACCATACGGCCGCCATTCGGGGCTGCCGTACTTCTGCACCGGCGCATCTCCCGCAGAGCGGAATGGCCGGCAGTTATTTTCCGCCTCCCCGTGCACGCATCGTGCCGAAGGAATCCCTGTCGTCGACCACCCGGTCCATCGGCGCATCGTGGGGCTCGGCCGGCAAATCCGCAACCAGCTGGTGAGCATAACACACCCCGATCCGGCACGCACGCATCCCGGGCTGCGCGAGGTAACGGTCGTAATATCCCCTGCCGCGCCCCAGCCGCAGGCCCGACCGGGCGAAAGCCACGCCCGGCACCACCAGCAGATCGATCTCCCCGGGCCGGCACCGCCCCGCCCGGGGGCCCGGCTCGGCAATGCCGAAAGCGCCGCAGACCATCGTCGCAGGATCGTAGTCGTAAAACTGCATCGTTTCGCCCTCGACCCGCGGCACGACGATGCGCTTCAACCGGCTCCAGGACGCCAGGACCGCCGCAGTGTCGGGTTCGTCGGCCAGCGAGCAGAACAGGGCCACGCACCGGGCCGCCGCAAACTCGGCCGAAGCGGCCACCTGCGCCCATATCCGCTCCGACGCTGCGCGGCGCTCGGTGTCGGACAACGCCCGGTTCGCCCGCTTCATGGCAACGCGTATCTCCTGCTTGGTCATAATCTCTATACTTTATGCAACAACATCCGCGGAATCCGGGCGCTGCGGCTCGCGGCCGACCGCCTGTTCCGTTTCACCTCCGCCCCGGCACACCGCCATTGGAGGGGCTCCGGCCGCAAAACCGAAACAAACCCGACCGGCACGGCACCGGCATACCGCTGCATGCGATCGTCAACCCTCGTTTTCAGCGCAAATTCCCCCGCGCCGCTATTGTTATTCTGCAAACAATGGCTATCTTTGCAACGTCGTCGCGAAGAAGACCGCCGCCCGGCGAAAGAGACTTCCGCCCTGCCGCCGCAACCGGCCCCCTGCTTCGTGCCGCAAAGGACAGCAACACAAACATCAACAAAAATAATCAATTTTATCGTTATGAGCTCTTTTCTCTGCAATTCTTCCGTGGGCAAGAAGCTGGTGATGAGCATTTCGGGCTGCGCGCTGGTGCTTTTCATCCTGTTCCACATGGCCATGAACATGACCGCGCTCTTCTCGCCCGAAGCCTACAACGCAATCTGCGGATTCCTGGGCGCCAACTGGTATGCGCTGGTCGGCACGGCCGGACTGGCCGCGCTGGTGGTGCTGCACTTCGCCTATGCGCTGATCCTCACGGTCAACAACTACCGCGCACGCGGCTCGCAGCGCTACGCCGTCACCGTACAGGAGAAAGGCGTGAGCTGGGCCTCGAAAAACATGCTCGTGCTGGGCTTCATCGTGCTGGGCGGCCTGGGTCTGCACCTCTTCAACTTCTGGGCTAAGATGCAGCTCGTGGAGCTGACGGGCGCGCACACCAACTCGCTGGGCCTGGCTCCCACCGACGGTGCGGCGCTGATCGCCTACACCTTCTCGCAGTGGTACTATGTGGCTCTCTACCTGGTATGGTTCGCGGCGCTGTGGTTCCACCTCACGCACGGCGTGTGGTCGATGTTCCAGACCGTGGGCTGGGCCAACGACACGTGGTATCCGCGCCTGAAGTGCATCTCCAACCTCGTCGCTACGATCATCTTCCTCGGCTTCGCCGCCGTGGCGGTCTTCTACTTCATCCGGAGCCTTTGCCCCTGCTGCGCAGGCAGCTGCTAAATCCGCATTCACCCGTAACAACAAACCGTACGAACATATGGCACTGAAATTAGATGCTAAAATTCCCGCCGGCGAACTTGCCCAGAAGTGGAGCAACCACAAGGCGGCGATCAAGGTCGTAAGCCCGGCCAACAAACGCAAACTCGACGTCATCATCGTCGGAACGGGCCTGGGCGGCGCCTCCGCAGCCGCTTCGCTCGGCGAACTGGGCTACAACGTCAAAATCTTCTGCATCCAGGATTCGCCCCGCCGCGCCCACTCGATCGCGGCGCAGGGCGGTATCAACGCTGCGAAGAACTACCAGAACGACAACGACTCGGTATACCGCCTCTTCTACGACACGATCAAGGGCGGCGACTACCGTGCCCGCGAAGCCAACGTCTACCGCCTGGCCGAGGTGTCGAACCTCATCATCGACCAGTGCGTGGCGCAAGGCGTACCGTTCGCCCGCGAATACGGCGGTCTGCTGGCCAACCGTTCGTTCGGCGGCGCACAGGTATCGCGCACGTTCTATGCCCGCGGCCAGACGGGCCAGCAGCTCCTGCTGGGAGCCTATGCGGCCCTCAACAAGGAGATCGCCGCCGGCTCGGTGAAGAGCTATCCGCGTCACGAGATGCTCGACATCGTCATCGAAGACGGCGAAGCCAAGGGCATCATCGCCCGCAACCTGGTGACGGGCGAAATCGAACGCCACGGAGCCCACGCCGTCGTGATCGCCACGGGCGGCTACGGCAACGTCTTCTTCCTCTCGACCAACGCCATGGCGTCGAACGGCTCGGCCGCATTCCAGTGCTACCGCAAGGGCGCCGGCTTCGCCAATCCCTGCTTCACGCAGATCCACCCCACCTGCATCCCCGTGCACGGCGACCAGCAGTCGAAACTGACCCTCATGTCGGAGTCGCTGCGCAACGACGGCCGCATCTGGGTGCCGAAGAAGCTCGAAGACGTCAAGGCCATCCGCTCGGGAGCCAAGAAACCCTCGGACATCGCCGAGGAGGACCGCGACTACTACCTGGAGCGCCGCTACCCGGCGTTCGGCAATCTGGTGCCGCGCGACGTGGCATCGCGCGCCGCCAAGGAGCGCTGCGACGCCGGCTACGGCGTGAACGAAACGGGACTGGCCGTCTTCCTCGACTTCAAGACCGCCATCGAGCGTCTGGGCAAGGAGATCATCAAGCAGCGCTACGGCAACCTCTTCGACATGTATGAGGAGATCACCGACGTGAGCCCCTACGAGGAGCCGATGCAGATCTTCCCGGCCGTGCACTACACGATGGGCGGCATCTGGGTCGACTACAACCTCATGACCACCATTCCGGGACTCTACGCCATCGGCGAAGCCAACTTCTCGGACCACGGAGCCAACCGTCTGGGCGCTTCGGCCCTGATGCAGGGTCTGGCCGACGGCTACTTCGTACTGCCCTACACCATCGGCGACTACCTCTCGCACAAGATCCAGGCTCCGAAGGTGAAGACCGACACGCCGGCCTTCGACGAAGCCGAGAAAGCGGTGAAAGAGAAGATCGCCAAACTCTTCTCGATCAAGGGCAAGCAGTCGGTGGACGACATCCACAAGAAGCTGGGACACATCATGTGGGAGAACGTCGGCATGGCCCGCACGAAGGAATCGCTCGAAAAAGCCATCGTCGAAATCCAGGCTCTGCGCACGGAATTCTGGCAGGATGTCAAGCTCACGGGCGAGGAGAACGAATTCAACGTCGAACTGGAGAAAGCCCTGCGTCTGGCCGACTTCCTGGAGCTGGGCGAGCTGATGGCCCGCGACGCACTGAACCGCGAGGAGTCGTGCGGCGGACACTTCCGCTCGGAACACCAGACCGAGGAGGGCGAAGCCAAGCGCGACGACGAAAACTTCGTCTATGCGGCCGTATGGGAATACAAAGGCATGGACCAGGCACCGGAGCTGACCAAGGAACCGCTGAACTTCGAGTTCGTACACCCGGCCCAGCGCAACTACAAGGACTAAACTTTCTGACGTACAATTAAAGACAATTCGGAATCATGAATTTCACGTTGAAAATATGGCGTCAGAAAGACGCCAAGTCGAAAGGCGCATTCGAGACCTACAAGGTAGAGAACATCTCGGCCGACACGTCGTTCCTCGAAATGCTCGACATTCTGAACAACAACCTTATCCACGAAGGCAAGGAACCTGTGGCCTTCGACCACGACTGCCGCGAAGGCATCTGCGGCATGTGCTCGCTGCACATCGACGGACAGGCCCACGGCCCGAGCCAGGCGGCGACGACGTGTCAGATCTACATGCGCAAGTTCAAGGACGGCGCAACGATCACCATCGAGCCGTGGCGCTCGGCAGCGTTCCCCGTCATCAAGGACCTGGTGGTGAACCGCTCGGCCTACGACGAGATTCTCCAGGCCGGAGGCTTCATCTCGGTGCGCACCAACTCGGTGCCCGATGCCAACGCCATTCCTATCCCGAAGGCCGACGCCGACGAATCGATGGATGCCGCGGCCTGCATCGGCTGCGGTGCCTGCGCAGCGACCTGCAAGAACGGTTCGGCCATGCTTTTCGTGGCAGCCCGCGTCTCGTCGCTGGCCAAGCTGCCCCAGGGCCGTGTAGAGGGTGCCCGTCGTGCCAAGGCGATGGTCGCCAAGATGGACGAACTGGGATTCGGCAACTGCACCAACACCGGTGCCTGCCAGGCCGAATGCCCGAAGTCGATCTCCATCGCACACATCGCCCGGCTCAACCGCGAGTTCCTCTCGGCGAAGTTCGAAGACTGACGGACCTCCGTCCGACACAGCAAGCGGAATCCTTACGAAGGGTTCCGCTTTTTTCATGCAGCTGCGGCACCGCATACGTCATTGCACCGCACCGACAGCCGTGCGAAAAACCGCATCGCACCCAGGCGTGAAAACAAAAGGCTCGGGAACTCCGCTGACCGCCCGCGCAGAAAAAGCGCCTGCAGACGTATCGGATGAAGCTCTATTATACATAGGTAACCACGCTCTGCCCACCGCAAAACAAGAAAAAAGCAACTTTTATCGAAAAATTCAATACTTTGCATTGCATAATACCAAAAAGAGCATTATATTTGCAATGTAAAAATAGCAAAAACGCAACAACAAACCCTGTAACCCCTGTCGGACCATGAAAGAAACGATCCAAGCAAACATCGGCTCGGTGGCCTTTACGCTCGACCGCGACGCCTACACGCTGCTGAAAGATTATATGGATGACATCCGCAGCCGTCTCCCGAACGATGACACGGAGACGCTCGACGACATCGAACGCCACTTCGCCGAGATCTTCCACGAACGGATCACCTCGCCGATGCAGGTGGTCACGCTGGAGATGACCCGCACCGCCATCGACCGCATGGGCTCGCCGGCCGACTTCGGCGAAAAACACGCTTCGGCCGCTGCCGCCACGCCGCCCCGTGGACTGCGTCGATCATGCACCGACCGCGCGCTGGCCGGCGTATGCGGAGGTCTGGCCGAATTCTTCGGCATCGACTCGCTGCTGGTACGCATCGTCACCCTGCTGCTGATCCTCTGCGGCGGACTCTCCGTATGGATCTACGTCATCCTGTGGATCATCGTACCCGAAGCGCCGCAACGCACCTTCCGACCGAACCGAAAAAACCGATAAATACCATGACAGACAAAAAACAACGACTCTATCGCTCGCGCCGCGCCGTAGTGGCCGGCGTCTGCGGAGGCCTGGCCGCCTACTTCGGACTGGACACGGGACTCGTGCGCATCGCCGCCCTGATCCTCTTCCTCTTCGGAGGACTGTCGCTCTGGGCCTACATCATCCTCTGGCTCCTCATTCCGCTGGAGCCCAAACAATCAAACCCCTGAATCCCATGGCTGAAGACAACGTAAAAGCACAGATGCGCAAAGGCATCCTGGAGTATTGCATTCTGGCCATACTCTCCCGCGAGGACTCCTATGCGCCGAAGATCATCGCCGAGCTCAAGCAGGCCGAGATGATCGTCGTGGAGGGGACGCTCTACCCCATCCTCACCCGGCAGAAAAACGCCGGACTTCTGACCTACCGCTGGGAGGAGTCGCCGCAAGGACCTCCCCGCAAATACTACACGCTGACCGAAAAGGGGCATGCCTACCTGGCCAACCTGGACGACGCGTGGAACGAGCTGGTCGGGCAGATCCGCACCATCCGTCACGGCAAAACCGAAAACTAACCCCTCAAAAATCCCCGAGTCATGAAAAAGTTCATTATTCTTATCTTAAGTCTCGCCCTGCTCTCCGCCGTCGTAGGCTCCGTCATCGGTGTACAGGCTTCGAATCTGACCGAACTCTTCGCCAAAGGCCGCACCACCAAGGGCAGCGGCAAAATCGTCTCCCGCACGCAGACCGTCGGCAAGTTCGACGCCGTCAGCGTCTCGCGCGCCATCCGCGTGAAGATCGGCAACACCCGCAGCAACGACCTGCTGATCGAAGCCGACGACAACCTGCTGGACAAGGTCGTGGCGGAGGTCGACGACGAGGGAACGCTGGTCATCGGATTCGACAAGTCGGTGGGCAGCCTGACCGACCACCATGTTGCGGTGACGGTACCCTACAACAAGCGGATCAACACCCTCAAGGCATCGAGCGCGGCGCTCATCGTCTGCGAACCGGAACTCACGGCCCGCAAAATATCGCTCAAGGCATCGAGTTCCGCGCGCATCGAAGCCGATGCCGCATGTTATGACTGCGAAGCCGACGCCAGCAGCGCCGCCTGCATCAAAGGCGCGTTCAAGGCCGAAGAGTGCAGCTTCGACGCCTCGAGCTCGGCACGCATCACCGCCGACGTCACGACCGCCGACTGCGAACTGAAACTCTCGAGCGCCGCCGAACTGATTGTGAAAGGCTCGGCCGACCGCTGCGAAGGCAGACTCTCCTCGGCCGCCGCGCTGCACGGCGAAGAATTCGCGGTCCGCAATGCCGACATACGCACTTCGAGCGGCTCGTCGGCGCACATCTTCTGCACCGAAAACCTCCGGGCCAACGCCTCGAGCGGCAGCAGCATCCGCTACACCGGCGACTGCAACGCGACCTCCAGCAGCTCGAGCGGCGGCAGCATCCGCAAAAAATAACCCTTCCAACACACCGCAAACATGAACGAGGTAAAAAAATGCAGTCTTTCGGGCGTAGCGTTCACCATGGACGTCGACGCCTACGAAACGCTCGACGAATACATCGAAACGCTCAAAAAAAGCTATGCCGATTCGGCCGACAGCGCTGAGATCGTGGCCGACATCGAAGCCCGCATCGCCGAACTGATCCTCTCGGTGCAGGACAACACCCGCGTGGTGAACCTGCCGCTCATTCTGGACATCATCCACCAGATGGGTTCGGCCGAGGAGATCTCCGACACCGATCCGGCGGGCGACCGGCGCGGACCCCGCATCCCGCGGCGGCTCTACCGCGACACGGAAAACGCCAAGCTGGGCGGCGTCTGCTCGGGCATCGGCAAATACTTCGACATCGACCCCTCGTGGGCGCGGCTGGCGCTCTTTCTGCCGCTGCTGCTCACCTGCATGCAGACCATCCCCGTGCTGCGCTGGCTCGGACCCACGATGGGCAACCTCTTCGGCGTCTTCATCATCTGCTACCTGATCATGTGGTTCACCGTGCCTGCGGCCCGCACCGCACGTCAGAAGCTGGAGATGAACGGCGAACGCATCACCGAACGCTCCATCCGCCAGACCACCGAACGCACGGCCTCCGACGGCGACCCCGACAGCCGGGCCAAACCCCTTGTGGCGCAGGCCGTGTCGGGCATCGGCCAGATCGTGCTGATCCTCTGCAAGCTGCTGGCCGGCGCCGTGGTCTTCGGTCTTATCCTGACAGCCTGCATGCTGATCATCGGGCTCTTCGCCATAGCGGTGGGCGGCCGCGACATGCTGATCATGTCGGACGTCCTGGGCGGAATCAACCTGTGGATACCCATCCTCGGCATCATTGTTGCACTGCTGCTGGTCATCCTGCTGATCTACGTGACGATGTGCATGATCGCATCGCGCAAACCGGGCGGAAAAACCATCCTCGGCATCTTCCTGGCGTGGATTCTCTGCATCGTGGCGCTGGGATGCCTCGCAGTCCGGGAACACGCCGTCGACCGCGTGCGCCAGAAAATCGAGCCCGCGGGCCGCATGCTCGACCGCGAAGTGATCATCGAAGGCGACACCACCACGCTGCGGCAAATGTTCGAAGAATTCGAAGACGAAAAGATCGTCGAGGACAACCTCCGCACGGTGCACATCAGCGTACCGTCGAAGCAGATCGAAATCGTGGTCGACAAGGAGCAGTCGCGCATGGACATCACGGCCGGCGGCAAACAGATCACCCTCTATGCCGACGAAGCCGACAACGAAGCGGTCCTGCGAATGATCGAAAAGTCGGGAAAAGAGTCGTAAAGGAGCAACAAGCCAGTTTTTAGAATAAAAAGTTTTTTTCGGAGCACGGACGGGCCGCCAGGTTCGTCCGTACTTGTTCGCAGGCCGCCGCCACGGCCGTCCGCCCCCGAAAAACCATTCTGCACCGGGGAGTCCCGACAGAACCGGCCGGCGCACCGTGCCGCCGCCGTTCGCCGCCGTTCGCCGCAAAAACCGCCTCGCCGATCGAGAGACCGCGGCCCGCTTTTTGAAAAATTTGAAATAATGCGTATCTTTGGCTGTGCCGAAAATACTCCGTTCCGGCCGCGGACCGTTCGGTTCAGCGCCGGGCCCGCAGGTATCTTCGGCTTTCCACGAACGGCTTCGCCGCGGCAGAATCGGATTCCGAACGCTTCTGCGCCCGGCCGGAGCCAATCCGGGAACGGTCCAACCAACGCTCAAACAACAGAGAAAAGCATGGCAGAAATCAAATGTATCGGTGTTCTGACGTCGGGCGGCGATGCCCCCGGCATGAATGCGGCCATCCGCGCAGTGACGCGCAGCGCCATCTACAACGGATTTGCGGTGAAAGGCATCATGCGCGGCTACAAGGGGCTGGTGTACAATGAAATCGTAGAATTCAAGTCGCAGAGCGTCAGCAACATCATCCAGCTGGGCGGCACCATCCTCAAGACGGCCCGCTGCAAGGAGTTCGCCACGCCCGAAGGCCGCAAGCAGGCATACGACAACATGGTCGCCGCCGGCATCGACGCCCTGGTGGTCATCGGCGGCGACGGCTCGCTGACGGGCGCCGGCATTTTCGCGCAGGAATACAACGTACCGGTCGTAGGACTGCCCGGCACCATCGACAACGACCTGGGCGGCACCGACTCGACGATCGGCTACGACACGGCGCTGAATACGATCATGGAGTCGGTCGACAAGCTGCGCGACACGGCTTCGAGCCACGAACGGCTCTTCTTCGTGGAGGTGATGGGCCATACGGCGGGCTATCTGGCTCTCAACAGCGCCCTGGCGACGGGCTCCGAGGCGGCGATCATCCCCGAAATGGAGACCGAAGTCGACCAGCTGGCCGAACTTATCAACCATGGCTTCCGCAAGAGCAAGAACTCGGCGATCGTCATCGTGGCCGAGAACCCCAAGACGGGCGGTGCCACGGCCCTGGCCGAACGCGTGAAGAAAGAGTTCCCGCAATACGACGCCCGCGTCACGATCCTGGGCCACATCCAGCGCGGCGGCTCGCCCACGGCCTTCGACCGCATTCTGGCCTCGCGCATGGGCGAATCGGCCATCGAGGCGATCATGGAAGGACAGCGCAACGTGATGATCGGCACCGAAAACGGCCGCATCGTCTATGTACCTTTCTCCAAGGCCGTGAAGCACAACAAAGGCATCGACCGCAACCGCATCGACCTTGTGAAGATTCTTTCGATATAAAACGCACCTTTTCTTAAGCCGAGGGCAGAACCGAACTTGTTCGGGCTATGCTCAAGGCGGGAAAAGCTACTGAAAAAAGAACCCCGCAGCACCCAAACTACGCTGAAAATGAAACATGTGATAGGTATCGGCAATGCCCTGACCGACATGCTGGTCAACCTCAAGACCGACTCCGTGCTGGAGCGCTACGACCTGCCCAAAGGCTCGATGAGCCTGGTAGGCAACCGCCTGCAGACCGAAATCTCCAAATCGGTGGCCGGACTCCCCTACTCCCTTTCGCTGGGCGGATCGGCCGGCAACACCATCCGCGCCATGGCGCAGCTGGGCTGCAAGGTGGGCTTCATCGGCAAGGTGGGACAAGACACCACGGGCGACTTCTTCGTGCAGGCGCTCGAAAACCTCAAGGTTGCTCCCAAGGTGTTCCGCGGCAAGGAACGCTCAGGCAAATGCGTGTCGCTCATCTCGCCCGACGGCGAACGGACCATGGTCACCCACCTGGGTGCCGCCCTCGAACTGGAAGCCGCGGAAATCGGCCCCGCTCTTTTCGACGGCTACGACTGCCTCTACATGGAGGGTTATCTGGTACAGAACCAGGAACTGATCCACACGGCCGCCAAGACGGCCAAAGCGTGCGGACTGAAAGTGGCGCTCGACCTGGCGAGCTTCAACATCGTGGCGGAAAACCTGGAGTTCCTGCGCAAGCTGGTGCACGACTACGTGGACATCGTCTTCGCCAACGAAGACGAAGCCAAGGCCTTCACCTGCGAGGCCGAACCGCTGAACGCCCTGCAGATGATCTCGGAAATGTGCGAACTGGCCATCGTGAAGATCGGCACGCGCGGCGCTCTGATCAAACAAGGCGAAGAGGTGGTCCACGTCGGCATCATGGCCGCAGCCAAACGGGTGGACACCACCGGCGCCGGCGACTTCTATGCCGCCGGATTCCTTGCGGGCATGTGCGACGGGCTCTCGCTGCGCCAGTGCGGCACCATCGGCGCCATCACGGCCGGCAAGGTCATCGAGGTGGTCGGCACGACTTTCGGAGACGAAGCGTGGAAAGACATCTACCGCCTTGTCAACAAGGTCAAGACCGAAAAATATCTGTTCTGACGGAAAAAGAACCGGCGCCCCATCGCGGGCAGCCGCTCATCGGAAAGGAGTTCGGGAGGCCGGACTCCTTCTCTTATTTTCCTATTTCCCGAGAAGGCCGCAGGTGATCTGCCAGCGCATGCGCAGCAGCCACCGCGCCTGCACGGGGCGGAGCGTCAAACAAAGCAACAGCGTAGCGCCCCATTTGAGCACCTCCCGGAACCCGGACTTCCACCGCCGCCGATGGATGACGGCCCGCAGGCGCTGGCTCCGGCCGACATTGTAACACAGCCGCCGGAAATAGGATTCGCTGAGCTTTTCGGGCGGAATGATGTGCCACATCACCGCATCGGGAACGTACCAGATCGTTTCGCCGCCGCGCAACAAGCGCTCGAACAGATCGTTCTCCTCGCCGCCGATCAACTCGCGGCCCACGCGCCCCAGTGTTGCATCGAACCCGCCGTAGGCCAATGCCACGGAGCGCCGCAGCGCCATGTTGCCGCCGCCCGGCACCCGGCCGAGCGGGAACGTACGCACCGCAGGGCCGAAATCCATAGGATTGGCCACGGGCATCTCCGTGAACTTCGACATCCAGCGCGGCCGTCCGGTCACATATTCAGCGATGATGCGTCCGCCGGCCACGGTGGCTTCAGGATGCTCGTCGAAGAAAGCAAGGTAGGCAGCCAGGAATCCTTCGTTGATCCGCTCGTCGTCGTCGATCCAGGCTGTCAGTTCGGCGCGCGCCTCGCGCAGACCGCGGTTGCGGGCATGGGAGACCCCGGCTTCGGGTTCGTGCACCATGCGCAGGCCGAACCCCGGATGCTCTGCCGCGAAAGCCGCGAAGCACGCCGTCGTGTCGTCGGTCGAAGCATTGTCCACAACGACGCACTCCCACACGGCGGGATCGAGCGTCTGACGGACCACCGAACGCAGCGCCGCCACCAGCTGTTCGGCCCGGTTGTGCGTGGGAATGATGAGCGAAAGTCGAATCATGATGCGAATATAACAATTTATCGGCAAAACCAGCCCGACACCACGATTCTTGATCGGCGATTCTTGATTTTTGATGCTCCTTGGCCGCATCGAAGACGCGCGCGCCCGGCAATACCCAATGTTTTCCTGCCATTGCATCCGACTTTGGCTGCGCCCAAGATACTCCGTCTCGGCAAAATGCAAATAAAATTTGCTTTTGCGCTCGACTTATTCGACTTTGGCTGCGCCCAAGATACTCCGCCTCGGCAAAATGCAAATAAAATTTGCTTTTGCGCTCGACTTATTCGACTTTGGCTGACGCCCAAGATACTCCGTCTCGGCAAAATGCAAATAAAATTTGCTTTTGCGCTCGACTTATTCGACTTTGGCTGCGCCCAAGATACTCCGTCTCGGCAAAATGCAAATAAAATTTGCTTTTGCGCTCGACTTATTCGTATCTTTGTACTTTAAGCAAGATACTTTTATGGCAGACCTTTCCATTCTGAACCGCCTCGACGGTCTGAAACTCAAGTACGAGGAGACGGGGCAGAAACTCACCGACCCCGAAGTCATCGCCGACGTCAAGCAGTTCGTACAACTCAACAAGGAGTACAAGGAACTGGAACCGATCATCGAGACCTCCGAGCGTTTCCGCACGGCCATCGCCAACCTGGCCGAAGCCAAAGACATACTCCTCAACGACAAGGACGAGGAGATGCGCGAAATGGCCCGCGAGGAGATCGCCGAACTCGAACCGGCCATCGAACGCATGGAGGAGGAGATCAAGCTGCTGCTGATCCCCAAGGACCCCCAGGACTCGAAGAACGCCATCGTGGAGATCCGCGGCGGCACGGGCGGCGACGAAGCGGCCATCTTCGCAGGCGACCTGCTGCGCATGTACACCAAGTATGTCGAGTCGAAAGGGTGGCGCTACGAACTCACCTCCTTCTCGGAAGGCGCCGCCGGCGGCTACAAGGAAGTGGTGATGAAAGTCTCGGGACAGAACGTCTACGGAACGCTCAAGTACGAATCGGGCGTCCACCGCGTGCAGCGCGTGCCGCAGACCGAGACCCAGGGACGCGTCCATACCTCGGCCGCCTCGGTGGCCGTGCTGCCCGAAGCCGAGGAGTTCGACATCGAAATCTCGATGAACGACATCCGCAAGGACATCTTCTGCGCCTCGGGCCCCGGCGGACAGTCGGTCAACACCACCTATTCGGCCATCCGACTGACCCACATCCCGACGGGCATCGTCGTGCAGTGCCAGGACCAGAAATCGCAGCTCAAGAACTTCGACAAGGCGTTCGAGGAACTGCGCACGCGCGTCTTCAACCTGGAATACTCCAAGTATCTGGACGAAATCGCCTCGAAGCGCAAGACGATGGTCTCGACGGGCGACCGCTCGGCCAAGATCCGCACCTACAACTATCCGCAGGGACGCATCACCGACCACCGCATCAACTACACGATATACAACCTGGCGGCCTTCATGGACGGCGACATCCAGGACTGCATCGACCATCTGATCGTGGCCGAGAACGCCGAACGACTCAAAGAAAGCGAATTGTAAAGGCAATTTTCCCCGGACGAACCGCGTTCGGTCCGAAAACGTCCGTCATGATCCGCATCCTCACGCTCCTGGCCGCCCTGCTTGCCGTTGCGCCCCTGGCCGCGCAGAAACCGCTCTACCTCGTCAACGGCTCGCCGCGCGACGAAATCGCTTCGATCCCGCCCGACGACATCGAATGCATCGAAGAACTGCCGGCCGACGAGGAGACCATCGCCCGTTTCGGCCCCGAAGCCACCAACGGAGTGATTCTCATCACACTGCGCTACGACTCGAACGCCCGCTTCGGCATCGATTCGCTCACGCTGGGCAGCTACATTGCGGCGCAGGTGAAGTGGGGCGACGACGAACCGCCGGCACGCGTCGCCCTGCGCTACAAAATCACGCCCGACGGCGAAACGCAAGTCACCGAAGTGCTCGAAGCTACCGACGGGCGGCTCAAAAGGCGTGTGCTGAAAGCAATAGCCGAAGCGCCGCGGTGGCAGCCGGCTCTCAAGGCGGGACGGCCCGTCGAAAGCGAAGGAGTGGTGACCGTCCGGCTGCCCGAAGGCAAACCCATGCCGGGCGAACCCTATCTGCGCATACGATAAACCCGAACCGTCGCCGCAACACCTGTCGGCGACGAAACATCCGAATACACCCTATCATGAAAACCAACTCGTTCTCCGCCTGGGTACTCGCCGTACGGCCCTACAGCCTCGGGGCGGCGGTCATCCCCGTAGCCGTCGGTTCGGCCATGGCCTGGACCGACGGAGGCTTCCATCCGGCGATCGCCCTGCTGTGCCTGTTTTTCGCCGTGCTGACCCAATGCCTGGCCAATCTGGTCAACGACCTCTGCGACTTCCTGCGCGGCGCCGACCAGCCCGACCGGCTCGGCCCCGACCGCGCCTTCGCCAAAGGCTACATCACCCTTCCCGCCATGAAGGCCGGCATCGCCGGCTTCACGATCGCCGCCGGAGCCGTCGGCTGCAGACTGCTCTTTTTCGGCGGCTGGAAACTCATCATCGTGGGGCTCGTCTGCCTGCTGTTCGCCTATCTCTACACCGCCGGACCGTGGCCGCTGGCCTATCACGGACTGGGCGACGCGGCCGTGGTGACGTTTTTCGGACTGATACCGGCCTGCTTCACCTATTATATTCAGACGGGCGACTGGAACCGGCAGATAACCGCGGCGGCGCTGGCCTGCGGACTGATCATCGACACCATGCTATGGATCAACAACTTCCGCGACCGCGCCGAAGATGCCCGCTGCGGCAAACGCACCTTAGTCGTCCTGCTGGGCGAACAAGTCGGCCGCTGGGGCTACCTTGTGCTCGGCATCGCAGCCCTGACGCTCTGCCTGACGCTCGCGCCCGACGGCCGGCTGTGGGCGGCCCTGCTGCCGCTGCTCTACGGCATTCCGTTCTTCCGGACGTGGCGCAAGATGATCCGCATCGACCACGGCGACGAACTCAACGTCTGCCTGGGCGAAACGGCCCGCAACATGCAGCTGTTCGGACTGCTGCTCACCATCGGCATCCTTCTGGGCTGACATTATGGCCGAACCCCGCCCCGTCACCCTGCGCGAACTGCTGCGCGACGTCAAACAGACGCTCGACGAGCAGTTCGAACTGCCCGTGTGGGTGATCGCCGAAATCTCGGAACTCAAGGTCAACTACTCGGGGCACTGCTACCTGGAGCTGGTGGAAAAAGGGGGCGACAACGGCGTTCCGACGGCTCAGGCGCGCGCCATGATCTGGAGCAGCGCCTACCCTCGCCTGGCAACCCGGTTCGAAACCGAAACGGGGCGCAAGCTGGAACGGGGGCTGCGGATTCTGGCCAAGGCGTTGGTCACCTACCACGAAATCTACGGTTTTGCGCTCCAACTCACCGACATCGACCCGAGCCACACGCTGGGCGACATGGAGCTGCAACGGCAGGAGACCATCCGCCGCCTGCAAGACGACGGGGTGTGGGAGATGAACCGCCAGCTTGCGGCGCCGGCCGGCATCCAACGCATCGCCGTGGTGTCGAGCGCCCAGGCCGCTGGCTACCGCGACTTCTGCAAGGAGCTGCAAAAGAGCCCCTACCGGTTCCGGCCCACGCTTTTCGATGCCTTCGTACAAGGTGCCGAAGCCGAAAGCTCGGTCATCGCCGCACTATGCCGGATTGCCGAACGGCAGGATGAATTCGACGCTGTGGCGCTTATCCGCGGCGGCGGATCGGCCAGCGACCTCAACTGCTTCAACGCCTACCGGCTCTGCTCCTACGTAGCGCAGTTTCCGCTGCCGGTGCTGACCGGCATCGGGCACGACAAGGATACGAGCGTCGCCGACATGGTGGCCTTCGTCTCGCTGAAAACCCCCACCGCCGTAGCCGGCTGGCTCGACGAACGGGCGGGACAGCTCCACGGAGCCCTCGACACGGCGGCGCTGCGTCTTGCCGAAGCCACCCGCACCCGCACCCACACCGCGGCACTGGAACTCGAAAAACGGCTGGGCGACCTGCGGAAACTGAGCGCCGAATGCCTGGCACGCGAAAAGATGCGCCTGGAGCGGCTGATCGGCCGGCCGGCCGAAACGGCGCGCGAATTGCTGGCCCGTCAACGCATGCGGCTGGACAACGCAGCCGACATGGTGACCTCCCACGCTCCCGAACGCCTGCTCCGGCTGGGATTCGCCCTGCTCCGCAGCGGCGGCCGCACCCTCACCTCGGCACGCGGAATACGCAAGGGCGACGAAGTGGAAATCCGCCTCCCGGACGGCACCCTGACCGCTACAGTCACCGACAAGACATACGACCGATAGAGCCCCGGCGCCCGGCCGAACGAGAGGGACCGCAGCTGCCGGCACACCGAATTCAACCAACGCAACCGATATGGCAAAAAAAGAGCTGACCTACGAAGAAGCGATGACCCGGGTCGAGGAGATTCTGGGCCGCATCCAGCGCGAGGAGGTCACCGTCGACTCCCTGGCCGCCGAAATCAAGCGCGCCACCGAACTGATCGCCGCCTGCAAAGCGCGCCTGCTGAAAGCCGAAACCGAAGTGGACAAAATACTGGAATAAGATGAAACGACTGATTCGCTGGGCCCTGAACCACCTGCCGCGCCCCGTGCTGCAACGCATGGCCGGATGGGCCGTGCCGCTTGTCGGGCTGTTCTACCGGGGACGCGGCGCGGAATGCCCCGTGTGCGGCGCCCGGTTCCGCCGGTTCCTCCCCTACGGCTATGTACACGCACGGTCCAATGCGCTGTGCGCCAAGTGTCTTTCGCTCGAACGCCACCGCCTGCTGTGGCTTTACCTCACACGCGAGACCGATCTGCTGCGCACCTTCCCGCAGACGCTCCACATAGCCCCCGAAGTGTGCATCATGCGCCATCTGAAGCCCCATTTCGCGGCGCATCCCGAACGCTACGTCACCGCCGACCTTGAAAGCCCGCTGGCCGACCTGCACTTCGACGTGCAACGGATTCCGCTGGCCGACGCCTCGGTCGACGTAGTGATCTGCAACCACCTGCTGGAACATGTGGCCGACGACCGCCGTGCCCTGCGCGAACTGCACCGCATTCTGCGTCCCGGGGTGGGGTGGGGAATTCTGCTGTCGCCCGTGGACCTGAACCGCGAAACGACCTACGAAGACGACACGATCACCGACCCGGAACAGCGCACCCGCATCTTCGGGCAATACGACCACCGGCGCATCTACGGCCGAGACTATGCCGACCGCCTGCGCGAAGCCGGATTCGAAGCCCGCGACATCGACTACGCGGCCGCATTCACAGCAGAAGAACGGACCCGCTTCGCTCTGCCGGCGGACCACATCTACGTAGTACGCAAGAAGTAAAACGGAACCGGCCCCCGAAGAAAGAGAGCCGGCGTCGCATGCACCCCAAAATGAAAACGGATGCCGCAAATGCGGCATCCGTTTTCCGATTGCATCGGGAGACTATTTCTCCGACGACGAAGTCATGCGCTTCTCCTTGATGCGGGCTTTCTTGCCCGTGAGGTTGCGCAGGTAGTAGATGCGGGCGCGGCGAACCACACCGATCTTGTTGACCTCGATCTTCTCGATGTGGGGCGAATAGAGCGGGAAGATACGCTCGACACCCACGCCGTTCGAAATCTTGCGGATCGTGAACATCTTGGTCTTGCCCTGGCCCTTGATCTGGATAACCACACCGCGGAAGCTCTGGAGGCGCTCCTTGCTGCCCTCGACGATCTTGTAGGTCACGGTGATGGTGTCACCGGCCTTGAACGACGGCACGTCGGCGTCGGTCTTGGGCCACATCTGCTCGTTGACGAGCTTGATGATTGCGTCTTTGTTCATTGTTGCAACGAATTTTTGCGTTTCGCATCCAACATTCCCGCTGCGCTCCGGCTACCATACGGAGACCCTGCCCCGTAATCCTGCGGTCGCCCGCTCTGCCGCAACACCCATTGGAAGAGGTTGATCTGCGTCCCCGAAGGGATGGCAAAGATAGGAAGTTTTTTTGTACCGAACAAATACGGCACGAAATATTCATGCAACCGCCTGCGGCCGGCGCCGGAATGCAGAGTGCAATTCAGCTGCGACCGATATGCTGCGGTCTCGGCAAATTATTCGTATATTTGCCATGGATAAGAACCCGAAAGCATGAACGAACGACTGATACTGGTCACCAACGACGACGGATACGCCTCGAAGGGACTGGCCGCCGCCATCGAAGCGGTGAAAGGATTCGGCCGCGTGGTAGCGGTGGCTCCCGAGACGGCGCAGAGCGGCATGAGCCAGGCCATCACCATGTACAAACCCCTGTTTCTGAGACGCGTACGCCAGGAACCGGGCGTGGAGGTCTATGCCTTCTCGGGCACGCCGGTCGACTGCGTGAAGATGGCCTTCGACCACCTGCTGCGCGAAGAACGGGTCGACCTGGTCGTATCGGGCATCAACCACGGCTCCAACTCGGCCGTCAACGTACTCTACTCGGGAACGATGGGCGCCGCCATCGAGGGGAGCTTCTACGGCTGTCCGGCCGTGGGCCTCTCGCTCGACGACCACTCGCCCGATGCCGACTTCGAAGCGGCCGTGCACTATGGCAGGCAGATCATCGGCGACCTGCTCGCACGGCCGGTCGGAACGCCCCTCTGTCTGAACGTCAACGTACCCGTCGGCAAGTCCGACGAACTGCACGGCGTCCGGCTCTGCCGGCAGAATGCGGGCTACTGGCGCGAAGAATTCTTCCGCCGCGAAGACCCCAACGGCCGCGAATATTTCTGGCTAACGGGCAACTTCGTGAACACCGAACCCGACGCCGAAGACACCGACGAATGGGCTCTGACCCGCGGATGGGTCACGATCGTGCCGGTCCAGGCCGACCTGACCGACTACCGGCGGCTGGAACAGCTCCGCACGACGTTCGCTCCGCACGCGAAGTAGCCCGAAACCCGGCATCGCTCACACAACCAACGACAAATTACTGCCGCCATGCTTATAAAAATCCTGCTTGTCATCTCCATCCTCGTACAGACGCTGGCCACGGTCTACGCCCTGCGGCTCGTACGCACCACGAAATACAACTCGGTGTGGATTCTATTCATCGTGGGATTCTCGCTGCTCTCGGTCGAACGCGTGGTGCAGCTGCTGCTGGCCTGCGGCGCCGAGGTGAACCCGCGGTGGTGGTTCGGCTATCTGGGCATCGTGGTGTCGGTATGTCTCTCGATCGGAGTGGTCTACGCCCACAAACTCTTCAAATACATCGCCCGGCTCAACCGCCAGCGCCAGACCCTCAACAAACGCATACTCACGGCCGTGCTGCGCACCGAGGAGAAGGCCCGGTCGCGCTTCTCGAAGGAACTGCACGACGGACTGGGACCCCTGCTGTCGTCGGCCAAGATGTCGCTTTCGGCCCTTGCGCGCGAAGAACGCACGCCGGAACAACGCGAAATCATCGACAACACGACCTACGTAATCGACGAGGCCATCCGCTCGCTGCGCGAAATATCGAACAACCTGTCGCCCCACGTACTCAACGACTTCGGCCTGGCGCGCGGCGTCCAGCACTTCATCGACCGCAGCGCGGCGATGCACAACGTGCGCATCCGCTTCACGACCAACCTGCGCGCCGAACGCTACGACACCGACGTGGAGGTGATCCTCTACCGCGTGATCTGCGAACTGATCAACAACTCGCTCAAGCACGCCGCCTGCACCAACGTCAACCTTTCGCTCTCGCGCGCCGGAACGACGCTCGTACTCGACTACAGCGACAACGGCCGGGGATTCGACAGCAAGGCCATGATGGACTGCGGCATGGGACTCTCCAACATCGACTCGCGCATCAACTCGCTGGGCGGCACCTTCGACATCGACTCGGCCAAAGGCAAGGGCATGCACGCGACGATACGCATCGACACCCGCCGCGAACCGGCGCCAAGGGCGCACAAAACCGACCGCCGATGACACCCTGCAAGATCGTACTGGTCGACGACCATTCGCTGTTCCGCAACGGACTGCGCGGACTGCTCGAACGCAACGGCGACTGCCGCGTGGTGGGCGAGGCAGGCAGCGGCGAAGAATTCCTGTCGATGCTTCCGGGGCTGGAGGCCGACGTTGTGTTCATGGACTTTTCGATGCCGGGCATCGACGGTGCGCAAACCACCGAACGGGCCCTGGCCCTGCGGCCCGAACTGCGCTTCATCACTCTTTCGATGTTCGGTGAGGAGAGCTACTACACGCGCATGGTCGAAGCCGGGGCCCGGGGCTTTCTGCTGAAGGATTCGCAGATCGACGACGTGCTCGAAGCCATCCGGAGCGTCATGGGAGGAGGTTCCTATTTCAGTCCGCAGCTGCTCGTCTCGCTCGCTTCGCACATGCACACTCGCGACGACATCTCCGACGAACCGCTCTCGGCCCGCGAACGCGAGATTCTGGTGCTGGTCTGCCGCGGACTCTCCAACCAGGAGATCGCCGACGAACTTTTCATCTCGAAGCGCACGGTCGACAAGCATCGCGCCAACATCCTGGAAAAAACCGGATGCAAGAACACCGCTGCCCTGGTGGTTTTCGCCATCCGGAACGGTATCGTGGAAATTTAGGCAAGGTGAAAAGGGAAAGGTTTTTTTCGGCTGACAATCGGCAACACAAAGCCTTTCACTTCTCATCTTTCACTTTCCCTTCGAAAAAGGCAGCCTGCAGGTGCTGGACGCAGCGCACGGAAAAACCGTTGGCGCGTTTCGTTCCGTAGATCGGGCCCAACTCGCCCGACCAGTAACGCAGGAACGTCGCGTTCGGGCTATCGGATGCGTGGGTGGACGAAGACCAATAGCCAACGTGCGTGCCGACGTTCGTCAAGGCTCCCGTCGTATAGTTGCGGAAGCCCGTAGCAGGCGTTGACCGGCAATCGCTGGAGTGGATGCGGCGGAGAGGGAACAAGTTCAATTCAAAATGCACAACTTTACGATTAAGCCAAAGTCAAGCCCCCGTAGGGAGATTAATGCACAATTAGTTTCTCGTGAGGTCTCAAAATTTCCATATATGTCATTCTGAGCGTTAGCGAAGAATCTATGATGAACGCAGCGAGTGCAGAGGCCGCTTGCGGACTATGCCTTGCAAGGAGGAGAAAGACAAACGAAGTGCAGTCAAACATCTGTATGCTGACGATACGGATTCTTCGTCGCTATGCTCCTCAGAATGACAGCCGGGGCGCTCGTTTTACCATCCTCGCTGCAAGTGTCGACCGCAGATGCTCAGAATGACAGACTGATTCTTAATTGTGAATTAATCTCCCCCTACGGGGGCTTGACTTCGGCTGTGCCTTGGATGGGCGGCGCCTCGGTCATGCTCGAACAAGTTCGGAATGACTCTCGGCTTGCACCATCATCACTCCTGCTCGGTAAAGACCGTGAACGGTCTTTACTCTCGCTTAATCGTAAAGTTGTGCATCTTGCATTGTGAATTCTGAATTATTCTCGGCTCCGCGGCAGGCTGGGATGAACAACTGGCGAAAGGACGGACCGATCGCCAGCGGACTGCTGAATCTGCAGCGCCGCACTGACAAAAGCCATGACCCTTGCCACTCCGGGCGCGACGGCTACCTTGACCGAAGAGAAAACGGGGACATCGGAACTCCCCGCCGGATATAGCTAAGAACCGGCCCGGCCATAACGCTCACGAAGCCGTCCGATTCCCTTGCTCGCAGAACGAAGAACCCGGAACAGGCGTGTTCCGGGTTCTTCGTTTCGGCGTTCGAAACGCCTTACTTGATGCGCTCGTAATACTCGCGGGTGCGGGTATCGACGCGGATCTTGTCGCCGGTGTTGATGAACAGCGGCACGCGGACCGTGGCGCCGGTGTTGACCGTAGCGGGCTTCAGCGAGTTGGTCGACGCCGTGTCGCCCTTGATGCCCGGCTCGGTGTAGGTCACCTCCATGTCGACGATCGGGGGCAGTTCGGCCGAAAGGACGGTCTCCTTCTCGGTGTGGAACATCACCTCGACGATCTGGCCGTCGGCCATCAGGTCGTAGTTGTTGATGAGGCTCTTTTCGATGTTGATCTCCTCGAAAGTCTCGGTGTGCATGAAGTGCGCACCCAGGTCGTCCTCGTAGGTGAACTGGTAGGGGCGGCGCTCGACGCGCACCTGCTCGATCTTCTGGCTCACGGACGAGAAGGTGTTCTCGAGGACGCGGCCGTTCTCCAGGTTCTTGAGTTTCGAACGGACGAATGCGGGGCCCTTGCCCGGCTTGCAATGCTGGAAATCGACCACAAGAAAAGTCTTGCCGTCCATTTCGATGCACATGCCGATCTTGATGTCGGCGGCAGTGATGGTCATAGCTCTGTCGTTTTGGAATTTTTAGCTGACCGCAAATTTACGAAAATTTCCGCTAAAGTGCAAAAAAGCGGCCGTTGCATCGTACGGAGGCGAACCGCAAGGTTCCGGCGCAGCGGAACGGCCGGGCGAACGAGGGGCGGATTCGGAATCAGGCATCGGCCCTACAACTCGATGGCCTTGCATTTCCAACCGCACCGGCGGATCTTCTCGAGCGTGCGCGGCAAGGCGTAACGCATGTTGCGGAAAGCCTTTTCGCTGTCGTGGAAAACGACGATCGCACCGGGAGCGAGGTGCTTGACGACATTCTTCAGACATGCGCGGGGCGAAAGCGTGCGGTTGTAGTCGCGCGAGATGACGTCCCACATCACCAACTTGTAACGCTGACCCAGGAAACGCGCCTGCGCCGGGGTGATGCGGGCGTAGGGAGGCCGGAACAGATCGCTGCGGATCAGATCGTTGGCGAAATCCACGTCTTCGGTGTAACGCTCCAGGCTCATGCCCCAACCTTTCTGATGGGAATAGGTGTGGTTGCCCACGCGGTGACCGGCATCGACGATGCGCTGGTAGAGGTCGGGGTACATCTCCACGTTCTTGCCCAGGACGAAAAAGGTCGCTTTGGCACCGTACTTGTCCAACGTGGAGAGGATCCACTCGGTGATACCGGGCGTGGGGCCGTCGTCGAAAGTGAGGAACACCCCTTCGGGATCGTCGATCTCCCAAATCAGATCGGGCATCAGCCGGCGGATTATTTTGGGCGGTTTGAGTCGCATGGGGCAAAATTACGCAAAATTCCGGGCCGATGCCAAAAAAAGTTGATACGTCCCGGTCGTCTTTGGCGGTTCCGAGACTATCTCGGCAAAAAGCAAGCAAGCAGGTTTTTGTTCTCGGCTTATTCGTATCTTTGGCTTGCGCCGAAGCTACTCCGCCTCAACAAAATCCAAACTATGTTTGGTTTTGTATTCGGCTTATTCGTATCTTTGACTCTGTCTTAGATACTTTCGCCTCGGGAATGCTCAAATAAATTTGGCATTCCGCTCGGCTACTCGTATCTTTGTGAAAACCGTAAACTTGTAACGCCATGAAAACATCCGTCCGTCTGCTCTTCGCGGCATGCGTCGCCGTTGCGGCGACCGCCTGCGACGCTTTCCACAAACTTTCCGGATCGCCGCTCAAGGCCTCGCAGGGTGCGCCCTACGAAGTGATCGTAGTCTGCGAACAACGCGAATGGACGGGCGAAACCGGCGAAGCGCTGCGCAACACACTCACGGCGCCGATCCCCAATCTCAACCAGACCGAACCGCATTTCGACGTACTGCGCGTCCGTGCGCAGGATTTCACGGGGATGATCGCCGACCACCGCAACATCCTCAAGGTCGTGACCGACCCCTCGCTGGACAAGATAACCATAGGCGCGCGCTACAATGTCACCGCGACGCCGCAGATCGTGCTGACCCTGCAAGGCCCCGACGACCGGACGCTGGCGGGCTATCTGGCCGAAAACGGCGGCAAACTGACCGAGCTCCTGGAGACCGCCGAACGCACCCGCGATGTCGAATTCGCCAAAAAATACGGCGTTCCGGGCATCGAGAAAGCCATTCGCCAGCACTTCGGGGCGGAGATGGCCGTTTCCAAGGGATATGTTCTCGCCGCCGAACAGCCCGACTTCATCTGGGCGCGCTACGAATATCCGGCCGCCAGCCAGGGTTTCTTCATCTATTCCTATCCCTACGAAGGTCCCGCCTCGCTCTCGCGCGAAGCGCTCGTGGCGGCACGCAACAAGTTCGCGGCACGCATTCCGGGCCCCTCCGACGGCTCCTACATGGTCACGGCCGACGTCGTCGACCCCGACTACCGGGTCTATGAAGCCAACGGCCGGACCTGGTACGAGCTGCGCGGCTTCTGGGATGTCGCCAACGACTACATGGGCGGTCCTTTCGTCAGTTTCTCCACGGTCGACACCGCGAGGGGCCGCGTCTTCACGCTCGACTGCTACGTCTACTCACCCAAGCTCCGCAAGCGCAACTTCCTGCGCGGCGTGGAACACCTGCTCCACACGGTGGAGTTCCCGGCGCCCGACGCGCCCGGCCACGAAGCCTGACGGCGCGCGCCGCACAGGCGCAGGCACCAACCGTTCAGCCCATGCAACAACTGCTAACCACCGTTTTCCTGGTCGTCTACTCCCTGACGGTCCTCGGCGTAGCTCTGGTCATCATCACCGACAACCGGAACCCGCTCAAGACCCTGCCGTGGATACTCGTGCTGGTGCTCGCGCCCGGTGCCGGGCTGGTCATCTACTTCTTTTTCGGGCAGAACCTCTCCAAACGACGCATCATCTCGCGCCGCACCCGCAAGCGGCTCGACAACCGGCTCGAGGGACAAACCGCCGACCCCTGCGCCGTGCCGACGCATCATCTGCCGCTCATGCGGCTGCTGGAGCGGACCGCCCACGCCCAGCCGCTCGGCGGCAGCCGCATCGTGCCCTACATCGACGGAAAATCGAAAATGGAAGCGCTGCTCGAAGCGATCGCCGGCGCAAAACACCACATCCACATCCAGTACTACATCCTGTGCGACGACGTCACGGGCACCCGCCTGCGCGACGCGCTCGCGGCCAAGGCCCGCCAAGGCGTGCAGGTGCGTCTGCTGTATGACGACGTAGGGTGCGCAGGCGTGAAAAAAGCCTTTTTCGAGAGCATGCGGGCGGCGGGGATCGAGGCACACGCGTTTCTGCACGTGAAGTTCCCGCGCTTCACAAGCAAGGTCAACTACCGCAACCACCGCAAGATAGCGATCATCGACGGCACCGTGGGCTTCCTCGGCGGCATGAACGTCGCCGACCGCTATGTCATGGGCATCGACCGGGGCAACGGGCTCCGCGAACCGTGGCGCGACACCCATTTCCGGGTCGAAGGCGGCGGTGTGGCCGGATTGCAGGCCTCGTTTCTGAGCGACTGGGTGGCCACGACCCAGCAGCAGCTCGCTGACCCCGCTTTCCTGCCGCCGGCCGCAACTTTCGCCAACAGCATCCTGCAGGTGGTGCCCAGCGGCCCGTTCGGCAAATGGCGCACGCTGTTGCAGGCCGACAGCTTCGCCGTGGCCCGCGCCACCAAACGCGTATGGATCCAGACGCCCTACTACCTGCCTTCCGAAACGCTCAACTCGGCGCTCCAGACAGCGGCGCTGGCCGGCATCGACGTGCGGCTGATGCTGCCCGCCCGCTCGGATTCGCGCGTGGTCGATCTGGCGAGCCACTCCTACCTCGACGACATGATGCAGGCCGGCGTCAAGATTGCGTTCTACATGCCGGGGTTCCTCCACTCCAAGTTGTTGATTATCGACGACGATCTGACGGTCATCGGCTCGGCCAACATGGATTTCCGCAGCTTCGAGCACAATTTCGAAGTCAGCGCCTTTGTCTACGACCGCGATTTCTGCGCCCGGATGACCGCCATCTACGAGCAGGACCTGGCGGCATGCCGCCGGGTCGCTCCGGGCGAATGGTTCCGGCGCCCCCGGCCCCGGCGCTGGGCCGAATCGTTCATGCGGATCTTCTCGCCGCTGCTTTAATATAGAGAAGTGAAAAGGGGCAGCCAACGAAACTTCGTTCCTGCCCCTCACCTTTCACTTTTCACTTTTCAGTTGATCCGGTAGGCCCGCTGCACGCCCTTGATGCGCATGATGGAGTGGATGAGCGTGTCGACCACGCCCGCGCCGGGCACCTCGACCGAGACGGTGCCGGCTACGCAGCCGCCCGACGCGGTCTCGAAGTTGAACGACCGGATGTTGAGCTTCAGTTCGCGGCTGATGGTCTCGGTAATGTGGTTGGCCATGCCCGTGGTGTCGGCCGCCACAATGCGGATCGTCACGCGGAACGCTCCCAAGGCCGACTGGCGCCAGCGGGCTTCGATAACACGGTAGGGATAATTCTCGCGCATGCGTTTGGCGTTGGGACAATCGGTGCGGTGGATGGTGATGCCCGAATTGATGGTCACGAAGCCGAAAACCTCGTCGCCCTTGATGGGATTGCAGCAGCGCGCCAGCTTGTACTGGATTTTGGAGATGTCGTCGTCGATGACCAGCGCATCCTGCGGCGCGGCGCTCTCGCGCGACGAGCAGGTCTTCTGCCGTTCGGCTTCGGCCGCGGCCGCGCGGCGCTCCTCCTCGGCTTCGCCCGAGAGGTGGCGCATCAGAATCTCCTTGATCGTTCCGAAATCGAGTTTCTGCGTGGCAATCAGCGCGTAGACCTCCGTACCCAGACGCAGTTTGAAGTGTTTGGCCAGGCAGGCCACCGCCTCGTCGATGGTGAGGGCCAGTTTCCAGTTCTTGATCTTGCGCTCCAGCTCCTCGCGGCCCATGCGCGTATGCTTGGCCTGCTCCTCGCGCAGGTACGACTTGATCTTGTTGCGCGCCTTGGAGGTGACCACCACCGAGAGCCAGTCGGCCTTGGGCGTCTGGTCCTTCCGGGTCTGTATCTCCACGATGTCGCCGTTGTGCAGCACGTCGCGGATCGAGGCCGCGCGGTTGTTGACCTTGCCGCTCACGCAGGTGGAGCCCAGCGAGGTGTGGATGTCGAAGGCGAAGTCGAGCAGCACGGCGCCCTCGGGCAGTTTGCGCAGGTCGCCGTTGGGCGTGAAGACGAAAATCTCGCCCGACGCAGGCTTGGCGTCGAAACGCTTGGCCAGCGAATGGGTCGTGTCTTCCATCAGCTCGCGCAGCCGCCCGAGCCACATTTCGCTGGTCTGCGCCCCCTGGTTCACGCCCTTGTAGCGCCAGTGGGCCGCAATGCCGCGTTCGGCCACGGCGTCCATGCGCTCGGTGCGTATCTGCACCTCGACCCAGCGGCCCTCGGCCGAGACGGTGGTGTGGAGCGATTCGTAGCCGTTGGACTTGGGGATCGAAATCCAGTCGCGCATGCGCTTGGGGTTGGGCGTATAGAAATCGGTGACGACCGAATAAGCCGTCCAGCACAGTTGTTTCTCCTCCTCGCGCGGGCAGTCGATGATGATGCGCAGGGCGAAGATGTCGTAGACGCCCTCGAAGGGCACATGCTGCTTCTGCATCTTGGTCCAGATGGAGAAGATCGACTTGGTGCGGCTCTTGATGTGGTAGCGGATGCCCAGTTTCTTCAGCCGCTCCTCGACCGGCACGAGGAAGCGCGCGATGAAGGCGCGGCGCTCGTCGGCGCTCTCCTCCAGCTTGGCGACGATATGTTCGTAGTCCTTGGTTTCGAGGTATTTCAACGCTATGTCCTCCAGCTCGCTCTTGATGCTGTAGAGACCCAGTTTGTGGGCGATCTGCGCATAGAGATTGAGGGCCTCCCAGCTCTTTTTGCGGCGTTTCTCGCGCGGGAATATCTCCAGCGAGCGCATCACCTCCAGGCGGTCGGCCAGCTTGATGAGGATCACGCGCGGGTCTTCGGAGTAGCTGACGATCAGATCGCGGAAGTTGTCGGCCTGTTCCTTGGCCGCCTTGAGCCGGAGCTGCGAGATGTTGGCCAGCCCGACGGTGATGCCCACAACCTCCTGGCCGAAGCGGGTGCGGATCTCCTCCGTCAGCGCCAGGAACTCCTCGGCCGGCATCTCCTTGTGGGCCAGGCGCACCACGTCGTGGAGGATCGACGCCACGGTGGAGTTGCGGCCCAGCCCCACCTCCGAGATGACGATGGCAGCCACCGCTACCGCGTGGTCGAGCATCGGGCGGCCGTCGTAGCGCAGCGCGCCGTCCAGCCTCGCGGCCGCCCACTCCAGCGCCTCGTCGACGGCGGCCTGCGTCCGTTCCGAAAAAGTATTCCGCACCAGCGTGCGGAAATCGTCATAGCGTGCCTGTTCCATCGTCCCTCCTGTTTTTACTCTTTGCAAATATATGTAAAAAAATTCATAAATTTGACCCGTCGACCCATCGCACCGCAGCCATGACCCGCCAACGATTCCCCTACATCCCCACCTTCGGCGAGGAGATCGCCAACACCGTGAGCCACGGCGTCATGTCGCTGCTCTCACTCGCCGCCCTGCCGTTCGCCGCCGTGTGGGCCTACGTCCACGACGGGGTCGCCGCTTCGGCCTCGGTGAGCGTCTTCGTGGTCTCGATCTTCCTGATGTTCCTCGCTTCGACGCTCTACCACTCGATGAACCCCCAGTCGCGCCACAAGGCCGTATTCCACATTCTGGACCATATTTTCATCTACGTGGCCATCGCGGGCAGCTACACGCCCATCGCCATCACGGTCATCGGCGGGTGGCAGGGGTTGCTCATCACCGTGCTGCAATGGGTCATGGTGCTGTTCGGCATCTTCTACAAGTCGTTGTCGCGGAGGTCCATCCCGGGCGTCAGTCTGACGATCTATCTCGTCATGGGGTGGACCATCGTCTTCTTCCTGCCGCTTTTCATCCGCCAGGCTTCCGTGCCGCTGCTGGCGCTGATCGCCGCCGGCGGAGCGCTCTACACGCTCGGCGCCTGGTTCTACGCCCGCAAGGGGTTCCGCTACCACCACATGGTGTGGCACCTGCTCATCAACCTGGCCGTGGTCTGCCACTTCATCGGCATCGTGTTCTTCCTCTATTGAGGGGCCGCAGCAGCGGATTCTTCCCCGAGAAACAGATTCCCCCGCGGCGCGGCCGCCGTCGATCCGGCGGCGGCCCGGCATCTCGTTGCCCGGCTGGGGCGGTCGCGCGAAGCGCGAGCCGGGCAACGAAGAAACATATTATAAAATGCCGGGGCCGGACACCAAAAAATGGCGGACTTCCGGGCAGGAGCCTGCGGGGCACGCACTACGGACCTCTGCGGCGGGAGACCACGGGCATCGCAAGGCGGGCAGGAGCCTGCGCGCTGCAAAATATTCGTAACAGGATACAGCAGGCGAAATTGCAAAGCCCCGTTCTTAACCGGGCGGCCGGAGCCTGCGGGGCACGCTTGCGGGCCTCCGCTGCGGGAGGCTCCGAGCCGCAACCCCCGGCGATATTCCGGCAAAGCACAAATAAATTTGCTTTTGCGCCCGCTTATTCATATCTTTGCTTCTGCGAACAATTCTTAACAGCTCTTTTTACTTCGTCGATTCCACGGCGAAATACTTTGGTATGCGCAGAGCCGTTGGGGTTTAGCGACCCGCGAATGGCACCGCTGTGGAATCCGTAAAAAGAGGAAAGAGTTGTTCGCAGCTGCGCACCTCTTTTTTTTATGCGAACAACTCTTCCGGGCTGCGTTCCGACGCCGCCACTTCTCGCCCGCCGGCGGATACCGCCGCGCAACCACCCCTCCCGCCGCCGACCGCCGGATTAACAACCTTGCGTCCGGCAGACAAAACGAAACGGGAGGGACAAAAGAATTCGCTTTTCCGAAATTCTTTCGTATCTTTGCCCTTGCGAACGTTATGTATCTATCCACCTTTTCAAGTATGCTACCCAAGGCAGACTTAAAAAAGTGTGCGCAGAGCCGTTGGGGTTTAGCGACCCGTGAACGGCACCTTGCGGTAGCCTGAAAAGGTGATGTGTAGCGTTCGCAGCTGCGCATTTTTTTATTTTATGCGAACGCTGCACACACTCCACCGCCGGCGGATACCGCCGCGCAACCACCCCTCCCGCCGACCGCCGGACCGTCGGCACGACTGACACTCCTCTACCATTCCGAACAAACAATCCCGGGCCGCCCGCAGCGCTCCGCCGGGGTAGATACGGCCCGACCCGAACGAATTCACCGAAAAAAACATGGAAACCCAACAAAACATCCTCCCATACGACCGCGCCGAAGCCGAGCGCATAGCCCGCATACTGGCCGAAGGCCCCTGCGCCCCCGAATACATCCTGCTGTTCGGCAAGCTGGCGGGAGGCACGCCCCACAGCGAAGCGACGGCCTACGACCTGCTGATGGTGGTAGGCGACACGCCCGACTACGACTGGAGGGAAGCCAAACGCCTGCTGAACATAAAACTACCGGCCAAACAACGCAAGATTCCGCTTGTGAACCTCTACATTGCGACGCTGAACGAACTGAACACCCAACGCACGGCGTTTCTCTACCTGGCGCTTTTGGAAGGCGAACCGCTCTACTGCAAGGAACACCGCACGGTCCAACGCCCGAAGCGCCGCGCCGACTTCGGGCGGGTCTGCGGAGCGATCGGGATGCAGACCGATCTGCTCGTGGCGCTGGGCGACCGCCTGCTGGAACAAGCCGCGCAGAACCTCGAACATCCGCTCCCCGAACGCATCCGCCTGGCGGCCCATCAGACGGCGCAGGCGGCCGTACAATACTACGAAGCGCTCCACCGGGCCTACCACAACTGCGAATCCGGCACCGCCGACCTGGCGCTGATGCACGAACGGATGCGCACGCTCTCCCCGGAGCTGATGCTGCTGTTCGACAGCACGCACATCGAACCCAGCAAAACGCTGGCGCGGCTGAGGACCCATCTGAAATACGCGCTGTCCGACCCGAAATACGACATACCGGTCGCGGAAGCGGCGAAACAACTCAAAGAAACGGCCCGGATGGGAAAAATCGTGGCTGCGAGCTGCTGCCAACGGCTGGAACTCTACAAACAGAAAAGCGAGGAGTGACCGCCGCAGCCGAAACGCCGCCGAGAGCCTGCGGGGGCCCGCAAGCGTGCTCCGCAAGCTGCGCCCCGAGCACAATGCGCAAAACGGCTACTGGCGAAGCCGCTGCGAGCGAAACGGCTGCGGAACCCCGCTTCCGGCACGCGGCCGAGACCGGATAAAGAGCCGGCCGGGACCCAACGCGAACCCTTGCTGTTGAAGCGGCGCGCGACAGGGATCGTATAACCCAAAGCGGCACAAAAGATACGTCCGGCGCCCCTTGACTCGGGACGCCGGACGCATCATATCGTAAGGCAGTCGGGGGAGGGCTACTCCTCGACGGGAATATCCTTGTTTACGTTCTTCGAACCGGCCAACGCGTAGTAGAGCAGGTAAGCCAGACCGGCGACGATGACCCAGTAACTTGCCATATAACCGGCGCGGTCGGCGATGAACTGCTGGACGAGGGGCAGGACGCCGCCGCCGACGACCATCATCATGAAGATGCCCGAAGCCTGGGCCGTGTACTTGCCCAGCCCCTCGACGGCGAGGTTGAAGATACCGCCCCACATGACCGACGTACAGAGACCGCACAAGACGAGGAACAAGGCGCTGACGGGCACCTGCGCCATCTGAAAGCCGTCGCCGACGCTGTAACCGGGCATGGCCACGGTGACCGTCTTGGGGATGAAGATGGCCAGCACGACGAAGAGGATGGCGACCGCCGAAACGACGATCAACTGCGTACGGCTCGAGACCCGGCCGCTGATGAGGCTGCTGAGCGAACGGCCGACCAACATCAACAACCAATAGACCGCAGCGATGGCACCGCCGACGGCGGCACCGTTCAACAAGAGGCCTGCGCCGCGCTCCGAACCGTCGGCGAGGTAGAAGTTGAGCGTACCGGGAATGCCGACCTCGACGCCGACGTAGACGAAGATGCCGATGACGCCGAGCACCGTATGACGGAAACTCCAGGGGCTATGGGCCGACTTGGCCCGGCAATCGCCCTCCTTGCGGAGGTGGGGTTCGGGAATCTGCACCGAAGCGATGACGGCGAAAGCCACGACGAAGACGCCCATGGCGATGAAGAGCAGGGGCGTGACGTCGCTCATGGCCGTACGCGCGGTGACGGTGCCGATCAATGCACCGACGAACAACGGCGTGAGCGTACCCGACAACGAATTGAGCGCCGCACCGGTCTGCAAAAGCTGGTTGCCCTTGTTGCCGCCGCCGCCCAGGAGGTTGAGCATGGGGTTGACGACCGTGTTGAGCATGCAGACGCAGAAGCCGCAGATGAAGGCGCCGAGCAGGTAAATGACGAAGTCGAGCTTGAGGGAGATGCCCTCGCCCATGTCGCAGACGGCGACGTCGGCACCGACGATGCTGGAGAGGTACTGCACGAAGAGACCCGCGGCACCGACGGCCATGGCGATGAGGGCCGTCTTCTTGTAACCGATGCGCACGAGCATGCGGCCGGCCGGGATACCCATGAAGAGGTAGGCCAGGAAGTTCATCATGTTACCCATCATGCCGAGCGTATTGGCACCGGCGTACTCGTTTTTCCAGATAGTACCGATGGGGGCCGCGAGATTCGTGACGAACGAGATCATCGCGAAGAGAAAGAACATCGTGACGATGGGCACGATGGGCAACTTGTAGTTTTTGGTCTGTTCCATTGAGTTATAGATTAGTTCAGGTATTTTGCACCTTCTCCCGCCCCGGCACAGCTCAAGCAGACTTGGCTCTGCGCCCGGCGTATCGAAATCGTTCAGCCCCCGTCAATGGTCGCGCTCGCCGACGTAGGCGCACAACTCGACCATCGCCTTCCTGTAAGGCGAAACCTCGTAGGCCGCAAGCAGGTCGACCGCCTGCGAGAGGTAGCTGCGCATGACGCTGACAGCCGACGCGATGCCGTCCTCGTTGACGACGATGCGCTGGAGGTACTCCATGGCGTCGGCATCCTGGCCGCAACGCCGGAGCCGGTCGATGATCTGGGCGCGCCGCTCCTCGTCCATGCGCTCGAGCACGCAGAGCAGCGGCAACGTGATCTTGCCCTCGCGCAGGTCGTTGAAAGCCGGCTTGCCGGCCTGGCCCTCCGCGGTATAGTCGAGAATGTCGTCCTGGATCTGGAAAGCCATGCCCACCGACTCGCCGAAACGGCGCATCAGAGCCACCTTGTCGCGCGGGGCGCCCACGGCCAAAGCTCCGGCCGAAGCGCTGACGCCGATGAGGCTGGCGGTCTTCTTGAAGATGATGTCGAGGTAGTCCTTGCGCGTGAGATCGAACCGCGCAGCGTGGTCGCTCTGCAGAATCTCGCCCTCGCAGAGGGCCGACATCGACCCGCAGATATGGGTCACGAGGTCGAACTGCCCGCTCTGGAGCCCGATGTTCATGTTGCGGGCCAAGATATAGTCGCCGAGGATCACGGCCTTGTGCGACTGCCACAGGGCGTTGGCCGAAGGCCGTCCGCGCCGGGTGTCCGACTCGTCGATGACGTCGTCGTGAATGAGCGACGCGACGTGGATCATCTCGACCATCATGGCCGCCAGGCACGGACGCCGCCCGAGCGAGGAACCGCGCACGGGCTCGTTCATCGCAGCGGAGAGCATCACCAACAACGGACGGATGCCCTTGCCGCGCGCCAGAAGCGCCTGCCGCAACATCTCCGAGAGCAACTCGCCCTCGGCCGTGAACTGCCGCCCGACGAACTCCTCGAAAGCCTTCAACTCGGCCTCGACGGGTTTGCGGATCGTATCCAAAGATGTCATCGTCCCCTCCATGTTTCTGCTGCTGCGGCCGCTGCTTCCGCCCGGCGAAGAAGCGCCGGCAGCGCCGCCCGAACGGCGGCGGCGGAAACAAACGTGCGCAAATATACGATTTTTTCGTTATTATCCACGTTCTTCGATTCGATATTTCCCTGTCCGGGCCGCCGAAACAAACGGACAAACTCTCTGCCATACGCCGCCGGGAACGCTGCTTGCAGTGCGGGTTCCGGCCCCCGACGACCGGAAACGCACACCGGCGCACGCTCCGAAAGGACGTGTTCGTCCGCCGAAAAGCCGCCGCACCGACAACCGCACGGGGCAGTCCGTACTTTTTTGTACTTTTCGGGAAAATGCAAGCAAGCAAGTTTTTGTTCTCGGCTTATTCGAACTCTGGCTTGCGCCGAAGATACGCCCGAGCTGTCTGCGACTTATTCGTATCTTTAAAGAAGATACTCCCGCTCGGCAAAATGCAAGCAAGTTTTTGTTCTCGGCTTATTCGTATCTTTAAAGAAGATACTCCGTCTCGGTAATGCTCAAATAAATTTGGCATTACGCTCGACTTATTCGTATCTTTGTCCTTTGTTTATCAGCATTGCATCATGAACCTCCCGAAAGAACTCGGCGGGCGGGCGCTCACCGCAGCGGCAGCCCTGCTTGTTTTCCTGGTCGTAAGCGTACTCTACTTCGCACCCCAATTCCGCGGCGAGACACTGCCTCAACACGATGTCATCCAATATGAAGGCATGGCCCGCGACATCACCGAAATGCGGCTTGCCACGGGCGAAGACCCCCAATGGACGGGCGGCATGTTCGGCGGCATGCCCGCCTATCTGATCAACGTGGCCTACCCTGCCCAACTGGTCAGACGCACCGTGGGGCAGGCGACCAAGATACTCGACACGCCGGCGTCGTTCCTCTTTTTTGCGATGACGGCTTTCTGGGCGATGCTGCTGATGATGGGCATCGACCCGCGGCCGGCCATCGTTCCGGCTCTGGCCTACGGACTCTCGACCTACTTCCTGCTGATCATCGGCGCCGGACACCTCACCAAGATGTGGGCGCTGGTCTACGCACCGCTGATGATGGGCGGCGCCTGGATCACCCTGCGCCGCAACATGTGGTACGGCGGTGCGCTCACGGCGCTGGCCGCATCGCTTGAAATAGGAAGCAACCATCCTCAGATAGCCTACTACTTTCTGCTGGCCATGGGCGCGCTGTGGATCAGCGACGCCGTAATCGCTTTCCGGGAGAAGCACCTGCGCAATTTTGCACAGCGCACGGCTGTGCTGCTGGGAGCCGGACTGCTGGCCGTAGCCTCGAACTTCGCACCGCTGTGGTACACGGCGACCCACACCGAGGACACCATCCGCGGAGGCTCGGAACTGGCCGAAGCCACCGAAAAAACGACGGGCGGCCTCGATCTCGACTACGCCACGGCATGGTCCTACGGCAAGGCCGAGACCTTCAACCTGCTGATCCCCGACTTCATGGGCCGCGATTCGGGCACGGTCTTCCCTGCCGACGGAGAAGTGGCGGCGACGGCCACCGATTTGGGAATGCGCGGCATCGAACGCCAGCTGCCCATGTACTGGGGCACGCAGCCCTACACGGGAGGGCCCGTCTATGTGGGAGCGGCGGTCATCTTCCTGGCTCTGCTGGGATTCCTCCTTGCGCGCGGCCGCAACAAATGGTGGATCGCGGCCGTGTCGCTGCTGATGATACTGCTCTCCTGGGGCCGCAACTTCATGGATTTCACGGAACTGGCGTTCCGCCTGCTGCCCGGATACAACAAATTCCGCACGGTGTCGATGACGCTGGTGGTGGTGCAATGGGCCGCACCGCTGCTGGGCGCTTTCGCTCTGGTGCGGCTCTGGAACGACGATGTCGACCGGCAGCGCCTCCTGCGCTCCATAGCCTGGGCCGCAGGAATCACGGGCGGGCTGTGCCTGCTTTTCGCCGTGGCGGGCGGCGTACTGTTCGACTTCGGCGAGCGCGACGCGGCCGCCATGATGACCGAATCGTACCGCCGCATTCTGGAAGCCAACGACCTGCAGAACTACATCGACCGCGGCATCCACTTCGAATGGGCCGACCGCACGGCGGCCGCCATGGCGGCGGACCGCGCCGCATTCATGCAGGCCGACGCCTGGCGCTCGCTGCTGATGGTGCTGCTGGCGGCCGGAAGCGTGGTGCTCTTCGCACTGCGCAAGATCGGCAGAAAGACAGCCGCCCTGCTGCTGGCCGCGACGGTGCTGCTGGACCTGGTGCCCGTCGATCTGCGCTTCCTCTCCCACGACAACTTCGTGTCGCCGCGCCGCCAGCAAGTGACGATGACGGCCGCCGACCGGGCGATCCGTGCCGACGAAACATTGGGATACCGGGTCATCAACCTGACGGTGAGCCCCTTCAACGATGCCACGACCTCCTATTTCCACCGCTCCGTGGGCGGCTACCACGGAGCCAAGCTGGTCCGCTACCAAGACCTCATCGACCGCTATCTTTCGGAACTCGACGACAATGTGCTCGACATGCTCAACACGCGCTATGCCATCGTAGCGGGAGCCGACGGAGCGCCCGTGCCCGTACGCCGCGGAACGGAATACGGCGCAGCCTGGCTGGTCGACACGCTGCGCTGCCTGCCCGACGCACGGGCCGAAATCGAAGCCCTGGGCACGGTCGATCTGCGGACGACGGCCGTTGCCTCGCCGCTCAAGAGCGGCAGCATGTCGCTCAACTCCGCGCCGGCCGGCCCCTATGCGACGGGAGAGATCGAACTCGTCGAGTACAAGCCCAACTATCTGAAATACACAGCCAAAACCGAGGGCGAAGCCTTCGCGGTCTTCTCCGAGATATACTACGACAAAGGCTGGAAAGCCTACATCGACGGCGAAGAAGCCCCCTACCGGCGTGTCGACTACGTGCTGCGCGGCATGGTGCTGCCGGCGGGCGAACACACCATCGAATGGCGCTTCCGCGCTCCGGGCTGGAATTGGACCGAAGGCATCACGCTGGCGGCCTCGCTGCTGATCCTGCTCGGCGCCCTGGCCGCCCTTGCCCATTTGCTCCGCAAATACCTGAGAGAAAATGAAGGATGACAAACGTCTGAAACGCAAGGTCCGAAACTCCTACATCGTTTCGACCGTGAGCCTGACCCTCGTGCTCTTTCTGCTGGGCTCGATGGGCTACCTGCTGCTGGCGGCCATGAAGGTGGCGCACACGCTCCAGTCGAGCATCCAGGTGTCGGTGGAACTCAAAAACGGGATCTCCGACAAACAACGCACCGCCCTCGAACAACGTCTGGCCGGCCACGAGCTGGTGGGCGGCGTAGTCTTCGTGTCGAAGTCGGAGAAGCTCGAAGACGAAGAGTTCCGCCGGATGTTCGGCAGCGGACTGGACGACATCCTCGATGAAAACCCGCTGCTCGACTCCTTCGAACTCACCCTCACGGCACAGTCGTCCGACCGCGAACGGGTCGAAGCCTTCATTGCTGAGATCGACCAGCTGCGCGGCGTAGCGCACGTGAGCTACCCGGCCCTGATGGCCGCGCGCCTCCACGCCACGGTGAACAAGATACGCTTCATACTGCTGCTGTTCGGCGGCGCACTGCTTTTCATCTCGCTGATCTTGCTCAACAACACCCTCCGCCTGGCCATCTTCTCGAAGCGCTACCTGATCAACACCATGAAACTGGTCGGCGCGACCAAGTGGTTCATCATGAAACCTTTCCTGGCCAGCAGCATCACGCAGGGCATGCTGGCCGGCACGGCAGCCTCGGCGCTCTTCGCACTGGCGGCCTACGGACTCGACGAAGCGGTGCCCGAACTGCAGGCGCTGGCCGAAGCGAGCCGCACGGGAATCGGCATCTTCGGGGCGATGATCGGCGGAGGCGTCGTCATTTCGGGCCTCTTCACGTGGGCGGCGCTCAACAAATTCGTGAACATGAAATCGAACAAGATCTATCTTTATTGACCTATGGAACACAACAACCGCACTCCGGAAAATCCGCGCATGCCGCTGTCGCGCCGCAACTACATCCTGCTGGCCGCGGGCTTCGCCGTCGTCATCCTGGGCTTCGTGCTGATGGCCGGCGGAGGAAGCGACTCGCCCGACGAATTCAACTACGCCATGTTCTCGTGGCGGCGCATCACGCTGGCGCCCATCCTGGTCGTGGGCGGCTTCGCCATGGAAATCTACGCCATACTCAAACGCTACGAATAACCCGCCGATGGATACGCTGCAAGCCATCCTGCTGGGCATCGTGCAGGGAATCACCGAATTCCTTCCGGTGTCGAGCAGCGGCCACCTCCAGATAGCCAAGGAACTGCTGGGCGTGGAACTCGAAGAAAACCTCACGTTCGACGTGACGCTCCACGCCGCCACGGTGCTCAGCACGATGACGGTGCTGCGCCGCGAAATAGGCGGCCTGCTGAAGGGGCTTTTCTCGCGCCGCTTCACACCGCAACAAGCCTACGTGCTGAAAATCGTCGTTTCGATGATCCCGATCGGCATCGTGGGCTTCGCCTTCAAGGATCGGCTCAACGCGATGCTCAACGCACCGTGGATTCTGGCCGTGGTGGGCGCCATGCTGCTGGTGACGGCCCTGCTGCTGGCATTCGCCTACTATGCGAAGCCGCGCCAGAAAGAAGAGATAAGCTACCGCGACGCCTTCATCATCGGTCTGGCGCAGGCCGCGGCGGCGATGCCGGGACTCTCGCGCTCGGGAACGACCATCGCGACGGGCCTGCTCCTGGGCAACCGGAAGGACGCCGTGGCGCAGTTCTCGTTTCTGATGGTGCTGGCGCCGATCCTGGGCGAGATGCTCCTGGAGATCGTTTCGGGCGAACTGACGGCAGGCGTGGCGGCGGGTCCGCTGGCGGCAGGCTTCGTGGCCGCCTATGCAACGGGATGCGCCGCCTGCCGCTTCATGATCGAAGCGGTGAAACGCGGCAAGCTGATCTGGTTCGCCCTCTATTGTGCCGCCGCCGGCGCGGTATCCATCATCAGCTACGCACTATGACGCCGGAAGAACGCGACCTGCGGGGCCTCAACTTCGAAGAGGGCTACATAGCGGTCATCGACAAACCGCTGGAATGGACCTCGACCGACGTGGTGCGCAAGATCAAGTATGCGCTCCGCAACCTGGGCTACCGCCGCATCAAGGTAGGCCATGCCGGAACGCTCGACCCGCTGGCGACGGGAGTTCTGCTGGTGTGCATCGGCCGTGCGACGAAAATGGTGGATGCGCTGCAAGCCGAAGAAAAAGAGTATGAAGCCGATGTGATGCTGGGCGCGACGACGCCGAGCTACGACCTGGAACACCCGGTCGACCGCACCTATCCTTACGAACATATCACGCGCGAGGCGGCCGAAGAAGCGCTGCGCTGCCTGGAAGGCGAGCGGCTGCAGGAACCGCCGCTCTACTCGGCCAAGAAAATCGCCGGGATGCGGGCCTACGAACTGGCCCGGGCGGGCGAGACGACCGAGACGGTGGAGCTGCGCAAGGCACTGATAACCATCTACGAATCCGAATTGCAGGAGTACGATCTGCCGCGCATCCGCATCCGGGTGCGATGCAGCAAGGGCACCTACATCCGCTCGCTGGCGCGCGAGATAGGCGAAGCGCTCGGCAGCGGCGCCCATCTGACCTCGCTGCGCCGCACGCGAAGCGGCGGATTCACGGCCGGCCAGGCGTGGCAACTGGACGAATTTCTGAAAAAGCTACAGCAAAGTGAAACAAAATAAACTTTTCTGCGTATAGAAAATAATTTATCGCGTTCCACGAAACGCAGCAACCCGACTCAAGCCATGAAACTATCGCAATACGGCTACGACTACGATCCCGCAACGATGCTGGCCCGCTACCCGGCCGACAACCGCGACGAATCGCGCCTGATGGTGGTGAACCGCGCCGACGGCAGCATCGAACACCGCACGTTCAGGGACATACTCGACTACTTCGACGAAAAGGACCTTTTCGTGTTCAACAACACGAAAGTCTTCCCGGCGCGTCTCTACGGCAACAAGGAGAAGACCGGCGCCGAGATCGAGATCTTCCTGCTGCGCGAACTCAACCGCGACCTGCGGCTGTGGGACGTGCTGGTGGACCCGGCCCGCAAAATCCGCATAGGCAACAAACTCTACTTCGGCGACGACGATGCGCTGGTGGCCGAAGTGATCGACAACACGACGTCGCGCGGACGGACCCTTCGCTTCCTGTTCGACGGCGACTACGACGAATTCAAGACCGCGCTTTTCGCGCTGGGCGAAACGCCCCTGCCGAAGTGGGTCCGCGAAAAGGTGGAACCCGCAGACGCGGAGCGCTACCAGACGATCTTCGCGGAGAAGGAGGGCGCCGTAGCGGCTCCGACGGCAGGCATGCACTTCTCGAAACACCTGCTCAAGCGCATGGAGATCAGAGGCATCGACCGGGCGTTCATCACGCTGCACGTGGGCCTGGGCAACTTCCGCACGGTGGATGTCGAGGACCTCTCGAAACACAAGATGGACTCGGAGCAGTTCTTCGTGACGGACGAAGCGGCGCAGACGGTGAACGCCGCGAAACGCGACGGCCGCAAGGTGGTGGCCATCGGCACGACGGTGATGCGGACGCTGGAGACGGCCGTCTCGACGGGCGGCATGATCAAGCCGATGGAGGGCTGGACCAACAAGTTCATCTTCGCGCCCTACGACTTCTCGGTGGCGGATGCGATGGTCACGAACTTCCACCTGCCCCTCTCGACGCAGCTGATGATGGTGGCGGCGTTCGGCGGCTACGAAACGATCATGAACGCCTACAAGACGGCCAAGGCGGAAGGCTACCGCTTCGGCACCTACGGCGACGCGATGCTGATTTTGTAGCGGGGCGGAACCGAAAGCGGAAGACGAAAAGCAAGGAGCGGCGGAAAAACACGCAAGGAACCCCGCCGGCGGCAAACGCCCGGATACGGCCCGCTCCTTCATACCGGCGCCCATGCGAAACACCCGGCAGCAACGAGCCTTTCGCCTGCGCCCCTCCGCTTTTCAGCTAACATAAAAATCACTATCTTTGCAACGGGAGCACCCCGCGGCGAAACGGAAGTCCACCCAATAAAAACCACGGATCATGGCCAACAAGATTCTGTACGTCTGTCAACAGATAGCACCCTATCTACCCGAAACGGAGGCCTCGGTACTCTGCCGGACGCTGGTGCAAGCGATGCAGGAACGCGGAAACGAAATCCGCACGTTCATGCCCCGCTACGGCTGCATCAACGAACGCCGCCACCAGCTCCACGAAGTGATCCGGCTGTCGGGCATGAACCTCATCATCGACGACAACGACCACCAGCTCATCATCAAGGTGGCGTCGATTCCGGCGGCCCGCGTACAGATCTACTTCATCGACAACGACGACTACTTCTCGCGCAAGGCCATCCTGCACGATGCCGAAGGGCACGAATTCGCCGACAACGACGAACGGGCGATCTTCTTTGCACGCGGTGTGCTGGAGACGGTGAAGAAACTGCGCTGGGCGCCCACCGTGGTGCACTGCCACGGCTGGTTTGCGGGCGTGACGCCGGTCTATCTGAAAAAGGTGTTCGCCGACGACCCGATCTTCCGCGATGTGAAGGTGGTGGTCTCGCTCTACGACGACGGTTTCCCGGGCCAGCTCGACGCCGGATTCGGCGCGAAGATCGCCGGAGAAGGGGTCAAGGATAAAAATCTGTCGATCCTGGAGACTCCGTCATACGAAAACCTCTGCCGTTTCGTTATGGAATATGCCGACGGTATCATCGCCGCCTCGCCCGACGTGGACGCCCGCGTGCTGGAGCTGGCCCGTACGAGCGGCAAACCGATGCTCGAATACCGGGCGCCGGAGGAAGAAGGATTTTTCGACACTTACAACCGATTCTATGAAGAGATTCGATAGGTATCTGCTCGCAGGGGCCGCGGCCGTACTGGCCGTGCTGACGGGCTGCACGACGGTGGACGACTCGCTGGGAGCGAACATCGTGCCCGACAACCAACAGATGAAGACGGGCTACGTCGAGTTCCCGCGCAAGGACGGAAACGGCCAACCGATCCGTCGGACCCTGGTTAGAACGCGCCTGGTGCAGACCGACTCGATCGTTTCGTCGAAAACAGGCTACGGATACATCGGTTCGCAGCTCAACGACACGCTGGGAGTGCGCACGGCGGGATTCCTGACGCAGTATCTCGACGGCATCAGCAACTTCGAGCCGGGCATGTTCGGCTACAGACCGTTCGTAGATTCGGTGCAGCTGCTGATGACGATCGACCGCTTCGGCCGCGACACGCTGACGCCCCAGCGCTACGAGATCTACGAAGTGACGGACAACGCCTTTCTGAAAGAGAGGGCCGACACGACCTTCTACTTCGACTTCAAAGCGGAGAAGTATATCGGCAACGCCCCGCTTTTCAGCTTCTCTTTCCCCAACGAGCGGATCAAGAATCTGAAATCTTCCACCGTAACGCTGAAAATCGAGCAGGCGGGAGAACAACTGCTGCGTCGCCTGCTGCTGCAGGAGGGAACCTACAAGGACAACTACTCGATCTACAGCGTCGACAGCATGGAGCACTGGATGGATGAATTCAAGGGGCTCTACATCCGGCCTGCCAGAAACGAAGAACAGACGCAGACGGGCAAGGGCGGCATCTACGGCATGGACCTCACGAAGTCGGGGCTGGTGGTCTACGGCCGCAACCGCATGAAGGAGGATCCCTCGCTGGTCAAGGACACGCTGCTGCTGGAATACCTCTTCTACGATTCCTCGACCGCTACGAAGTTCGGCAACGTTTCGATAAACACGCTGGAACGCGACTACACGAAAGGCTCTTTCTTCAACACGAACGACGAAATCCGCGAACCCGCCCCGGGACAGCCCGACACCCGCCCGGAGAAGAACCACCGGGTGATGGTGGAAGGCATGGGCGGCGTGGCGACGGAGATCACTTTCGCCCCGGAGTTCTTCGCCGAACTGCAGTCCGAAATCGACCGCAACAATGCGGGCGGAGAAGACTACAAGACGCTTGCATTCAGCCGGGTGCGCATGATGATATACTTCGCCGACGCCGACCACGACTGGCAGCAGACCATGTTGAAGAATCCCGACAAGCTGATGGCGGAGATGGACACGGCCCCCGAGCGCATCGGTCTCTACACCGACTACAAGAAGCTGACGCCGATCATCGACTACAACTACACCTACGAGAAGAACTACGACGCACAACTGGCCTACGGCGGCAACGTCAACCGCAGCCGCGGCTGCTACACGATGGACATCACGGGCTATGTCCAGATGCTGTGGAACGCCTATGCGGCCGAACGCGACGCGGCCAAGGCTGAAAACCGCGAAATAGACCTCGAAAAGGTGAAAAACCGCACGATCTACGCGGCACCCGAAGCCTACGGACTCTACACGTCCGACTTCTGCGTGCTGCAGGGAATGGACGACGCGCTGAACGATGCGCCGATCCGTTTCGAACTGCTGTACAACCTCGTCAAATAAATTCCCGAGACAAGGACCAACCTGTCCGGATGATGCCGGGGCGGGAAAAGTTGCGAGCAATGAAACTTTTCCTGAACCGAGGGGCAGCGCCGGGATCGCCTGGAAGCTGCCGAAGCGGAAACGACAGCATGAAACGAACGAACGTCGGATGCGAACCTAAGTGAGGAACTTAGGTTTTCGCATTTGAAGATAAAGCAATACAGAGCAAAACCCATGCACGAAAACTTAGTCATCGTAGAGTCGCCGGCCAAGGCCAAGACCATCGAAAAATTCCTGGGCAAGGACTTCATGGTCAAATCGAGCTTCGGCCACATCCGCGACCTCTCGAAAAAAGACCTCGGAATCCACATCGACCGCGGATTCAGCCCCGTATACGAAATACCGGGCGACAAAAAGAAAGTGGTGGACGAACTGAGCCGCCTGGCCAAAAGCAAGACCGTCTGGCTGGCTTCCGATGAAGACCGCGAAGGAGAGGCCATCGCATGGCACCTGACCGAAGTGTTGGGTCTCCCGGTCGACAAGACGAAACGCATCGTCTTCCACGAAATCACCAAACGCGCCATCCTCGAAGCCATCGAGAACCCGCGCACGGTGGACATGAATCTGGTCAACGCCCAGCAGGCGCGCCGCATCCTCGACCGTCTGGTGGGCTTCGAGCTCTCGCCGGTGCTGTGGAAAAAGGTGCGGCCGTCGCTCTCGGCAGGACGCGTGCAGTCGGTGGCCGTGCGGCTGATCGTGGAGCGCGAACGCGAGATCATCGCATTCCGGTCGACCCCCTACTTCCGGGTTGTGGCGCAGTTCCATGCGGCCGGCGATCCCGACAAGACGCTTTTCAAGGCGGAACTCACCTCGCGCTTCGAGACGCGCGAGGAAGCCGAAACGTTCCTGCACGGCACGATCGGCGCCGCGTTCACGGTGGCCAAAGCCGAAGAAAAACCGGCCCAGCGCTACCCTGCACCGCCTTTCACGACCTCGACTCTGCAACAGGAAGCCGGACGCAAGCTGGGCATGTCGGTCTCGCAGACCATGTCGGTGGCGCAGCACCTCTATGAACAAGGTCTGATCACCTACATGCGTACCGACTCGGTGAACCTCTCGCAACAAGCGCTGGCCCAGTGCAAGGAGGAGATCACGAAGCTCTACGGCGCAGAATACTCGCGCTGGTTCAACTACAAGACCAAAACCAAGGGTGCGCAGGAAGCGCACGAAGCCATCCGCCCGTCGTACATCGACCGCCAGACGATCGAGGGCACGCCGGCCGAGAAACGGCTCTACGACCTGATCTGGAAACGCACCGTGGCCTCGCAGATGGTCTGCGCGGAGCTCGACCGCACGACGGTGACGATCGACATCGCAGGCTCGCCGCTGCAGTTCGTGGCGACGGGCGAGGTGATCCGTTTCGACGGATTCCTGCGCCTCTACTCCGAATCGACCGACGACGACCAGGCGCAGGAGAGCGGCGAAGGCCGGCTTCCCAAGCTGGCGCAGGGCGACGCCCTGACGGCGGCCAACATCACGGCGACCGAACGTTTCACCCAGGCTCCGGCGCGCTACAACGAAGCCTCGCTGGTCAAGCGGCTGGAGGAGCTGGGCATCGGACGCCCGTCGACCTACGCACCGACGATCTCGACGATCATCAACCGCGGCTATGTGGTGAAACAGAACAAGGAGGGGCAGAAACGCGACTACACGCAGCTGACGCTCACGGGCGACAAGCTGACCGCGAAGACCGTATCGGAAAAGTACGGCAAAGAGAAGAGCCGCCTTTCGCCGACGGATATCGGCATGGTGGTGAACGACTACCTGGAGGCGCAGTTCGGTTCGATCATCGACTACAACTTCACGGCCAACGTCGAGAAGGAGTTCGACCGCATCGCCGAGGGCGACATCACGTGGGACCGCATGATCGGCGACTTCTACGCACCGTTCCACAAGATGGTCGACACAGCCATCGAACAGCAGAACGACAAGAAGGGCCAGGCCCGCATCCTGGGCACCGACCCCAAGACGGGCCGCACGGTCAAGGCGCGCATCGGCCGCTACGGCCCCATGGCCGAGATCGAAGCGCCCGAAGGCGAGAAGAGCCGGTTCGCCTCGCTCAAGAAAGGCCAGCTGATCGAATCGATCACGCTGGAAGAGGCGCTGGAACTCTTCGCGCTGCCGCGCACGCTGGGCGAGCTCGACGGCGAGGAGCTGGCCGTGGGCATCGGCAAATACGGCGCCTACGTCCGCTACGGCAAGTCGTTCGCTTCGCTGGCCAAGACCGACGACCCCTACACGGTGACCTACGACCGGGCCGTGGAAGTGGTCCGCGCGCACAAGGAAGCGGCGGCAACGGCCCACAAGCCGCTGAAAGAATTCGCCGAAGACCCCGACATGCAGGTCAAGAACGGCCGCTACGGCGCCTACATCGCCTACAAGGGGAAGAACTACCGCATACCCAAAGGCGCGGACCCCGCACAACTGACGCTGGACGAATGTCTGAAGATCGTGGCGGGCTCGAAGAAATGACAGAACAAGCAAAAAAAACCTTAAAACCCAGTCTTAGATGAAAAACCTGCTGATTACCCTGCTGGCCGCGGCGGCAACGCTGGCGGCAACGGCCCAGACCCCGCAGACCGAACCCGAACCCGAAGGCTACCGCTTCACCGACGCCAAGGTGCTGGAGATGACTCCCGTGAAGAACCAGCATCGCAGCGGCACCTGCTGGTGCTTCTCGACGATGTCGTTCCTGGAGGGCGAAATCCTGCGCGCCGGCGGCAAACCGGTGCACCTCTCCGAGATGTGGATCGTGCGCCACAGCTTCATGGAGAAAGCCGAGAAGTACGTGCGCATGCACGGCGAACTGAACTTCGCCGAGGGCGGAGCAGCCCACGACGTGACGGAGGGTATCAAGAAATACGGCATCGTACCGTTCGAAGCCTATCCGGGCCTGAACTACGGCACCGACAAACCCGACTTCCACGAGCTGACGGCCGCGCTGAAGGCTTTCCTCGACTCCGTGATCGCCACGGCCGACCGTTCGGGCAAACCCCTGTCGACGGCCTGGAAACGCGCCTTCAACGCCATGCTCGACGAATACTTCGGACACATGCCCGACACCTTCGTCTACGAGGGCAAGGAGTACACGCCGCAGTCGTTCGCTGCGTCGCTGCCCGTCTCGATGGACAACTACATCGACATCACGTCGTTCACCCACCATCCTTTCTACACGCAGTTCGTGCTCGAAGTGCCCGACAACTGGATGTGGGGCAAGGTCTACAACCTGCCGCTGGACGAAATGATGGCCGTCATCGACCACGCGCTGGCCAACGGCTATCCGGTGGCTTGGGGCACCGACGTGAGCGAAAAGGGATTCAGCCGCACGAAGGCCCTCGGCATCGTGCCGGAAGCCGATCTCGACGGCATGAGCGGCACGGAAGCCGAGCGCTGGGGCAAGCTGACCGAGCGCGAGAAGGAAGCAGCGCTCTACAAGTTCGACAAGCCGGGCAAGGAACGCACCATCACGCAGGAGATGCGCCAGGAGGCGTTCGACAACTACGAGACGACCGACGACCACGGCATGGTGATCGTAGGCACGGCCCGCGACCAGGCGGGCACCCCCTACTACAAGGTGCTCAACTCGTGGGACGACCTGCCTCCCTACGGCGGTCACTGGTACTTCTCGCGTCCCTTCGTGGCCTACAAGACCACCGACATCATGGTCAACAAGAACGCCCTGCCCAAAGAGATCGCCAAGAAACTGGGTCTCAAATAAGGTGAAAGGCGAACTTTGCCGAGCGGGAGCGACGATGGCGCAAGCCGAGAGCTATGTCGAACTTGTTCTGACTTAGCCGAGGAGCCGCCCATTCAAGACTCAGTCAAAGTCAAGCCCTCTTGGCTTAAAGGGGCAAAGTGAAAAGCGAGGAGCGCCCGTTTCGCATTTCCACTCGAAGAAAGCGTCCGGAACCAATAGGTTCCGGACGCTTTTTATCTACTCCTCGAACTCGACGCCGAGAAGCCTTACCAGGTCGAGCGCCTGCCCCTGCGAGATACGGGCCCCGCGGAGCTCGAACGAAAGGCATTCGCTCAGACGAATCCCCCGTATTTCGCAATCGGCGAGCGAGATGCCCAGCAACCGGGTGCCGAAGAACTCGGCCTCCGAGAGGTCGCAGCCGGAAAACCCGCACTGCTCGAAACGACAATCGCTCAGAACGGCACTTCGCAGGACACAATCGCCGAACATGACACGGCGGAATCTGCCGGAGGCGAATCCGGCGAACTCCCCGCGGCAACGCGAGAAGAGGACAAAACCGAAAACCGACCCGGCGAATTCGGCCCCGGTGAGTTTGCAATCGAGAAACCGCACACGCTGAAACGAGCAGCCGCGCAAGTAGGCATTGGAAAAGTCGCAGTTGCGGAACAAGACATCAGAAAACCGCGTCTGCTCCAACACGGCCCCCGAGAAACGACATCCTGAAAAGATACATTGATCGACGATAAGGTGCTCGCGGACGACTCCGGAGAAACCGGCACCGCGAAAAACGGCGTCGCAGACCTCCTCGGCATCGACGAGGAGCGCAGGATCGGCATCGGGAGCGGAATCCGCAGGCAGACGGGGCGGGGCGATCTCCATAGGCTACGACAGAAAAACGACCACACGTCCGGCGAACAACACGAAACGAAGCGTCAATGCCTTGCCGCTGCCGATCCGACCGACGAGCCGGCCGGCCGGAAAATCGACCTGCTCGATCCTCAGATCGCGCAGCCAATCCACCCCGCGGCGCCCGGCAAACTTGTAAAGCGTCTCCTTGGCGCACCACACGACGGCAGGCCACAGCGGATCGTCGGAAAGGATGCGCTCGCCGGCCGAAAGATAACGTGCCGCAGCCCGGCCGAAATCGCGTGCGAGCGGCTCGACATCGACGGCACAAGGGGCTTCGGAGAGCGCGACGGCGATAGTGCCCTCGCAATGGGAGACCGAAAGATGGAGCGCCGATCCCTCGATCGACGGGGCGCCGCAATCGGAGTAGGCGAAACGGAGCTGCGGAGCCCCCAGTTCGTGCCGCACGATCCCCCGCCATGAAAGCCACTCCGACCGGCGCGCAGGCTCGAATCCGGATGCCTGCTCACGCTCGGAAAGCGTAGTCCAGGCATCGATTTCGGGCTCGGAAAGCGGACGCGAGAGAAGGAGTCGGAACATAGGCAGACGGAAAGAGTGCGGACAATGAAGCGACAACGGAACTTCACGAAGAACCGCCGCCCCGGCAACGGGGACTATTTCAGATCGACGCGTATCTTGTCGATGCGGTGAGCATCCATCTCCTTGACGGTGAAACGGATGTCGTGCGAGGTGAAGATGTCGCCCTTGGCGGGGAAGTCGCGTTTGAGTTCGAGCATCAACCCGGCGAGCGTCTCGGCCTCGCCGCGGACGTCGGAGAAAGTCTCCTCGTCGAGCGACAAGATGCGTTCGAAGTCGCCGATGTGGGTTTTGCCCTCGAAAAGGTAGCTCTTGGCGTTGAGCCGCGTATAGAAACTCTCGTCGACATCGGATTCGTCGGAGATCTCGCCTACGATCTCCTCGATGATGTCCTCCAGCGAGACGAGGCCCAGCGTGGAGCCGTACTCGTCGACGACGATGGCCATGTGGACCTTGTTGGTCTGGAAGTCGCCCAGCAGGTCGTTGATCTTCTTGTGCTCGGGCACGAAGTAGGGCTTGCGGATGAGCTGCTGCCAGTCGAACTCGTCGCCGTGGTTGATATAGGGCAGCAAATCCTTGACATAGAGCGTGCCGCGGATGTTGTCGATGTCCTCCTCGAAGACGGGGATGCGCGAAAAGCCCGATGCGATGATGGTCTGCTTGACCTTTTCGTAGGAATCGGTGAAGTCGAGCGCCGTGATGTCGACGCGGGGCTTCATGATCTCCTGGACCTCGGTATTGACGAAGTTGACGATGCCCGAGAGCATGACGTGCTCCTCGGGATTGGCCGTCTGGGTCATGTCGACGGCATCGGCCAGGTCGTCGAGCGAAATCTCGCTCTTATGGGCGGCCTTCTCGCTGATGCGGCTGCTGGTGCGCACGAGGATGAACGACAACGGGTAGAAAATCCAGCGCAGCACCGAAAGCGGGCGCGCGACGAACTGCGCGAAACGCGCGGGCAGCGTCTGCGCCAGCACCTTGGGCAGCACCTCGCCGAAAAGTAGCAGCAAGAACGTGACGACGACGGTCTTGAAGAGAAACTCGAACCGGGTGAAGGTAAAGAGGGCGTCGACGATGTTGGCCATAAGGATGGTGATGCAGATATTGACCAGATTGTTGACGACGAGGATGGTAGCCAACAGAAAGTCGACGTTGCCCAACAACCTCAGCACGGCGTCGCCCGAAGCCGAAGGGTGCTGCTTGAAGCGCTGGACATCGTTGTGCGAGAGCGAAAAAAACGAAGTCTCGGCACCCGACACAAGCGCGGAGATGCAGAGCAAGACGAAAGCAAGGATGCCGAAAAAAAGGATATGGGCGGGAAAACCGTTGAAGATAATCCAGGGAACGTGTTCCAAAACCGGGGAATTTAGGTTAGAAAAGCGAGCCGTTTTCGGGCTCCTCCTTGGCGGCGGCCTTCTCCTCGCTCAACACCTTCTTGCGGCCGCCGGCATGGTGGACGACGAACTTGGAGTTGCGGGCCTGGTAGGCGGGCCGGGAAAGCAGCTCCTCGATGTTGCTGTAGCGCGTGGACCTGGCACCGAGCACGACCTGCTCGGGAGTGCGCACCGCCGGTTTGGCGGGTGCCAGGGGCTTGATGGGCTCCAGCACGGGCGCTGCGGGGTCGGCCGCGCCGACAGGCTGCACGGTCCGGGCCGGGGGAATGACCTGCGTGAGACCTTCGCGGGAACTCTCCTCGAAACCGGTAGCGATGATGACCAGCTCGATGGCATTGCCCAGCTGGGGTTTGACACCCGTACCCCAGATGATGTTGGCATCGTGAACGACGCCGGCGTCGTCCTTCACGCTGGCATGGGCCTGGATGTAATGCAGGATGGTGTTGAGCTCGTCGGACATGAGCTCGTCGGAACCCGACACCGAGATATGGAGAAGGATGTTCTTGGCTCCGGAGATAAGGTTGTGATCCAGGAGCGGCGACTGAAGCGATGCCTTGGCCACCGCCTCGGCGCGGTCCTCGCCCTCGGCCGTGGCGACGGCCATGTGGGCGCGGCCGGAGTTGCGCATGACCTTGGAGACATCGGCGAAGTCGACGTTGACGATGTCGCTGGGCACGGTGATGATCTCGGCGATGCCTTTGGCCGCGGAGGCCAGAATGTCGTCGGCCTTGCCGAACGCCTGTTTGAGCGACAGGCGGCCGTAGATTTCGAGGATGCTTTCGTTGTTGATGATGAGCAGCGAATCGACGTTCTCCCGCAGCTCCTCGATACCACGGAAAGCCTGCTCGTAGCGGATCTTGCCCTCGACGGCCAACGGCGAGGTGACGATGGCGACGACGAGGATTCCCATCTCGCGGGCCAGCTTGGCGATGACGGGCGAAGCGCCCGTACCGGTGCCGCCGCCCATTCCGGCCGTGATGAAGACCATGCGTGTGCCGGCCGCCTCGAAGTGCTGCCGCACGTCGGGCAGGGTTTCGACGGCAGCCCGCCGGCCGTTCTCGGGATCATTGCCGGCTCCGAGACCCTCGGCGCCGAGACGTATTTTGGTCTCCACGGGGCTCTTGTCCAAAGCCTGCTGGTCGGTGTTGCAGACCATGAACGACACGCCGCGGATGCCGAGGCTCCACATGTGGTTGACGGCATTGCCGCCGGCACCGCCGACACCCACCACGGTGATAATCGACCGCTCGTCGCGCGGCGCTCTGATCTCCGACATAAATTCGTCTGTCATAAGGCTATCGAAAGACGGAAAACGCGTTTCCGCCGAACTTGTTTAAACTTGTTGATCGCACACACTTGTTGATCGCGCATTCGCATCGGTGGCGGCCGGGCTCCCGGGCATCAGATCTCCTCGTCGTCGGCCCCTTCGCCGTCGAAACCGGCCACGCTGCCCACCACCTTCTTGAAGATCGAGCTCCAGTCGCGCTTGCGGCGCGGCCCGATCACCACGGGTTCCTCCTCCTCGGGTTCGGGCGGCACGAAGCCCTGCCGGGGCATGGGCTCGGGTTGCGCGGGCGCCTGAGGACGTACGGGCTGCACCGACGGCCGCGAGGGCGGAACGGGTGCGGCGGCCTGGGACTGCTGAGCCGGTGAAGGTTGCACGGGCCGCACGGGTGCGGTCCGGACACCCGGCACTGCCTGCGGCTGTGCGGTCCGGGGCTGCCGGGGTTGCGGCTGAGGCTGCGGAACCGGCGGAACGGGGCCCCGCGGCGGAACGGCAGCGGCGGAACGGGGATCGGAAACGGGGACGTGCGCCCGTCCCGACGCAGCGGTCTGGGCGGGCGTCGAGGCATGCTCGACAACGGCGCAGGCACCCTGCTCGGCACCCTTGATCAGAATGCCGACGGCCGTAGCGAAAGCAGGATCGGCCACGAAGTCGATCGAGGCATCGTCGATCCCGACGTCGGGCAGCGCGACGCGCACTTCCATCTGGGTGACGCGGCGGAACAGCTCGTCGAGGTCTTTCAGCGCAGCGGAACCGCCGGTGAGGACGATTCCGTAGGAGAGTTTGGAGGCATAGCCCGAATCCTTGATCTCCTGCATCACGAACTCGGCGATGTCGGTGGCGCGCGCCTCGATGACGGTGGCGAGGTTTTTCAGCAGAATATCCTTGGCGTCGCGCGTGGTGCGGCCGTTGACACGGATAAGTTTGTCCTCGGGCGCAAGCTCGGAGACGGCCGAACCGTACTTGCGCTTGAGGTTCTCGATGTGCTTCTCGGGCACGCCCATGGCGCGGATGTCGCGGTTGATGGCCGAAGCGCCCATGGGGATGGAGACGGTATAGCGGACGACGTTGCGGTAGTAGACCGTGACGTCGGTGACGCCGGCGCCGAGGTCGACGACAGCGACGCCCTCCTCCATCTCCTCGGGCTGCAGGATGGCGGCAGGGGTGGCCAGCGCATCGGCGAAGACGCCGAGCATCCTGATGCTCAGACGCTTGAGCGCCATATCAAGACGCTGCACAGGCGTCTTGTGGCAGAGGATGAAGTTGAAGGTGGAAGAGAGCTTCTTGCCGAACGAGCCGACAGGGTTCTTGACCTCCTGATTGTCGTCGACCACATAGTTCTGCGGGATGCGCTCCATGATGGTCTCGTCGTCGGGAGCCTGGACGTTGCGCATGCGGTCGAACAGCGACTCGACATCCTTCTGGTTGACGCCCGTCTGATGATCGGAGACGAAGACATGGTCGGTATGGCGCGCGCACCGCACGAAATCGCCCGAGATGCCGGCATAGGCCTCGGTGATCCGGATGCCCAGCTGCGCCTCGACCTCGGAGACCGCATCGCGGATGGCCCGGCTGACCAGCTCGATGTTGTCGATGCGCCCGGCATTGACTCCCTCCACGGGCTTCGAGACGATGGCCGCGACACGGAGCGGGCCCCCGTCGCACGTCTCGCCGACGGCGACGACCACGGACGACGAACCCAGATCGACGGCTACGATATAGTTTTTTCTTTCCACGCTTGAATCTGTTATTTCCTGCAAACCACCTGGTCGTTGTATCTCAAATCTATCGTGCGGAACTCCTCCCACCCGATGCGCGAAAGGCCGCCCCGGTAGAAGCGCATGAGCTTGTCGAACTTGCGCTCCGCATCCTCCAGCCGGCCGAAGCGGACGGTATGGCGGCCGCTGCGCGGCACGAGATCTATTTCGAGGGCCCCGGCAGGGGTCGTGCGGGCCACGATCTGCACCACTTCCGACCTCCAGAACGCATCGCTTTCGACACTCTCCACAAAGGTAAGGAGTTTCGCGAAATCTTCGTAGCTTTTCTCCAACTTTTTTTGCCGCAGGCGTTCCTGTTCCTGCCGGCGGGCCAGCGCATCGATCTCCTGCCCGATAAGGCGGGCTTCGTAGCGGTAGCTGCGCCGCAGGATCGCTTTCTCGCGCCGCAGTTCGGCCACGCGCCGTTCGAAATCGCCCGCCGACTCGAAACGCCACCACTGCCGCTTGATGCGGCGCCTGCGAAGCTGGGCGATGCGGCGGTCGTTCTCGATCTCGCGCTGGTAGAGAGGATACTTCTCCTTCTCCAGCGCGGCGATGCGCTCCGCAATGCGGGCGATCTCGGCGTCGACGCACTCCCTCACGCTGCCCGTATGCCCCTTGGGAAACGGCGGTGCGTAGCTGCCCGTGACAACGGGCACGTAGAGCGACGAGCCCTTCGGAGCCGGAAACACGTAGCCTTCGGCCGTGACATACGAATCGACGCCGTCGGTCCGCAGCCGCAGCAGGGGCTGGCGCTGCTTGATCGTGATACGCAGGGTGCCCGCATAGTCGACGTAGGCGACCGCACTGCTCACGAAGCCGTTGCGGGCGATCAACCCTTCGAGCGCCGGCAGATCGACAGCATCAACAGCCGTGCCGATCGTGGCCGTGCCGCTGCGCCCGATCCACTCGCGCACCCGGGCCGACGACACCAGACAGCCGCGCGACGAGCTGTCGGCCACCTCTATTTCGAGCCGTTCGACCAGCCGGCCCGACCGGGCGCGGCGCGCCGAAAGGGCAGCGAAAAGCAGATAACCGCCGACGAGCACCCACAAAAGGGTCAGCAGCGTGTATCGGAGCGTACGGGACATGGATCGTTCGGAATCAGTTCAGCATGAATGTCTGGGTTGTTATGTTGCGGCTTGCGGCGCCCGCTTCAGCTTTTGGCTTTCAGTTTTTCGGCCAGCGCATCGCAGCAGGCGTCGATGTTGCCGGCGCCGAAGCTCACGACGACGTCGGTCGCCATGGCGGCGACCTCGTCGGCCAGCCGGTCGCGCCCGACGATGCGGCAGGGAACCGTCACCCGCTCGGCGATGATCTCCGACACGACGCCCGGAATGGGCTCCTCGCGCGCCGGGTAGATGGGCAGCAGCACCGCCTCGTCGGCCAGCGACAGCGCCTCGGCGAACTCTGCGTAGAAGTCGCGCGTGCGGGTGTAGAGGTGGGGTTGGAAGAGCGCCGTGACCTTGCGTCCGGGGAACATCTTGCGCACCGACGCGAGCGTGGCGGCCAGCTCGCGCGGATGATGGGCATAGTCGTCCATGTAGACCTGGCGCGGCGTGTTGACGTAGAACTCGAAGCGCCGCTTGACGCCCGAGAACGACGCCAGCGCCTCGCGGAGCCTGTCGGCGTCGAAGCCGCCTTTGTCGGCCTGCGCGGCGCACCACACGGCGGCACAGGCAGCCACGGCATTCTCGATGTTGACCCACCCGGGGATGCCCAGCGTGCATCCCTCGACCGCCCCGCCGGGCGTCACGAGATCGAAACGGTAGTAGCCGCCCTCCAGCAACCGGATATTGCGGGCATAGAAGTCGCAGGGCGTATCGTAGGCATAGCGGTAGATGCGGATGGAGGGGTTGTCGAGCCGCAGGTCGACTCCCTGCTTGATGACGAGCGCACCGCCGGGCCGGATCTGCCGCACGAACTGCGAAAAAGCCTCCTTGACGGCTTCGTGCGTGCCGTAGATGTCGAGGTGGTCGGCATCGGCCGAGGTAATCACGGCCACGTCGGGAAAGAGACGCAGGAACGAACGGTCGAACTCGTCGGCCTCGACAGCAAGCCGGTTGCCGGAGCCGAGCACAAGGTTGCCGCCGAAATTCTTGGAAATACCGCCCAGAAAGGCCGATCCGCCGCCCGTGACTCCACGGTTGAGCCATGCCACGAGCGTAGAGGTGGTGGTTTTGCCATGGGTGCCGGCGACGGCCATCACGTACTTGCCCTCGGCCAGGTGACCCAGCATCTGCGAACGCTTCTCGACGGTGAAGCCGTGTTCGCGGAAGTAACGCAGCTCGCTGTGCTCCTGCGGGACAGCCGGAGTGTAGACCACGATCGTGTCGTGCGGATCGAGAAATTCTTCGGGAACGGCCCGTATGTCGTCATCATAATGCACCGAGGCCCCTTCGGCCTCCAGTTCGGCGGTCAGACGCGAGGGGGTGCGGTCGTAGCCGGCCACACGTTTGCCCACGTGCAGAAAATAGCGGGCCAGGGCGCTCATGCCGATGCCCCCGATGCCCAGAAAATAGACTTTCGAAAACTCCATGCTACAACAATTTGACTATTTCGTCGACAATCTCTTCCGCCGCCCGGGGCCGGGCCAGCCGTTCGAGGTTGGCGCTCATGCGGCGCAGCGCCCCGGGGTCGGACAGCAGTTCCAGCGCCCGCGGCATCGCTTCGGTTCGGCATTCGGCATCGGGCACGAGCACGGCGGCCCCCTCCGACACGAGCGCCTGGGCATTCTTGGTCTGGTGGTCCTCAGCGACGTTGGGCGAAGGCACGAACAACACAGGCTTGGCGACCAGACAGAGCTCCGACACCGTACCGGCGCCGGACCGCGACACGACGAGGTCGGCCGCGGCATAGGCCAGGTCCATGCGCTCGATGAAAGCGCCCTGCCAGATGCCGGGCACAGGATGGGCGACAAGGAACTCGCGCATCTCGCGCTCGTAGTATTTGCCCGTCTGCCAGATGACCTGCACGGGAGCCGGCGCACCCTCGAGCGAAAGGATCCACGCCTTCATCATCTCGTTGAGCGAACGCGTTCCGAGCGACCCTCCGACCACCAGAATCACCGGCTTGTCGGGACCGAACCCGTAGTGGGCCAGCGCCTCGGCCCGGCCGGCGCCCTCCTTGGAAAAACGCCCCCGCAGGGGATTGCCTGTCAGCACGATGCGGTCGGCCGGGAAGAAACGTTCCATGCCCTCGTAGGCGGTGCAGATGCAGCACGCGCGGCGAGCCAGAATCTTGTTTGTCACGCCGGCATAGGAATTCTGCTCCTGGATGAGCGTCGGCACGCCCATGCGCTGGGCGGCCCACAGCACGGGCGCGCTGGCATAGCCGCCGAATCCCACGACGGCATCGGCGCGGAAGTCGCGGATGGTCTTGCGGGCCCGGCGGATGCTGCGCCACACCTTGAAGGGCACCAGCAGGTTGCGCCACTCCAGACGGCGCTGCAAGCCCGCGATGGGGAGCCCGACGATGCGGTAACCCAAGGCGGGGACCTTCTCCATCTCCATCTTGCCCTCGGCTCCCACGAAAAGGAGTTCGACCCCGTCGCCCAGACGGCGTTCGAGCGCTTCGGCGACCGCTACGGCCGGGTAGATGTGGCCGCCCGTACCGCCGCCCGAGAGAATGATATGTTTCGGTTGCATGATCACAATGCTATTTCGATTGGTTCTCCTGAAAATCGGGGTTTCTTGCCCAACGCGAGGTCGAGGAAGATCTTCACCCGCGCCGGAAAAGATTATGTCGGTTCGGTTTCATGTTCTATTTTCCCCAGTTCTCGCGGTCGAGCGACCGGTAGTTGATCGCTTCGGCCACATCGAGCGGTTCGATCCGTTCGCGGCCCGCCAGGTCGGCGATCGTGCGCGCGACTTTCAGAATGCGGTCGTAGGCACGGGCCGAGAGCGACAACCGCTGCATGGCCTGCTCCAGCAGCGCGGCCGACGCGGCGTCGAGCCGGCAATGCTCGCGCAACATGGCGGCATTCATCATGGCGTTGGTGTGCACCCCGCCGCACCCCTCGAAACGCCGGCGCTGCACCTCGCGGGCCCGGCAGACCCGTTCGCGCACTGCGGCGCTCGATTCGCCCGGCGCGGCATCGGCCAGCTCGGAAGGCGGCACGGGCGTCACCTCGATGTGCATGTCGATGCGGTCGAGCAGCGGCCCCGAAATGCGGCCCATGTAGCGGTGCACGGCGCCCGCCGAGCAGGTGCACTCCTTGGCGGGATGGTTGTAGTAGCCGCACGGGCACGGATTCATGGCGGCGACCAGCGTGAAGTTAGCCGGATACTGCACCCTGTAACGCGCCCGGGCCACCGTAATGCGTTTCTCTTCCAGCGGCTGCCGCAGCACCTCCAGCGCGCTGCGCCCGAACTCGGGCAGCTCGTCGAGAAAGAGGATGCCGTTGTGCGCCAACGACACTTCGCCCGGATGGGGCGACTGCCCTCCGCCGATCAGCGCCACCTGCGAAACCGTGTGGTGCGGGGCCCGGAACGGCCGCTGCGACAAAAGTCCCCCGCTGCCGGCCAACCCGGCCACGGAGTGTATCTTGGTGGTCTCCAACGCCTCGTCGGCCGAGAGCGGCGGCAGGATGGAGGGCATGCGGCGCGCAAGCATCGTCTTGCCCGAACCGGGCGAACCGATCATCAGCACGTTGTGCCCGCCCGCCGCAGCGATCTCCAGCGCACGTTTGACATGCGGCTGGCCCTTGACATCGGCGAAATCCTCATCGTAGCGTCCCGGCCGGTGCGGCAAGGCTTCGAAAACGGGCGCTTCGGCCGGAGCCGCATCCGTTTCACCGTTGAGCAGGGCGATCACTTCGCGCAGGCTCCCCACTCCGTAAACCTGCACCCCCTCCACGACGGCCGCTTCGGCGGCATTGGCCTGCGGAACGACCAGGCGGGGGATGCCCTCGCGGCGCGCCCCGACAGCGACAGGCAGAATGCCCCGCACGGGTTTGACCGAACCGTCGAGCGACAGCTCGCCGACGAAAAGGGTGTCGGCCACGCTCGCCGGCGCGACGCGCTCCGTAGCGGCGAGAATGCCCACGGCAATAGGGAGATCGAAAGCGGCTCCCTCCTTGCGCAGATCGGCCGGTGCGAGGTTGACGACCGTCTTGCGGCATGCCATCCGCTCGCCCGAATTCTCGAAAGCGGCACGTATGCGCTCCTCGCTCTCCTTGACAGCGTTGTCGGGCAGCCCGACCAGCGAAAGGCCCATGCCTCCCCCGGCGATGTTGACCTCGACGGTCACCGTCACGGCGTCGATCCCGACGACTGCCCCGGCATAAGTGCGCACGAACATGGAGCGACCCCGGATTTAGAAAGGCGCCTCGTCGCCGAGCGACGGAGGCTTGATGTCGAATTCGCTGCCGCCGGCCGCCGAACCCAGACCGCCGGCAAACGACGGTGCGGCATTGGCGCCGCTGGCGTAGTCGTCGTAGGCCTGCTGGCTGTCGAGCGCCTGCGAGGGCGGCATCATCGAATCGTCCATGTCGGCGAAGCGCGCCTGCTCCTTGAGGAAACGCAGGTTGACGTCGCACACGGCGCCGTTGCGGTGCTTGGCGATGATGATCTCGGCCATGCCGGCCGTGGGCATGCCGTTCTCGTCCTGATTGATGCCGTAATACTCCGGACGGTGGATGAAAGCCACGATGTCGGCGTCCTGCTCGATGGCGCCCGACTCGCGCAGGTCCGAAAGCTGGGGCCGCTTCGAACCGCCGCGCATCTCGGTGGCGCGGCTCAGCTGCGACAGGGCGATGATCGGCACGTTGAGCTCCTTGGCGATGGCCTTGAGCGTACGCGATATGAAAGCCACCTCCTGCTCGCGGTTGCCCTTCGAATCCTGGTTGCCGGTCATGAGCTGGAGGTAGTCGATAACGATGATCTTGATGTCGTTATGGATCTTCAGACGCCGCGCCTTGGAGCGGAACTCGAAGACCGAAAGGGCCGGCGTATCGTCGATGAACAGCGGTGCGGCGCCCAGCGGCTTGGTGGCCGACTCGAGATGGCGCCACTGCTCGGGCGAGAGACGGCCCGACTTGACGTCGTTGCCGCTCAGTCCCGTCTCGGCGATGATCAGACGCATCATCAACTGCACGGACGACATTTCGAGCGAGAAGAAAGCCACGCCGGCCTCGTGATCGACGGCCATGTTGCGGGCCATGGAGAGCACGAAAGCCGTCTTACCCATCGAAGGACGGGCCGCGATGATGATCAGGTCCGAGAGCTGCCAGCCGAGCGTCACGCGGTCGATGGCCACGAAGCCCGACGGCACGCCGTTGTAGGCGCTGGTGTTCTTCGACGCCTCCTCGATCTGCATCAGCGCACGGGCCAGAATGTCCTTGGACGACTGGACCGAACGCTTGACGTGGCCCTCGGAAACCTTGAAAATCTCGCCCTCGGCGTATCCGATCAGTTCCGTGACGTCGGTCGACTCGTCGTACGAACGGCGCTGGATCTCCGTGGCGGAGCGGATCAGCTCACGCTGCACGTATTTCTGGGCGATGATCTTGGCATGGAACTCGACGTTGGCCGCCGAACCCACCTTCTGCGTGAGCTGGGCCAGGTAGGCCGCGCCGCCTATCTTCTTGAGCTCCTTCTTGACCTTGAGCCGTTCGGTCACAGTGTAGAGGTCGATGGGCTTGAGCTCCATCGACAACTCCTCGATCGCCTTGTAGATCAAACGGTGCTCCTCGGTGTAGAACGACTCGGTCGTGACGAACTCCTGCACGGCGATGATGCTGTCCTTTTCGAGCATCAGAGCGCCCAGGACCGCCTCTTCCAACTCGACCGCCTGCGGGGGCACGTTGCCGGCCGTGTCGGTCAGCGCGTCGTAGGCTTCGCTGTTGCGCCGCGAGGGGGTGAAATCCTTGGCCATTTCGTAATGGGTTGCTTTAAGGGTTCAAAATTAGCGATTCGGGCGGACATATCAAAGGCGGGGGCCAAATAATGAAGTTTTTGCAACGAAAAAACCAGCATCACCCGAGCCGGGGCCGGCCGGCCCCGACGTCCGCGACCTGCCAGAGGCGGAGTGCCCGCCCGGCCGGATACCTGATTCCCGGCAGAGGAACACGAAAAATCAAGACATTACGAAGTAGTAAGCCCGAAATTGCGAATTGTGAATCGCCTGCTACTCCTTCACGCCCAGTTCGCGGCGCGAAACGGCCAGAGCAGCCACGCTGACCCGGCAGTCGGGCACGGCGCCGAGCACCGCCTCGATGCAGGCCACCAGCGTGGAACCCGTAGTCATGACATCGTCGACCAGCAAGATGTGTTTGCCCGCCAGCCGCTCGGGATGGCGGACGGCGAAAGCGCCCGCCACATTTTCAGCTCGTTCGCGCCGGGGCCGGAGCGCCTGCGAAGCGGTGTTGCGGCACCGGTACACGCTCGAACGGTCGACCCCGACACCCAGCTGCGCAGCGATGCCCTCGGCGATGTATTCGGCCTGGTTGTAACCGCGCAGCATCCGCTTGAAAGGGTGGAGCGGAAGCGGCACGACCGCGTCGACAGAAGCATACAATCCGCTTTCGCAGAGATAACGGCCGTACCAGCCGCCCATGTCGCGGGCCGAATGCCAGGCACCGCGGTACTTGAAGCCGTGGATCAGCCGCCGCCAGCCGCTGCCGCGGACATAGAACAGGAACGCCGAAGCCTGCACGACGGGCACAAGCCCGCCGAACTTCTGCCACACGGGGTTGTCGGGGCGGTCCCAGTAACCGGTCAGCGGCGCCGTGAGCCGGCAGCAGGTGCAGACGGAGCGTTCGCCCTGCACCAAGGGGCGGCCGCAGGCGGGACAGACGGGCGGAAAGAGCAGCGCAGCCGCGTCGTGCAACAAGTCACTGAGGATCGACATTGACAACAACGGCAACGGACTTGAAACGGGGTGTCTGCGCAAAGTCCTGCAGCTCGGCCGCAAGCAGTTCGCGGGCGCGGGACGACGAAGCGCCCGATTCGATCTTGAGCAGCAGGCCGGCGAGGTATTCGCCGCGGATGCGGTCGACGGGCGGCACCAGCGGCCCCAGGAGCCGGCGGCCGAAGCGGCGGCGCAGGCGCGCAGCCAGTTCGGCGGCGGCGGCGTGCAGCAGCTGCGGGTCGCGATGACGCAGCAAGAGGGAGATCAACCGGGCGTAGGGCGGATAGAAAAAAGCTTGGCGGTCGGCCAGCTGGGTGCGGGCCATGGCCTCGAAATCGCCGGCCACGACCTGCCGGACGACCGGATTGCCGGGCTCGGAGGTCTGGATGACCACCTCGCCCCCCTGCGCCCTGCGCCCTGCGCGGCCGGCAACCTGCATCATCAGCTGGAAAGCCCGCTCGCCGGCCCGGAAATCGGGGTTGTTGAGCATGTTGTCGGCGTTGAGAATGCCGACCAGCGCCACCCCCTCGAAGTCGAAACCCTTGGTAATCATCTGCGTGCCGACGAGGATGTCGGTCTCGCGGCGCGCAAAACCCGCCACGATGGCGTTGAAGGCGCGTTCGGAAGTGACCGTATCGCGGTCGAGCCGTGCGACGCGGGCTTCGGGGAAGATGCGGGCGATCTCCTCCTCGATCTTCTCGGTGCCGAAGCCCATGGGCACCACGTCGGTGATCTTGCACGACGGGCATTTGGCCGGCACCGGCTCGGCATGGCCGCAATAGTGGCACACCAGCCGTCCGCCCGCCTTGTGGTAGGTGAGCGTCACGTTGCAGTCGGGGCAGCGGGCCGTCCAGCCGCACTCGGTGCACTCCACATAGGGCGAAAAGCCGCGGCGGTTCTGAAAAAGCATGGCCTGCTCGCCCCGCGCAAGGGTCTCGCCGAGCTTGTCGAGCAGCAGTTTGTTGAAGTGGGCATGGCGCTCGCCGCGGCGCGCCGCACGCAGGGTGTCGGAGACGATGATTTCGGGCATCCGGGCGTCGCCGTAACGCTCGGCGAGCGCCGCCCGGCCATACTTGCCGCCCTCCGCGTTGACCCACGTTTCGAGCGAGGGAGTAGCGCTCCCGAGCAGCGTGCGGCCGCCGAAAATGCGCGCCATGACCACGGCGCAGTCACGGGCGTGATAGCGGGGCGCCGGGTCGCTCTGCTTGTAGCTGGCGTCGTGCTCCTCGTCGACGATGACAAGCTGCAAGCGCCTCATCGGCAAGAAGATGGACGACCGCACCCCCACTACGAACTCGCCGCCCTGCGAACGGTTGAGCCGGAAATAGGTTTCGGAACGCTGGCGGTCCGTGAGACGCGAATGGTAGGGCGTCACACGGCTGCCGAAGATGCGCTCCATGCGCTCGATAAGCTGCGCCGTGAGAGCGATTTCGGGGACGAGAAGCAGCACGTCGCCGCCCTGCGCCAGCACCTCGGCAATCAGATGGATATAGAGTTCGGTCTTGCCCGACGAAGTGACGCCGTGCAGCAACGCCGTGGACTTGCCGCCGGCGAACTGCCCGCGCAGCGTTTCGAGGGCCTGCCGCTGGTGGTCGGAGAGCACCGGCAGTCTGAAAAGCGCCGCACCGCGCTCGACGGTGCGTTCATGCTCGGCGGCCGCCATGAACCCCTTGCGCTCCAGAGCATGGAGCACAGTGCGGTCGGCCTGCAAAAGGCGCCGGGGCACCTCGCCCGGAGGAAGTCCGCCGTCGGGACCTGCCGACGCCAGCTCCAACAGCGCCTCGTACTGCTTGGGGGCCCGGCGTTGCAACTTCTCGAAGACTTCGTGGAGCCGGTCGGGGTCGTACAGCCCGGGAGCGAGGGTGAAATAGGTCTCCGTGCGGGGCCGGAACTCCTCGTCGGCGAAACCCTCGAAGCTGTCGGCCGACGGTTTCATGAGCGACGGCAGCGCGGCGCGCATCACCTCGCCGAGCGAACACATATAATAGGAAGCGACCCACTCCCACAGGGCCATCTGCTCGGCTGTGAGAAGCGGTCGGTCGTAGAGCAGCCGTTGCAAGGGCTTGATCCGCTTGAAATCGGGCCGGCGCTCGTGTACGCGCCAGACGATGCCGGTATAGAACTTGCGGGCACCGAACTGCACCGCCACGGCCCTGCCCGGCGCGACCTCTCCCAGCTCCTCGGGCACGGAAAAGGTATAGACGGGCTGCGCCAGAGGCAGCACGATGTCGGCGTAACGCTCCATCTACAATTTGGGAATGGCCTGGAATCCCTGGCCGTAGACGCCGGCCACGGAACCGATGGACATGAAGGCCGCCGGGTCGATCGAACGCACGAGCTTGAGGACCTTGTCGGTCTCGCGCTTGCGGCATACGACCACCACCACCTTCATCTCCTCGCGCGTATAGCCGCCCATGCCGTCGAGCAGCGTCACGCCGCGGTGGGCGTCCTGCAGGATCGCCCGCGTGATCTCCTCGTAGCGGCGGCTCATGATGAACACCTGGCTCGACTGCTGGTTGCCCGACATGATCATATCGACGGTGTAGCCGAAGACGGCCGTGAGGATGTAACCGTAGACCACCGTATTGAGCGTCGAACCCACGAGCAGCGACGAACCGATGATCAGAAAGTCGGAACACATGACGATGTTGCCGTAGCGCACCGTGCGGTACTTGTTGATGATCATGGCCACGATGTCCACGCCGCCCGTCGAGCCGCCCTGCTTGAAGCAGATGGCCACGCCGGTACCGGCCAGAATACCGCCCATGATGACCTGCAGGATGTTCTCCATGCCCGAGAAGAGGCCTTCGGGCGGGAGAATGCTCTCCCAGAAGTTCATCGAGAGGGTGATCATCACGATCGAGAAGATGGTCTTGATGCCGAACTTCCAGCCCACGATGAATCCGGCGACCAAAAGCAGCGCGGCATTGATGATGAAGACCATGTTGCCGACGGTGATCTCCACGCCGAACAACTGCCGTACGGCCATCGACAGCACGAGCGAAAGACCCGCCGCTCCGCCGCCCATGCCCTTGGCGGGCATGATGCAGCCGATCCAGCCGAAAGAGTAGACGAACATGCCGACGGTCATCAGGAAATACTCCTTGACGAGGGTCAGCAACCGGTCGGTGGACAAAGCGTTCATAAGTTCATTGCATTTGATTCCTACAAATGTATAAAAAATTCGCCTTGGTACGCATCGATTTCCTCCAATCTTTTTTCGAGCAGGCCCCACAGCTTCTCATTGCGGACCGCGCCCCAGTCCGGACCGCAGCGGTAACGGGGCGGCGCCTCGGAAGCGAACCGTTCGACGACCAGGTCGGGACGCAGGCGCCGCAAGATGCCGACGAAAAGGTCGATGTACTGCTCCAGCGTCCAGAAACGGAACTTCGCGGGGTCGGCCTCGTACTGCGCGGCCATGGCCGTACCGCGGAACAGCTGCAGCTGGTGGAACTTGACGGAGGTGAGAGGCAGGGCGTTGATGCGGGCGGTCTGGCCGACGAGCATTTCGTCGCTTTCGCCCGGAAGCCCCAGAATGAAATGGCCGCCGACCGGAATGCCCCGTTCGGCGGTCATGCGCACGGCCCGCTCGGCCGCGGCGAAGTCGTGGCCGCGGTTGATGGCCCGCAGCGTGGCGTCGGATGTCGACTCGATGCCGTATTCGATGGCGACATAATGCGTGCGCGCCAGCCGGGCGAAGTAATCGAGCTTGCGGTCGTCGATGCAGTCGGGGCGCGTGCTCACGACGATGCCGGCCACGGCAGGATGGGCCAGCGCCTCGCCGTAGAGCTCCTTCAGCCGCTCAAGCGGCGCATGGGTATTGGAAAACGACTGGAAATAAGCCAGGTAGCGCGACGCCCTGCGGTAACGGCGGGCGTGGAATTCGATCCCCTCGTCGATCTGCTGCGCGATGCTCTTCGTCGAGGAACAGTAAGAGGGGGTGAAAGCTCCGTTGACACAGAACGTACACCCGCCCTCGGCGATCGTTCCGTCGCGGTTGGGGCAGGTGAAGCCGGCGTCCACCGAGAGTTTCTGCACCCGGCCGCCGAAAAGCCGGCGGAAATGGCCGGCGTAGGAGTTATAGCGTCGCGTATCGCCCCAGGAGTACATAGGTTTCGTTTCTGTCATCTTGAGCGAAGCGAAAGATCCGTATTCGAGCCGGACGGACGAACAGATCCTTCGCTTCGTTCAGGATGACCCGATCGCTGCTTCCGTCAGAACGACCAGGTGCCCGCACTGGAGGCCTTGACCGCCGCTGTTGCGTTGGGCACGTTGGGGAAAAAGGTCATGCCGGTCTTCTGCTCGACGTCGGCTACCGTCGTACGAAAAGTCGACAGCGCAGCGCCCGAATACGACTTGTTCTCGAACCAGAAGGCGATGCACTGCAACTCGTCGGCCTTGAGCTGGTAGAGCGGCTTGCCCGTGTTGCCGGACTTGGAGCGGATCATCACCTTGTAGAAGTTCGTCGGCACAACGACCGTATTAGGCGTCGGCTTGGCATTGTCCACCACGGTCGTATTGTTATTGGCAAAATGGACGCCCGTCACAACGAAAAGCGTATCGGCGCAGATGTTGTTCCAGCAGGCCTTTTCGAGTGACTGCCACACCCCATCGTTGAAACGGTTCTGCCACTGGGGTGCCACATTGGTGACATAGAACGTCTGCCGGTTCATCGCTTCGGTGGCCGTACGGTCGTTCGAAGCAATAAAATGACCTCGCGAATAGGAGATAGGAGGCGTCACTCCCGGTATCTTATAGTTGCCGCCCGTAATTACCGGCTGCACCGACTGCGAAATATCCGGGTCGTAAAACCACGATTTGGAGCGCGACACCGTATCCCTATAACACTCATGGAGCGGGTAGGCCGACCACATGGCCGTGCGCGTGTCGGAGTTGTAGCACACGGTGTAGTTGCGCAGGCCGGTCACAGGAACTCCCTTATAAGTATAGTCGGGGCAGATGTGGGTCGCATAATAAAGATCGGCACCGGAGGCCTTGACAGGCAGTTCGGGCCACCCGGGATAGCTGCCCGGCTGGGGCGTCGGATCGGGATCAGGCGTGGGATCCGGGTCGGGATCGGGCCCGGGGTCGGGAGTCGGATCGGCCGGGCCGGTAGTGAACGTGACGGTGCGGCTGGTCATGCGGTCGGAACCGAACGAGACATAGGCATAAATGTCGTATTCGGCTTCGGGAGCAAGTGCCGACAGGCGCGCTTTGAGCATGCTGTCCTCGATTTCGGGATCGGTGACAACGAGGGGGGGGGGTCGCGTCGTCGCCCGAAACCGGCGTGCAGACGAAGCCGCACGACGAAGCCGACGCCAGCACGCCGTGGCCGAATAGCGTGAGGCACTTGACCTCGACCGTCGTGCCGCTCACCGTCACGACCGGATCGCGGAACCACTCGTCGGGCGTATCGACCGTATCGTTGTCGCAGGCGACGACCGCCAGCGAAGCGCAATACAAAAGAAAGGCGAAAAAGTTTTTCATATACATAGATAGTATTATAGGTTCTTATGGAGCACCTTTTCTTATCTCGGCAGCCCTGCAAGCACGGCTCTGCCCTCGGCTCAAGAAAACGTTCTTTTCAAGCAGGTTTTCACGCCTCGGCATAGCCCGAACAAGTCGGCTCTGCCCTCGGCTCGAGAAAAGGGTCATTCCTTGTTTTTCGAGTCGATCCAGATGGTCACGGGACCGTCGTTGACAAGCGACACCTGCATGTCGGCACCGAAACGCCCGGTGGCCACCGGGCGGTCGAGCAGCTCGCCCGCCCGCCGCACGAAAGCCTCGTAAAGAGGTCTCGAAACCGCCTCGGGCGCCGCCCCGATGTAGGAGGGACGGTTGCCCTTGCGCGTGGAAGCCATCAACGTGAACTGGCTCACGGCCAACACTTCGCCGCCGGCCTGCCGCACGTCGAGATTCATGACGCCGGCCTCGTCGTCGAAGATCCGCAGCCGCACGAGCTTGCCGGCGAGGTATTCGACATCCTCCTGCGTATCGTCCGGCCCGACGCCGACGAAAACCAGCAATCCGGCCCCGATTTCGGAGAAACGCCTGCCGTCGATGTCGACCGAGGCCCGGCGTACGCGCTGAACGAGAAGTCGCATGGGTTTCCTGGGTTATCGGGGGTTCACGTTATGCTTCGTCGTGGCGCCCGCCCTCGAAGCAGGCCCACAGATTATCGCCCGCAGGCACCGGAGCGGTCACCTCCACGGGTTCGCGCCGCACGGGGTGTTCGAACGCCACGCGCCTGGAGTGCAGCGAGATGCCGCCGCCGGGCAGCGAACGCCGGGCTCCGTACTTCAGATCGCCGCGAATCGGACAGCCGATGCGCGAAAGCTGGGCCCGGATCTGATGGTGGCGGCCGGTCAGCAGCTCGACCTCGACGAGGGTATAGCGGGTCCCGGCGCCGACCATGCGGTATTTCAGCCGCGCCTCCTTGGCTTCGGGACGCGGAGCGTCGAAGGCTTTCGAACGGTTGGTGCGGCCGTCGCGCAGAATGTAGTGGCGCAGTTCGCCGCTCTCGGCTTCGGGGCGGTTCTCCGTCAGGGCCCAGTAGACCTTGCGGATGCGGCCCTCGCGGATCATCTCGTTGAGCCGCACGAGGGCCTTGGAAGTCTTGGCGAAGAGCACGGCGCCGCTCACGGGACGGTCGATGCGGTGCACCACACCGAGGAAGACTTCGCCGGGCTTGGCGTCGCGCGCCTTGATGAAAGCCTTGATCTGATCCTCCAGCGCACTCTCGCCCGAAGGGTCGGGCTGCACGAGGTCGCCGCAATGCTTGTTGACGATCAGCAGATGGTTGTCTTCATAGAGAATGTCGTCGGGCGAAAACATGCGTCTACAGGATGAAAGTGAAAGGCAGCAGGTCCGCCGCCGAAGCGACGATGCTTGCCGTGCCGTTGCCGCTCATGATGACCCGCATGGGCGAGCCCTGGCGCCGCTCGACGTCGACCATCACCTGGCGGCACTGGCCGCAGGGGTAGCACTCGCGCTCGGAAGGCACCGAAGCGATGGCCAGCGTCTCGACGGGATCGTCGGCATAGTTGGCCTGGGCATAGAAGAGCAGCGTCCGCTCGGCGCAGAGACCCGCCGGGTAGACCTCGCTCTCGATGTTGCTGCCGCAGATGATGCGTCCGCTGCGCAGCCGTGCGGCGGCGCCCACACGGAAGCGCGAATAGGGAGCATGCGCATTCGCCGTGGCGCGCCCGGCTTCGGCGACCAGCGTGCGGTCGGCCTCGGAGAGGGCGTCGAGCGAATCGTAGTGCTCGTAATCGATACGATACTGTGTATTCATGGCACAAAACCTAAGTAAACAAAGGTAAAACAAATTTGGGAAATTCAAAATCGGAAATCCGAAATTGTGAATCCCGGTCCTATATTCCCGACCGATGGCGGCAGTCCCGAATAAGGTCGGTGCGTCGGATTCGGCCGCTGCCCGAGGCGGGACGGGCGGAATTCCGGTCGGGCTGCGCCGAACGGTCCGTCCCTACCCTGCCAGTCTGCTTCTGTCGAAGCGATCCGCCGGAACTTCGTTCCCGACAGACCGGAACGGCACCTTTCAAGACGACGAAGAGGACAGCCGGGGCCGTCCTCTTGGGTTGCGAAAGGGCGGATGCCCGTCGGCGGGCGGCCCTATTCGAGCACGAACTTGGTCTGCACGCTGTACTGCAGCTTGATGGTCTTGAAGTCGAGCGGCTCCTCGCCGGCGCTTTCGCCCGAACCGGCATCCATGGATTTCATGCTGCGCACGGCCATCGTATTGTTGTAGTAGGCGGGCATGATGTCGTTGTTCGAATCCCAGATATAGAAGCACTTGCCCACCGTCTGGCCGATGGCTTGGGCCAGCGTGCGGGCGCTCTGCTGCGCGTTGCGGATCGCCTCTACGCGCACCTCCTCCTTGAGGGCGTCGATGTTGCTGTGCGAGACGCGCAGGATCGAGACGTCGGAGATGCCCAGCTTGTCGAGCGCCTGCCACACGTTGGCCGCTTCGGCCGCCGAACCCAGCTTGAGCTGGTATTTGGCCGTTGCGACGGAGGTGTTCTTCTTGAAGAATTCGCTCGAAAGGTTGGCCACCTTGAGTTGTTTTTCGACGTCGACGCCCTGGCGGCGGAGCGCAGCGATCATCTCGCGCTGCTGGCTCTCGACCGAAATCTTGCCTTTCGAATCGCGCTCGTCGATGACGATCGAGAGGTAAAATTCGTCGGGCACGATCTCTTTCTCGGCCCGGCCGTTGACCTGAATGTAGCTCGGATAGGCTTCCTGCGTCTGTGCCGCCGCGGTCAGCATCATCGCGAGCGCCGCGGCCAAAAATACGAGTTTTCTCATGATTATTCCGTTTTGTGCAAGGTAACTGCAAATATAACGCCGCACCGGCGGTGCTTATTGTCTTCGGACGAGCTTCACCACATTTTCCACATGGTGCGTGTGGGGGAACATGTCCACCGGCTGCACCGCCTCCACCCGGTAGGCGTCGTCGAGCAGCGCCAGGTCGCGGGCCTGCGTGGCGGGATTGCAGCTCACGTAGACGATCCGCTCGGGCGCGGCGCGCAGGATGACGTCGATCACCGGAGCGTCGACTCCCGCGCGCGGCGGGTCGAGGATCACAGCGTTGGGCCGTCCGTTGGCCTCGACGAACGCATCGTCGAGCACCTCCTTCATGTCGCCCGCATAAAAGGCCGTATTGCCGATGCCGTTTGCGAGCGAATTGGCCTTCGCATCCTCGATCGCCTCGGGCACGTATTCGATGCCCACCACGCGGCGGCAATGGCGCGCGCAGAAATTGGCGATGGTGCCCGTGCCGGTGTAGAGATCGTAGAGCACATCGTCGGGCCCGAGGTCGGCGAAGCCGCGCGCCACCTTGTAGAGCTCGCAGGCCTGCGCCGAATTGGTCTGGTAGAACGACTTGGGCCCCACCTTGAAACGCAGACCCTCCATCTCTTCGACGATGTGGTCCTTGCCGCGGTAGCACACGGCATCGAGGTCGCCCGTCGAGTCGTTGAACTTGGTATTGACGACATAAAAGAGCGACACGATCTCGGAGAAGCGGGCCGCCAGATGGTCGAGCAGCGCTTCGATTTTCGGCCGGTCGTCGGCGCCGAAGACCACGACAACCATGATCTCGCCCGTCGAAGCGGTGCGCACGACCATGTTGCGCATCAGCCCCTCGTGCGTACGTGCATTGTGGAACGTGTAGCCGTGCTCGAGACAGAAACGTTTGGTTTCCAGCCGGATGTCGTTCGACGGATCGGGCTGGAGCCAGCATTTGCGGATGTCGAGCACCTTGTCGAACATGCCCGGAATGTGGAATCCGGCGGCAGGTCCGGCCTCGATGTCGCCGCCGGCCGCCACTTCCTCGTGCGTGAGCCACCGCCGGTCGGTGAAGGTGAATTCGAGCTTGTTGCGGTAGAACTGCGTCTGCGCCGAACCCATGCACGGGGCGATCTCGGGCAGAGCGACCTTGCCGATGCGCGTCAGCTGGTCGCGCACCTGGTCGGTCTTGAAGCGCAGCTGCTCCTCGTAGGGCAGATTCTGCCACTTGCAGCCGCCGCAGACCCCGAAGTGCTCGCAGAAGGGCTCGGCCCGCAGCGGCGAACGCTTCACGTAACGCACCACGTAACCCTCCATGAAGCGGCGGCGCTTGAGCCGTATCTGCACGTCGACCACGTCGCCCGGAACGGTCATCGGGACGAAGACCACCTGTTCGTTCCAGCGCCCCATGGCCTTGCCTTCGGCGGCCAGGGTGGTTATTTCGAGTCCCTCGATCAGAGGATAGTTCGCTTTTTTGCGTGCCATTTATTTAAGGTGAAAGGTGAAAAGTCGAATATGAAAAGTCGGACGTTATTGCAGGGCAACCCGCGGCTTCTCGCCCCCGACGTCCGGCCGGCTACGAAATCTTCCGGGTCATTCCCGATCCTTCTGTTTCAGTCTCTGCCTTACGCCGCCCAGCCAGAAACCCAGGGCAAAGGGTCCTCCGATCAACACGACGAGCGCCAGAACCACATAGAACAGAATCTTGCCGACCAGGCCGGGCACAGCATCCAGCACCGAAGCGATCAGCTCCTCGGCCGAACGCCGCAGCTGTCCCACCAGCGCCTCGCGCTCCTGCGAGACGTAGGACTGCAACTCGCGGCGCTGCCGCTCGAAGTCGTAGAACGCATTGTCGACCAGCGAATTCATCGTGTCGACCAACTGCGCCACCTCGCCGTTGAGCCCCGCCATCATGCGGTCCGACATCTCCGGCAGGTGTTCGGCCACCAGCACCATGCGGTTGAGGTCGCGTTCGAGCGAATCGAGCCGGGCACCGACTTCGGCGCGCAGGCTCTCCTGGCGCCACTCCATTTCGAGCATCTCCTTCGACCACCCCACGGTGTTGGCCAACTGCTGGGTCTGACCGCTCACGCGGTCGTTGACATCGGCCAGCACCTCGGCGATCGAACCGGTGGCGAAATCGGGCTCGACGCCCTTGCCGCGCAGAAATTCGATCCAGGCCAGCGTGGTATTGACCGGCTCCACGCCCTGCTCCGTGACGGGATGTTCCTTGACGAACCGGTCGACGAACTCCGTCATCCACCCGTAGCGCTCGCCGGCGAGCGTTTCGCGCGCCAGCTTGTCGATGCGCCGTTCGAGCTGCGCAGCCGTACGGCGGGCCAATCCGCTCTGCGGACCGAACAACAACGAATCGGGCGTCGCGGTGAAAGCGTCGTCCATGCGCCGGCAAAGAATCCACATGTCGGCCAACGCCACCTCGGGAATGCTCTGCATGGCGGCCGAGACCGCGACGCGCGTGACGCGGATCTTCCACTTGATGGCGGCCAGACGCACGGAGAGATCGGGCGATACGGCCACGATCGAATCGGCCGTGCGGGAGACCTCGGACGAGAGGTCGTAGTAGAACCCGCGGGTCATCAGGCGCGTTTCGGCATCGCGCCGCGGCAGCGGATCGCCCGTCGATACCGACACCTTCAACAGCGAGCAGCCCGACAGGCTCATCGCGGCGAAAAGCAGACACAGGAGACGTTTCATGGACACATCGTTCGGTTTGCGGCGATAAAGATAGGCATAATCCGACAAAAAAACGTATCTTTGTCAAGACCAAAAGCCACGTTTTTCCATGAAAACAGCCACCCTTGCCTTCAACCCCATCGAAGAGAACACCTACGTTGTCTGGGACGAGAGCGGCGAAGCCGTCGTCATCGACGCCGGCAACAGCAGCGACCGCGAAAACGCCGCACTGGACAATTTCATCGCGGAGCACGGCCTGCGGCCCGTGCTGGCGGTCAACACCCACGGCCACTTCGACCACACGCTGGGCGTCTGCCACCTCAAGGAGCGCTACGGCATTCCGTTCGCCCTCTCGTCGAAGGACGCCTTCCTGCTGGAGAACGCCCGCACGAGCGGCTCGATTTTCGGCGTGCGCATCGGGCCGATGCCCGCCATCGACATCGACCTGGACGAAACCCCCGAAATCCGCTTCGGCAACACGACGCTGCAGGTCATTCCCACACCGGGCCATACGCCGGGCCACGTGGCGCTCTACGAACCGCAGAGCGGCGTGGTCTTCACGGGCGACACGCTCTTCCGCGAAAGCATCGGCCGCACCGACCTGCCCGGCGGCGACTATTCGTGGATCATGCGTTCGATACTCGACAAGCTCCTGCCCCTGGGCGACGCCACCCGCGTCTGCCCCGGCCACGGCCCGGAGACCACCATCGGCCACGAAACGCTCTACAACCCCTTCGTCGTCGAGGTGCTGAACAACGAAGTGAACTACAAGGGCTGACCCACTCCTGCGAAACGACCGTAAACCATGAACGAATCGATACACCGGATACTCTACGCACTGCTCCCGCTCGAAGGATACCTTCGGGTCGTCAGCCGTCTGTTCTTCGTTTTCCAGCGGCTGGGGATCGGGCGCCGCACCCCCGCAATGGAATATGTCCGCCACCTGCCGCAGCTGGTGCGCAAGGGCGACATCTGCATCGACATCGGGGCCAATCTGGGCTATTATGCCCGGACCCTCGCGCGATTGGTCGGTCCCGCGGGGTGCGTCCACGCCGTGGAGCCGGTGGAACCGATCCGCAAGGTGCTGAACCGCAATCTGCGCCGGTGCTCCAACGTAACGGTCCACCCCTTTGCACTCGGCACGGAGAACAAGCCCGTCAGCATGGGCAACGACTCGGTGCGCAAGACGGGCTACCTGGGCACGGGGCAAAACTTCGTGAACGACAGCGGCGATGCCGTCGCCGTGGAGTTCCGGGCCGACATGCGGCGGGGCAGCGAGCTGTTCGGCGGCCTGCCGCGGCTCGACTTCATCAAGTGCGACATCGAGGGCTACGAACGGATCGTCATGCGCGAGATGCAGCCGCTTCTGGAACGGTTCCGCCCTACGGTGCTGATCGAAACGGGCGGCGCCAACCGGCAGGCGGTCATCGGGCTTTTCACCGCGATGGGCTATGCCGGCTTCACGCTCGACGGCGGCCGCGAAGTGCCGCTCGGCCTCGCGACGCCGGAAAAGGACATCATCTTCCGCCCCCGATAAAGCGGGCGTTGCCCGTCCGATTTTCAACCTTTCATTTGCACGCTTCCATGCGCATCGACATCCTTACGGTAGTTCCCGAACTGCTCGCCTCGCCGCTCAACGAATCGATCCTCAAGCGGGCCCAGACCAAAGGGCTCGTGGAGATCGTCGTGCACAACCTCCACGACTACGCCCATGACAAACGCAAAACCACCGACGACTACCCCTTCGGCGGCGAAGCGGGCATGGTCATGAAGTGCGAACCAGTCTTCGAACTGGTGGAGAAGCTGCAATCCGAACGGCGCTACGACGAAATCATCTACACTTCGCCCGACGGCATCCGCTACGACCAGCACGAAGCCAACCGGCTGTCGACCCTGGAGAACCTCATCATCCTCTGCGGCCACTACAAAGGCATCGACCACCGCATCCGCGAACACCTCGTGACGCGCGAAATCTCGATCGGCGACTACGTGCTCACGGGAGGCGAGCTGGCAGCCTGCATCATTGCCGATTCGGTGGTGCGGATCATCCCGGGGGCCATCGGCGACGAAGCCTCGGCGCTGACCGACTCGTTTCAGGACAACCTGCTGGCCCCGCCGGTCTACACGCGCCCGGCCGAGTTCCGCGGCTGGCGGGTGCCCGACGTGCTGCTGTCGGGCAACTTCGCCGAAATCGCCCGCTGGCAGGACGAACAGGCCTACCAACGCACGAAACAGCTGCGGCCGGACCTTTTGCGGGAAGGTGAAAAATGAAAAGCGGAAAGTGAAAGGCCTGATCGCACGAGATAATGACCGATCATCGCCTGCACCACCGGACAGCATCGCAAAAGCCACTTTTCACCTTTAACCTTTAACTTTTCACTTCGACATGAAATATTACCTCATAGCCGGCGAACCCTCGGGCGACCTGCACGGGGCCAACCTGATCGAAGGGCTGAAGAAAGCCGACCCCGAAGCCGGGTTCCGCTTCTGGGGCGGCGACCGGATGGCCGAAGCGGGCGGACGGGACAACCTGCGGAAACACTACCGCGAGACCTCGTTCTTCGGGATCGTGCAGGTGCTCCGCAACCTCGGCACCATCCGACGTCAGATGCGCGAATGCCAGGCCGACGTCGCGGCGTTCGCCCCCGACGTGCTGATCCTGGTCGACTACCCCGGCTTCAACATGAAGATGGCGCGCTGGGCCAAGGAACACGGCATCCGCACCTACTACTACATAGCGCCCAAGGTGTGGGCCTGGCGCGAATGGCGGGTCAAGGCGATCCGCAAGTATGTCGACCGGCTTTTCATCATCTTTCCGTTCGAGCGCGACTACTTTCCCCGCAAGGGCATCCGCCCCATTTTCGAGGGCAACCCGCTGGTCGACGCGCTCGAAGCCCGGCGCGCAACGCTCCCCTCGCCCGAGGAGTTCCGCCGCCGGCACGGGCTGGACGAACGCCCCATCGTCGCGCTGGTGGCCGGCAGCCGCCGGGGCGAGATCCGCGACAACCTGCCGCTCATGGCACGGCTCTCCGAGCGTTTTCCCGGACACCAGTTCGTTGTCACGGCCGTGCCGTGGCTCGACCGCCCGCTCTACGAACAATACATGGCCGGCAGCAGCCTGCACTACGTTTGCGACGAAACCTACGAAACGCTCCATGCGGCCGAAGCGGCCGTCGTGACCTCCGGCACGGCGACCCTCGAAACCGCCCTGCTGGGCATACCCGAGGTGGTGGTCTACCGCACGCTGTGGTTCCAGGTGAAGCTGCAGCCCTACGTGCTCAAAATTCCGTGGGTGTCGCTCGTCAACCTCAACCTCGGACGCGAAGCCGTCGCCGAAATCATCCAGTCCGACCTCTCCGTCGACCGGGCCGAGCGCGAACTGCGGGCCATCGTCGCAGGCGGCGCAAAACGCGAGCGGATGTTGGCCGACTTCGAGGAACTGCGCGCTGTCATCGGCGGCCCCGGTGCCAGCGAACGCTTCGCCCGCCGGATGGTGGAGCTGCTGCGCCAAGAAAAACAAGAAAAACCATGAAAATCATCTGCATAGGCCGCAACTACCGGGCCCACGCCGAAGAACTGCACCGCGGCACCGGGCTGGCGGCGGAAACGGCGGCCGAACCGGTCTGGTTTCTGAAACCCGACACGGCGCTGCTGCGCAACAACGACCCGTTCTACATCCCGGCCTTCTCGCAAGAGGTGCACTACGAATGCGAACTGATGGTGCGCATCGACCGCGTAGGACGTTCGATCGCGGAGAAGTTCGCCCACCGCTACTACAGCGAAGTGGGCCTCGGCATCGACTTCACGGCCCGCGACCTCCAGCGCGAAGCGATCGCCCGCGGCCTGCCGTGGGAACCGGCCAAGGCGTTCGACCGCTCGGCGGCCCTCTCGCCCGAATTCGTGCCGCTGGCCGACCTGGGCGGCGACGTGCAGAACCTGCACTTCGAACTTGCCGTCAACGGGGAGGTGCGCCAGCAGGGCTCCACGGCCGAAATGCTTTTCACGGTCGACCGCATCATCGCGGCCGTATCGCAATACATCACCCTGCGCATGGGCGACCTGATCTACACCGGCACCCCGGCCGGCGTGGGCCCCGTAGCTCCCGGCGACTGCCTCACCGCCACGCTCGAAGGCCGCGAACTGCTGAATTTCGACATCAGATAGCAAGGTGAAAGACCACAAAGCATAATCTACATACAAAAAACAAGAATTCCGCAAGGCTGAAAGCCTTGCCGCCCAGGGCCGGCTCGCATCGAAGATGCGCCCCCCGCAGCCGGCCCGGGCGAACAATCCGAAACCTCAATTCCGCAAAATGTTGCTTCACGAAAAACTTCGTTCCTACCGCCTTTTGCTGGCGTCGCAGTCGCCGCGGCGCCGCGAACTGCTGCGAGGCTGCGGACTGCCCTACGCGCTGGCCCCGACATACCCGTGCGAAGAGGTATTTCCCGACAAACTCGACGCAGAGGAAGTCCCCGGCTATCTCTCGCAGCTCAAAAGCGACGCCTACCCCTGGCAGCTCGAACCCAACGATATTCTGATGACGGCCGACACGGTCGTGGTGTTCGACGGCCGTGTGCTGGGCAAGCCCCGCGACCGCAACGATGCTTTCGCCATGCTGCGCCGCCTTTCGGGCCACCGCCACACGGTGGTCTCGGGCGTGACGTTCCGCACCGCCGCACACCGCCGCACCTTCTCGTCCCGCTCCGACGTGTGGTTCCGCACGCTCACCGACGAGGAGATCGCCTACTACCTCGACAGCCACCGCCCCTACGACAAAGCCGGTTCCTACGGCATCCAGGAATGGATCGGCTACGCAGCCATCGAACGCATCGACGGCTCGTTCTACAACGTCATGGGACTGCCGATCCAACGCGTATACACCGAACTCGAAAAATTCATCGCTCAACCCTGAAACCATGAAACGTATCCTCCTGACCTTCTTTGCGCTGCTCCTGCTCGCCCCGGCCATGGCCGACGAAGGCATGTGGCTCCCGAGCCTCATCTCGCACCGCATCCGCGACATGCGCGCCAAAGGCTTCCGCCTCACGGCCGACGACATCTACTCGATCAACAAGGCTTCGATGAAAGACGCCGTGGTGCTTTTCGACGGGGGCTGCACGGGCGAACTGGTCTCGGCCGAAGGACTGCTCCTGACCAACCACCACTGCGGCTACGACGCCATCCAGAGCCATTCGGCCGTCGAGCACGACTACCTGACCCACGGTTTCTGGGCCCGATCGCGGGCCGAGGAGCTGCCCAACAAGGAACTCAACGTCAAATTCCTGGTCCGCATGGAGGACGTCACAGACCGTATGGCGGCCGGAGAAACGGCCGACGAGATCGTCCGCAAGGCCGAAGCCGAGGGCAAAGGCTACAAGGCAGCGGTCGAACAGATGTACTACGGCAACCAGCAGTTCCTGTTCCTCTACGAGCAGTTCGACGACGTGCGTCTGGTGGCCGCCCCGCCCTCGTCGATCGGCAAGTTCGGCGGCGACACCGACAACTGGATCTGGCCTCGCCACACCGGCGACTTCTCGGTCTTCCGCATCTACGCCGGTCCCGACAACAAGCCCGCCGCCTACTCGCCCGACAACGTACCCTTCCGCCCGCGCCGCCATTTCACGGTCTCGACACGCGGTGTCGCAGAAGGCGACTTCACGATGATCTACGGCTTCCCGGGCAACACGCAACAATATATTCTGTCGGACGTAGTGAAATACATCGCCGAGACTTCCGACCCGATGAAGATCGCCATCCGCACCGGACGGCTCGACCTCATCTCCCGGGCTCAGGAGAGCGATCCGGCGCTGCGCATCCACTATGCGGCCAAACACGCCTCGATCGCCAACGCCTGGAAGAAATGGCAGGGCGAAGTGCTGGGAATCAAGCGCCTGGGCACCTATGAAAAGAAACTGCGCACCGAACAACGGTTCGTCGAAGCCACGGGCGACGGCGAAGTGCTGCAGGAACTGAAAAACGAGTTCGCACGGGCGCTTCCCTACTACTATACGCGCGAACTGCTGGGCGAAACGCTGCTCACGCTCCGCTACGGCTTCACCGACGAGGAAAAGGCCGATCCGCTCTTCGCCAAGCGCCGCCCTGTCGAACAAGCACTGTACCGCCTGGCATTCGAGGAGTATGCCGGCCGCAGCACGATGCTCGCTCCGATTGCTGAATTCGAAGCCGGAATCAAGCAGCACGGCACGCCCGCGGCCTATGCCGACCATATCTTCGCACTGGCGGCCGACGACCCGCAGAACCCCGAACTCATTGCACTGAAAGAAGCCATCAAAGGGCTCAGCGCCGAAATCGTCGACGAACTCGGCACCCGGTCGCTGCGCAACTTCAACAGCGCCCGCATGAACGCGCTCTACGCCCGCTACGTGGAGGGGCTGCGCCGCTGGGCAGCAGCCGAGAAACGCGAGGGCGCCATGTTCCCCGATGCCAACCTCACGCTGCGCGTAGCCTACGGCAAAGTGGCCGGCTACGAATATGCCGACGGCGAATACCACACGCCCCTGACCACTCTCGACGGCATCATCGCCAAGGACAATCCGGCGATCTACGATTACGACATCCCCCAGGCGCTGCGCGATCTCCACGCCTCGAAAGACTACGGCCGCTGGGGCATCGAGGTCGGCGGACGCCGCACGGTGCCGGTCTGCTTCCTGGCAACCAACCACACCACGGGCGGCAACTCGGGCTCGCCGATTCTGAACGGACGCGGCGAGCTGGTGGGCATCAACTTCGACCGCACGTGGCGCTCGACGATGAGCGACATCGAGTTCGACCCCACGATCTGCCGCAACATCGCCGTCGACATCCGCTATGTACTGATGGTTATCGATCGCATCGGCGGTGCCGGCTACCTGATCGACGAAATGACGCTCCGATAATCCCCGGCTTCGCAAACGGGCCGGCCATAAAAGAGCCGGTCCGTTTATAGCCCAACCGGCCGGGCAAGCGGGGCGAAGTCGGAACGGATCACAAGCCGGCACAAGCCCGCCCCGAAAAGAACAGTAACAGCACCTTGTTTACCCGAGCTCCGGCCCGGCGGGAGAGGCAAAACATACAATCGCACAAAAAAATTTGGCAGTTTGAAAATAATGCCCTATATTTGTGCTCCCGAAATGCAAGTTTCGGTCATGTGTCGCCCAGGTGGTGAAATTGGTAGACACGCTACTTTGAGGGGGTAGTGAACGTTTAGTTCGTGCAAGTTCGAGTCTTGTCCTGGGCACAGCAAACCGCGTCTGACGAAAGTCGGGCGCGGTTTTTCTTTTGGCTTGCGCGACAGGAAGCGGCGGCCGGAGCAAATCGAAGCGCCGGCGGCGGAATATTGCAGCCACTCGGCGCTGAACGGGAATCCCGGATAAAAGTTTTTACAACCTGCCGAAAGAAGGTTCGGCGCGCCTGCGAACGGACCAAACAAAAACAGCAGGGAATCTCACGATTGCCTGCTGCCTCCGGAGGTTGCCCTCCTAAAACTACTAACCCAAACTTAAATAAATGAAGAAACCTCACTGCGGTTGCTGATCCGCAGTTGACTATGGAATTGCAAAGCGCGTGCCAAACAACGGACTGCAAAGGCGGAAGAAGAGAAATGAGCCGTCCGGAACATCGATCGGACCGGAAACGGGAAAACCGCCGGCCCGAACACCCGAAGACCCGGAACCGAAAAGGCGAACCGCGGCAAGGATAAAGAATGAGCCGTTGCCGGGAACCTTGGAAACCGCCCGACCACGCGAACAAAGCTGACGCCGAAACAAAAGGCGGAAACACAAACCCGCCTTCGAAAACCGGAAGCATCCAGCCCGAAACCGACCGCTGCGAAAACACAACGACAACGTCCGGACCGCCATAAGAACGATCCGGACGCAGGAGAAGAGAAAGAAGCAGAAAAAGAGGGAAAATACAAAAAAAGCGGAATACTACTTGCGGTCGTAACGCTCGCCGACGGTCTTCCAGTCGATGCGCTCCCACAACGCCTTGACGGCATCGGGGCGACGGTTGCGATAGTCGACATAATAGGCATGCTCCCAGACGTCGATGGCCAGCAGGGGCTTCAATCCGCTGCGCATGGGATTGCCGGCGTTGGATTCGGCGACGATGACCAATTCGCCCGACGGCTTGGCGGCGAGCCATGCCCACCCCGAACCGAACAGACCGGCGGCGGCCGCGTTCATCTGGATCTTGAACCGGTCGAACGAACCGAAGCTGCGGTTGATGGCCTCCAGAAGCGCTCCCTGCGGCTCGCTCTGCGGCTTGGGCGAGAGCTGATCGAAGTAGAACTCATGGTTCCAGGCCTGCGCGGCGTTGTTGTAGATGGCGCCGTCGGCCGACATGATGATGTCTTCCAGCGGCTGGTCGGCATAGGGCGTATCGACGATCAACTCGTTGAGTTTGTTGACATAGCCGACATAATGTTTGTCGTGGTGGTAGTGCAACGTCTCCTCGGAGAGCTGCGGTGCCAGCGCATCGTAGGCATAGGGAAGCTCCTTGGAAACGAAGCGCGAAGCGGCGGCGGTATCGGTCTGCATAAACGGGAAAATTAAGAGTGACAGAACAAGCAACTGCATTGGTTACAAGCTAAAAAACGGTCGGTGAAAAGCGAAGCCGGGCCCTTCGGGCACCGGCGGTGTTGCGGAGCGGCGCTCGCCCGGGCTCAGTCGACGGGAACGAAGACATCCTTGGGCTCGCCGCAGACGGGACAGATCCAACCCTCGGGCAGTTCCTCGAAAGGCGTACCGGGAGCGATGCCGTTGTCGGGATCGCCGACCTCGGGATCGTAGATGTATTCGCAGACGGTGCAACGATATTTTTTCATGGCAAAAAAAGTTTAAGGTTCGCCTGCACCATCCGCAAATAGAGTGCCGCAACCGACAAAAAGCCGCATCCCGAAAGGACGCGGCCTGCCACATGGCTCAAAAATAAGCTGAATGCACCGATCTCAGTGCTAAAACGAAACGTTGCCGCTATAATCCGAACGATGCTGAACAACAAGCCGGGCGCGGGTCGGGAAACAGCACTACCCGACCCGAAAGCCGGAACGAGCACGCATCATCCGCCCGGAAGCCGGCCCTACCGGATCAGCGTCTCCATGATCTGCACGGCGTTGAGCGCCGCGCCTTTGCGGATCTGGTCGCTGACGCACCAGAATGTCAAGCCGTTTTCGCAGGCCAGATCCTTGCGGATGCGACCCACGTAGACGGGGTCCTTGCCGGCGACGAAAAGCGGCATGGGATAGACCTTGGCGGCGGGCTCGTCCATCAACACCACGCCCGGCGCTGCGGCGAAAGCCGCACGGGCCTCCTCCACCGACACGGGACGCCCGGTCTCGACCCACACGCTCTCGGAATGGGCGCGCATGACGGGCACGCGCACGCAGGTGGCCGACACCCGCACGTCGGAGTGCATGATCTTGCGTGTTTCGTTGAACATCTTCATCTCCTCCTTGGTGTAGTCGTTGTCGGTGAAGACGTCGATATGCGGAATGACGTTGTAAGCCAGCTGGAAAGCGAACTTTTCGACGGTCGGTTCCTGCCCGGCCGTCAACTCGGCATGCTGCTTCTCAAGTTCGGCCATTGCGGCGGCACCGGCGCCGCTGGCCGACTGGTAGGTGGAGACGTGCACGCGGCGGATGTGCGACAGCCGCTCGATGGCCTGCAAGGCCACCACCATCTGGATCGTCGTGCAGTTGGGATTGGCGATGATGCGGCGCGGCGCCTGCCGGGCATCGTCGGGATTGACCTCGGGAACGACCAGCGGCACGTCGGCATCCATGCGGAACGCGCTGGAGTTGTCGATCATGACCGTGCCGTGGCGCGTGATGGTCTCCGCAAACTCGCGCGAGGTGCCGCCTCCGGCCGATACCAGAGCGAAGTCGACGCCCCGGAAGTCGTCGTTATGCTGCAACAGTCTGACCGTTACATCCTTGCCGCGGAAGCGGTAGGTACGGCCCGCGCTGCGCTCCGAGCCGAAAAGAAGCAGTTCGTCGATCGGCAGCGGCCGCTCTTCGAGAATGCGGAGGAACTCCTGTCCCACGGCCCCGCTGGCCCCTACGATTGCGATTTTCATAGCGTCAACCTATTTTGAAATGAAACGACCGTGCGGGCCGTCAATCGAAAAAGAGTTCGTCTTCGTCCACGGTGTCGTCCTCGGGGAAGAGTTCTTCGCCCTCGGCCGCCTGCTTCACCCACCCGCAGTCGTAGCGCGGCATGGAAGCCGGACGTTCGAACTTGTCGAAGCGCGAAACGCCGAGCGTGCCGTTGTCGTAGACCGACTTGAGGAATTCGCCCACGATGGGCAGGGCCACGACGCTGCCCTCGCCGCGCGAGATGAGGTGCACGGCCTGGTCCTCGCCGCCGACCCAGGCACCGGCGACGATGCGCGGAGCCACGCCGACGAACCACGCGTCGCGGTTCTTGTTGGAAGTGCCGGTCTTGCCGCCGATCTCCACGCCGTCGAGCCCGAACTGCCACTTGAGCCGGCTGGCCGTACCGCCCGAGACGACGCCCTGCAACATGGAGAGCATGGTGTAGGCCGTCTGCTCGCCGATGGCGTCCTGCGACTGGGGAATGAACGAAGCGATGACGTTGCCCTGGCGGTCCTCGATGCGGGTGACGAAGATGGCGTCGGTGTGCACGCCCTGGTTGGCGAAAGTCGAGAAGGCGCTCACCAACTCGAAAACGTTCGACTCGGAGGTGCCGAGACAGAGTGCCGGAACGGGGTCGATGTAGCTGCGGATGCCCATGTTGTGGATGAAATCGGCCACGGCGGCGGGCTCCTTGGCCTGCTTCATGATCCAGGCCGAGTAGTTGTTGCGGCTCAGAGCGAGACCCCACGACAACGGATGCAGCTCGCCCTCCTGCGCCACCTTGCCGGCCTCCTTGGGCGACCAGGCGGTGCCGTTGGCCGTTTCGATGGTCACGGGCAGGTTGGGCACGGGCGTGCAGGGCGAAAGACCCAGGTGGGCGATGGCGAAGGTGTAGATGAACGGCTTGATGGTGGAGCCGATCTGACGCTTGCCCTGTTTGGCCATGTCATACTTGAAGTAGCGGAAATTGGGCCCTCCGACGTAGGCCTTGACAAAACCCGTGCGGGGATCGAGCGCCATGAACGAAGCGCGCATGATGCGCTTGTGGTGGCGGATCGAATCGCGCGGCGTCATGACGGTGTCGCGCTCGCCCCGGAAAGTGAAGACCTTCATGGAACAGGGGCGGTCGAACGACTCCTCGATCTCCTTCTCGCGATAGCCTGCCTGCTTCATCTCGCGGTAGCGGTCCGAATAGCGGACGGCATGCTTCATGATCTGCTCGCGCTCGGCACGCGTGGTCTCGAAAAAGAGCTGCTTGGTGCGTCTGTACTGATCGTCCATCTGCGGCTGGATAACCTCGGCCAGCTGTTTCTGCACGGCCTGCTCGGCGTAGCGCTGCATGGCGGAGTTGATGGTGGTGTAGATCTTCAGACCGTCGCGGTAGACGTTGTAGGGCGTGCCGTCGGCCTTGCGGTTCTTGTGGCACCAGCCGTAGAGCGGATTCTCATCGTATTCCCTGACGGCCTGCTCGTAGTCCCACTCGTTGTAGAACTGGTTGCGGCGCGGCCGCTCGGCATTCATCACCAGGCGCAGCATCTCGCGGAAATAGGTGGCCGTACCCTCGTTGTGGGAGATGGGCTTGTAGTTGAGCTGGATGGGCAGCGCCGCGATGGAGTCGTACTGCTTGCGGGTGAGCGCGCCGGCCGCCCGCATGCGCGAGAGCACGAGGTTGCGGCGGGCGAGCGCCCGCTGGGGGTTGCGCACGGGCGAATAGAACGTCGGGGCGTTGACCACGCCGACGAGCACGGCGGCCTCCTGGACGTTGAGCTCGTGGGGCTCCTTGTTGAAGAAGGTGTGGGCCGCCGACTTGATGCCGAAAGCATTGGACCCGTACTCGACGGTATTGAGGTACATGGCGGCGATCTCCTCCTTGGTGTAGTTGTATTCGAGCTTGACGGCCGTGATCCACTCCTTGAACTTCGAGGAGATGAGTTTGGCCGTGCGGACGATCTTGCCGCGGTTGCGCACCGTGTCGCGCGGGAAGAGGTTTTTGGCCAGCTGCTGGGTGATGGTCGAACCGCCGCCCTGCGAAAGGTTGAACATACCCACGGTCTTCACGGCGACGCGGGCGAGCGACGGGATGTCGATGCCCGAGTGGCTGCGGAAACGCACGTCCTCCGTGGAGATGAGGGCCGCGACGACGGGCGGCACGTCGTGCCCGCCCAGACGGATGAACTGAGCGGAGTCGCGCGGAAAGAGATCGTCGTACTGGACGTAGGAACGATTCTGTACGAAGAACGACCCGATGACCTTGCCGTCCTCGGAGAAGATCTCCGTGGCGAGGTTGCTGCGGGGATTCTCCAGCTCCTCGAACGAAGGCATGCGCCCGAATACGCCCAACGCCGTGAGCGTGAGCATGACGGCAACCAGAGCGAAAGGCGCGAAAGCCGCGATCCAGATCCATCGTATGGTTTTGGGGTCGATGCCCGTCTGTTTCTTTTTTGCCATAGCAGCTAATTTGGTGCGAAGATACGGAAAATCGAGTGAAAAACTAAGAATTGAAAATTAAAAATCCCAATCGTACGGTTCGGCGGCGGTGCAGCGGCTTTCCGAACCGTACGGGCTGCAACCTCAACCGGCAAAAGTCTGCAAGCGTGCCCCGCAGCCACGCCCGAGGAGAACAAAACGCTCCGCACACCCGGAAAATTGTTTTGCCGCATCGCACGCCCCGGCGGCAGCGCTGCCGCACCCTTCGAGCCGGCACTTTCCGCAGTACAATAGGATTTTCAATGCGCTTATTCGCAAGGGCGGCCCTCCATTGCCGATTCGGTATTCGGTCTGTCGGTAGAGAGGAGGATTCACGCATGTTTGCGGACCGCGGCCTGCGGAGCACGCCCGGCGACAGCCGGATTCTGCGGGCCTCCGCCGGGGGAGGCTGCGGCCCGCGCGGCTCCGAGAGCCGCTGAAAACGGCAGCAAGGAAATTTCGCGTATAAACTCGGTTTTCACCTCCGGCCGCCCGGTCAGAACGGCAGGCCCACCGATGCCGAGACCCACACCTTGCCGCTGGAAGGACGGTAGCATGAAATCTTGAACGTCGAAGTGGCCGAAGCGGGCTGCCCGAAGAAGTTGACATCGAAGATCAGATCGCCGCCGACCGACCAGATGCGCCGCCGCACCATGCTGCCGTCCGCGACATCGCGCGCGGGCCGGTAATCGCGGAACTGGGCGTAGTCGCCGCCGACGTTGACCCGGATGCGCTTGAAGTAGAGCACCGAGGCGATGCCGCCCTCGGGATACCATACGGGAAGCTGGTAGTCGGCCCGGGCGGCCAGGTAGTTGTTCGAAAGGATATCGCCCGAACCGAAGCCGCGGGGAATCAACCGCGAAGAACGGTAGCTCAGCGGCGCATAGCCCGACGGGAACTTGTAGCCGCCGACCGAAGTCTGGTAGCTGGCCGCGACCTGGAACGAATGGTGCCGCACGAAACCCGGCAGGTAGAAACGTGCGTAAGTCGAGACCAGATCGCTGAAATTCTTGTCCGAGGGGTTGAAGGTGTAGCCCGCCGAGAGCGAATAACCCCAGCGCGGCGCGAAATCGCGGTAGGCCTGCCGCACGTAGTCGGAGAAACCGATGCTGAAAGCCAGCTTGTGGAGTCCTTCGTGGAAGCCGATCCGCTCCAGGTTGGTGATGTTGCCGTCGGTCCACTCGATGCGTCCCAGGTTGGCGACCATGCCGTTGGAGTAGTTCCAGCCGGTCGAGAGGGTGAGCTGGCGCGAATGGTAGCCGCACTGGAAATAGAGCGGCAAGGTGGCCGAAAGACCCACGGAGTAGTATTTGTCGGGCGAAAGGCGCTCGGGCGTCACGAAGAATCCGGTCTTTGCATCGTAGGCCGGCAGCATCCTCGCCTCGTCCCGGCGGAAAGGCGCATAGAAGATCTGGTCGCCGCCGTAGGCCGCGCTCAGATCGAAATGGACGCCCAGGCCGAAGTAGCGCGCCCCGAGCCGCCAGATGGAACCCTCGCGGCGGTTCCAGCCGTAGGAAGCGTAGGCCTCGGTGTTCGACAGGAGGTTCTGGGAAAGGAGCGTGGCGCCCAGATTGAGTTCGATGACATGCTCGTCGACGGCAGCGAACGGATCGAACGCCACGGGCATCCAGCTATGGATGTTGATCAGATTGGGTGCCTTGCGGTAACGCCGCGTGCGGAACTGGCGGCGCTGGAGGGTCGAATCGGCCGACGTGAAAACCACCGTATCGAGGTTGACGACCGGCCACGACCTGCGCGGCGGGTTGACCGCATTGTCGGGAAGCCGGGCATGGCTCACGGGAATGAGCGCACTGTCGGCCAACGGCTGCACGGCAGGCCGGTAACCGCGCCTGTCGTAGGTCGTGACCAGCACGCTGCCGTCGGCAGGGGCCGGATCGAAAGAACCGTAATCCGAAGTCGTGATGCGGTATTCGCGGCGGCCGAGCAGATCGAAGCAATGCACCTCGTCCTTGCCCGACGCGATCGAGCCGTAGTAGAGACGTCCGTTCCCGGCCCTCAGGTCGGAGAGGGTGACGTAGGCGCCCTGCGTGACCGCATGCACCCCCTCGCAGTCGATGCGGCCGATCCACATGCCGCTGTCGTCGGTCACAAGCACGTACCACGCCACCGTGGTGTCGTCCCAGGCCAGCCCGTGGATTTCGGCCCGGCGCGGTGCGGCGAAACGCCGGCGCGAGCCGTCGGATTTCGAGACGACAACGGCATAGGAACCGTCGTAGTTGTACTCCACCCAGCCGGTTCCGCCGTCGCCGGGCGTGGGATAGAGCACCCGGCGCTCACCGCTCACGGCGCGGGGCCGGCGCTCGGCGAGGTCCATCCTGCAAAGCTGCGAATTGACGCGCTGCTCGAAGAGCTTCGAACGCCGGTATTCGGTCCACCACACCCGGCCCTCCGCATCCAGCGCCGGGCGCGTGGAGAGCGAACCGACATAAGCCACGAAGCGCTCGGCACCGCTCTCCCGGTCGATCTCGACGAAGCGTTCGGGCCTGTCGAAGTCATTCTTGAGAACCAGAACCCGCCCGTCGGGCAGCGGGAGAGGCCAGCGGTAGACGGTATAGTTGTCATCGGGAAGCTCGCGGAGCGGCAAGGCGCTGTCGCCGGTCTTCGGCAGCGAATCCCAACAGGCATGCAGGTTGTCGAAAGTCTCGCGGAAGAGCTGCGAAACGCTCGTCTTGTAGAACTTGCGCAGAGACACGGCGGTGACGGCAATGACGTAGGGATTGCGCGAACCGTACCAGGCAACCTTGTCCCACACGTTCTCGCCGTACTTGTCGTAAGCATAGGAACAGAGCTGGTAGCCGAGCTCGTAGTGGTCGGGGACATGCGAGAGGTAGGAACCGCAGAACCACTTGTCGAGGTTGCGACGCTCGCGGCCGATGTTGCCCATGGCGCGGTAGGCCATGGAGAACGATGGCTGCAATCCGCGGCCGTAGGAGGACATGGCGGTCTCGGTCATGACGGCGTCGCCCTCCAGGGCCCAAAGGGGCATGCACAGCAGTCCGATGGTGGAACCCTGCTGCCCGAGGATGTAGCTCAGCACCCGGATGAGGCCCCGGTCGAGGTTGTTGTACTGCACGGCGTGCCGGTACTCGTGGGCCACCAGCTGCTTGCACCACGGCATGGAGTAGCTGTCGACGGCGGGCGCCGTGAGAAACTCGACGCGCTTGGGCAGATACATGACCAACCCGTTGGAACGGAAGTTCTCGGGGTGCATGACGAACGGAATGCGCATGGGGCCGTGGCGGAACCCGAAGCCGATGTCGGGCCGGACGCTGCGGATGTAGAAAAGCGTGCGGTCCGCCAGGTCGGAGACCGTGTCGGGATAGATGATCCGCACGTCGGGAGTGCGGACGGTCGACCAACGCAGATTCGCGGGATCGGAACCCCAAGTATAGTACTGCGCACGCAGGGACCTCGCTGCCAGCAGGGCGGCGAGCACGAAGAGTATGCGGAGCGTTCTTTCCAAGGTCAGCTGCCGGCTTTCTTGCAGCGGTAACCGCTGCGGGTCAGAAGATCGACGACCCGGTCGCGGTGATCGCCCTGGATGATGATTTCACCCTCCTTGGCAGCCCCGCCGACGCCGCACCGGGTCTTCAACAAACGCGCCAGAGCCTGCAGGTCGTCGTCGCGGCCCACGAAACCGCGCACGAGCGTGACGACCTTGCCGCCCCGCTGCTTGCGGTCGAGCCACACGCGCAGCTCCTGCCGCTCGGGAGCGAGCGTCTCGGGCTCCTCGTCGTGCCGGGTCGTATATGCGAAGTCGGGATCGGTCGAATAGACCATTCCGAGCCGCGATTTCCAGTCGTTGTCAGCCATCTTATTCAAGGTGAAAAGTGAAAAGTAACGGTCCGGAGAGGAGGGGTACTTCCGCCTTGGACAAACCCGGCCCTGCAAGGGAGGGCGGAAAAGCGAAGCAACAGCCCGCGCCGCAACGATGCCACCGGCCGCGACCCGTTCGCCCGGTCCCGGGACCGCCGGAGAAACTTCCGATGTTGCCGACCGCCGTTTTCTCTCCGAAAAGCAGAAATTAAACACCGAAACGTCACCTGTATTTTGCGCAAAAATACGAAAATATTTATCTTCGCATACGATGAAAGCCAAGAAGCACGAAATAAATCTTTCCCGCCGCACGCCGGAATCCGACCGGCTGCCGCGCCCGCTGCCGGCCGAGCCGGGGCAGCGGCTGGTGCGGGTCTTCGTCGAGGGATACGAAGACGTGGCCTTCTGGCGCGGCATCTTCGACCATTTCCGCAACCCCTACCTGCGCTTCGAGATCTCGGTGCCCGTGCGCGACGACCTGCCCAAAGGCAAGAAGGTGCTGCTGAACATGATACCCGAGTCGTGCGAGAACCTGCTGCTGTGCGTCGACTCCGACTTCGACTACCTGTTCGCCGGGCGCACGGCGCAGTCGGCCGAGGTGGCGGGCGCGCGCCACATGTTCCACACCTACGCCTACGCGACGGAAAACTACCTCTGCTACGCACCCTCGCTGCACAACGTCTGCGTCAAGGCCACGAAGAACGACACGCGCATCTTCGACTTCGTGGCTTTCATGCGCGACTACTCGTGCACGATCTACCCGCTGTTCGTGTGGTACGCCTACTCGGCCCAGCTCTCCACGGAACACGTGTTCCCGCTCATCGACTTCAAGTCGGCGGTGCGGCTGGGCTATCTGGACATCGAGGACAACGGCGCCCGCACGCTCGAATGGCTCGCCCGCAACGTGGAGAAGCGCCACCGGCTGCTGTGCCAGCGCAATCCGAAGATGATCGAACCGATGAAAGCGTTCGAACTGCTGCTCCGCGAGCGCGGCGTGACCCCCGAGACGACCTATCTTTTCATGCACGGCCACACGCTCATGGACAACGTGGTGATGGTGCTGCTCAACTCGGTGTGCGAGAAACTGCGGCAGCTCTCCATCGCCAAGATCAACGCGTCGAAGAAACAGGGCGTGGCCCTGCGCAACGAAATGGCCAACTACACCAACTCGCTGCGCTCGATCCGCGACGTGCTGCTCGACAACGAGAACTACACGCGCTGTCCGCTCTACAAACGGCTGCAGCGCGACATCCAGAAATACATCGTCCGCACCATCGTCGGCATGAAACGCAGCGGCGAAATCCGCGACGACTCCTACTGGAACATCATCTCGAAAATGAAAAGCCCGGAATGACCCCCGCGCACAGAGACAAGCCGCCTGCAAAAAGAAGCCGCAGAAAACAATGCGATCCATGTTTTCTGCGGCTTTCGATTCTTCATTTTGGCTGCCGCCCGCAAAGCGGCGCTTCTTCATTTCCGGCAGATTCCCGGCATGAATGGTCGGGCAAAGCGAAAAATCCCCATGATCCGGACTCACCCAACGGCTCCTTCGCTTCGGTCAGCATGACGAACGAAACGATTCCGGTGCAGATCGGATACGGACCCCGCCTTTATTTACTCTGCTCGGGCGCCTCGGCTTTCCGCACGACGCGAACCGTCGACTGGGTGGCCTGGCGGATGAAGACGCGGGGGCCGGAGGCGTAGTGCTGCCACAGCTCGTCGGTATAACCGCGGACGGTCAGCAGCTCCATCCGCTCGATCTTCATGACGTCGAAACCCTCCTCGCGCAGCGCGGCGACGGCCTGGTCGACATGCCACGAATCGTCGATGCAGAGACTCAGATTGACGGCCGAGTTGTGGATCAGGTTGGTCTTGATGCGATAGCGCTCCAACAACGAGAAGATGGCGGCGAACTTCTCCTCCAGGACGAACGAAAAGTCGCGCGAACGGATCGTGAGCAGAACCTGATCCTTTTTGAGAATCAGGATCGGAACCTCGACGGGCGCCGACACGCCGCGGATGACGGTGCCGGGCTTGCGCTTGTCGCCGAACGGCCGCACGTAGAGCGGGATGTTGCTGTTCTGCAAGGGCTTGATGGTGCGCGGATGGATGATCTGCGCCCCGCTGTAAGCCAGTTCGATGGTGTCCAGATAGTTGAGCTCGGCGATCTGCACGGCGTCGGGGAAAATCTTGGGATCGGCGTTGAGCACGCCGTCGACATCCTTCCACACCGCCATCGACTCGGCCCCGAGGATGTTGGCCGCCACGGCCGCCGAATAGTCGGAGCCCTCGCGTCCGAGGGTCGTGGTCGTGCCGTCGGGAGCTCCGCCGATGAAGCCCTGTCCCACGAAAACACGCTCCGGGCGCCCCTCCACCTCGGCCCGCAGGCGCGGAGCAGAAGCGGCCAAGTCGACCTCAGCGTCCTTGTGCCGCTGCTCGGTGACCAGCGCCCGGCGCATGTCGACCCAGCGGTTGGGGACCCCCGCATAGGCCAGGTATTCGGAGATGATGCTCGTGGAGATCAGCTCGCCGAAAGCCACGATGCGGTCGTACCACAGCTCGGCATCCTCCTCGCGGCAGACACCCTCGGCGGCCGTCCGTTCGAGCTCGGCAAAGAACGCTTCGACGCGCTCGAGCTGCGTGGGACCGTGCCACAGATCGTCGACGATCGCGGCATGGCAGGCACGCAGGGCGGCGACCTCCTCCAGCGCCCCGGTGCGATCGCCGCGCTGCAAGCCGGCGAAAACGCGCTCCAAAGCGTTGGTCGTCTTGCCCATGGCCGAGACGACGATGAACAGATCGCGTTCGTCGCCTATGATCTTCAGCAGGTTGCGCACGCCGTCGGCATTGCGCACCGAAGCTCCTCCGAATTTGTAGACCTTCATCGGCAGCTTACTTTTTGACGGGTCGGTAGGGCACGCCGATGTTCTGGAACAGGAAAGCGTACATGTCCGCAGCCTCGTCGATGCGTTTCGAGGTGGGTTTGCCTGCGCCGTGACCGGCATTGGACTCGATGCGGATCAGCACGGGAGCATCGCCGGCCTGGCAGTGCTGGAGCTCGGCAGCGAACTTGAACGAGTGGGCCGGCACGACGCGGTCGTCGTGGTCGGCCGTCATGACCAGCGTAGCAGGATAGGTGACACCCTGCTTGATATTATGCAGCGGCGAATACTTGTAGATATAGCCGAACTGCTCCTCGTTGTCCGACGAACCGTACTCGACGGCCCAGCCCCAGCCGATGGTGAACTTATGGTAGCGCAGCATGTCCATCACGCCCACCGACGGCAGGCAGACGGCATAGAGATCGGGACGCTGCACCTCGCAGGCGCCGACCAGCAGACCGCCGTTGGAACCGCCGTGGATAGCGAGCCGGTCGGACGACGTATATTTCTGAGCGACAAGATATTCGGCCGCCGCGATGAAGTCGTCGAAGACGTTCTGCTTGTTGGCCAGCATGCCGGCCTTGTGCCACTCTTCGCCGTACTCCGAACCGCCGCGCAGATTGGCCACGCAGTAGATGCCGCCCTGCTCGACGAACATCAGCGCCGAGGGGTTGAATCCGGGCGTGAGGTTGATCTGGAAACCGCCGTATGCGTAGAGCAGGCAGGGATTCGAGCCGTCGAGCTCCATGTCCTTGCGGTGGGTGACGAACATCGGCACGCGCGTACCGTCCTTCGAAGCATAGAAGACCTGGTCGGTGACGAAGAGTTCGGGATCGAAGCCGATTTCGGGAGCCTTGAAAAGAACCGACTCGCCCGTAGCGATGTCGTAGCGGTAGATGGTCGCAGGCGAGAGGTAGTTCGACAGCGAATAGTAAAGGGAGGTCTGCTCCTTCTTGCCGCCGAAGCCGCCGACCGTGCCGATGGCCGGCAACCCGACCTCGCGGACAAGCGAACCGTCGTAGGCATACTGGGCCACCTTGTGCTGCGCGTCCTGCAGATAGATGGCGAACAGCGAACCGCCGGCGGTCGAAACGCCCTCCAGCAGGCACTCCTTCTCCGGAATGACCGTCACGGGCTTGCCGGGGGTCGTCAGCGAAATCTTGCGGAGGGCATAGTTCGAAGCACCCTCGTTGGTCGTATAGTAGAGTTCGTCGTTCTTGCAGTCGACGATGCCGTAGTCGTGGTCGAAACCTTTCAGCAGCGTGCGGAAGCGGCTGTCGTTCACGCGGCGGCAGAGGATTTCGGAACCCGACGTACCCTCCGACCCGACAACGAAAAGCCATTCGCCGTCGTCGCTCGGCCAGGCCGAGAAGTAACGCAGCGGATGGGCCGGGTCGTCGTAGACCAGCACGTCTTCCGACTGCGGCGTACCGAGCGCGTGGTAGTAAACCTTCTGGAACTGGTTCTGCGACGAGTAGACGCCCGCTTTGGGAGCATCGTAGGCGCTGTAGTAGAAGCCCTTGGAGTCGGGAGCCCACGTGGCGCCCGAGAACTTCACCCACTCGATGTGGTCGTCGGTCAGCTTGCCCGACGCCACGTCGATCACGCGGATCTCCACCCAGTCGGAACCCGACTCGGCCACGGAATAGGCGCAATAATTGCCGTCCTCGGAGAACGACACGTCGGACAGCGCCACCGTCCCGTCGGCCGACAAGGCGTTGGGATCGAGGAAGACGCGGCCCTTGGCGTCGGGCGTATCGGCGCAGTAGAGCACCGACTGGTTCTGAAGCCCGTTGTTGTAAAACCAGTACCAGGCATCGCCGTGCCGGGAGGGAATGCCCTGCTTGGGGTAGTTCCAGAGCTCGGCGAGGCGCTGGCGGATGGCCCCGCGGAACGGAATCTGCGAGAGGTAGTCGTCCGTCACGGCGTTCTCGGCGGCGACCCAGGCGGCCGTAGCCTCCGAGTTGTCGTCCTCGAGCCAGCGGTAGGGGTCGGCCACCTTCGTGCCGAAGTAGTCGTCGACCACCTCGCCGCGCGCGGTGTCGGGATAGGGCTGATGCTTGATCTGTTTCATCTGCGTGCAACTTGTTGCAATCATCGCGACGACGCCCACCAGGAGCACGGCCGCACGTACCGGTTTGATCATGTCGGGAAAGGGTATTTGCGTTAGTTGGGGCAAAGTTAGGAAAAATTGCGTAACTTTGGTCAGCAAACCGGCGACTCCCCGTGCGAAACGCACGGCGGCACTCCGGCCCGCGGCCGGACCGGACCATCGATGGCTGCAAAAGAGGCTGCCCCGATGCGAGCCGCCGGCACTCGAACAACGAACGAGACGGAATCATAAAAAAACAACAATATGTACGAAGAACTGAAAACCGTCGTCGAACGCACGTGGGACGACCGCGCGCTGCTCGCCGGCACCGAAGCACAGGAAGCGGTACGCCGCACGGTAGAACTGGTCGACAAGGGAGCGCTGCGCTGCGCCGAACCCGTCGATGCGGAAAAAAGCGAGTGGCGGGTGAACGAATGGGTCAAGAAAGCCGTGATCCTCTACTTCCCGATCCAGCCCATGCGCAAGATGGAGGCGGGCGAACTGGAGTGGTTCGACAAAATGGAGCTGAAGCACGGCTACGAAGCGCTGGGCGTACGGGCCGTGCCCCATGCCGTGGCGCGCTACGGCGCCTACATAGCTCCGGGAGCCATTCTGATGCCCTCGTACGTCAACATCGGCGCCTACGTTGGCGCCGGTACGATGGTCGACACCTGGGCCACGGTGGGCTCGTGCGCCCAGATCGGCGAACACGTCCACCTCTCGGGCGGCGTGGGCATCGGCGGAGTGCTGGAACCCGTGCAGGCGGCCCCGGTCATCATCGAGGACAACTGCTTCGTGGGGTCGCGCTCGATCGTGGTGGAGGGGGCGCACGTATGCCGCGAAGCGGTCCTGGGCTCGAACACCGTCATCACGGGCTCGACGCACATCATCGACGTGACAGGCCCCGAGCCGGTGACCTACAAAGGCTATGTGCCGCCGCGCTCGGTGGTTGTACCGGGCAGCTACCGCAAGCAGTTCCCTGCCGGCGAATACAGCGTTTCGTGCGCCTTGATTATCGGCCAGCGCAAGGAATCGACCGACAAGAAAACGTCGCTCAACGACGCCCTGCGCGAATTCGGTGTCTCGGCGTAAGTCCGAAGTTGAAAGCTGCGAAGTGAAAAGCGAAAGGTGCTTTGCGGAGTCCGCAGCCTTTCGCTTTTGTTTTTTCGTCCCGCTTGTCTCCGTCACCTTTCGCCCGCCGCTCCCTTTTCACTTTTCACCTTTCACCTTAAACAAGCTGTCGGGCGGATGCTGGACGCAGCGCACGGAGAAAGCGTAGCTGCGATTATTCCCCGACAAGGGGAGTACGTCGACACCATGGAAGTGGAAACCTGCCGCGTTGTGCGAAGTCGGCAGATTGGAAGATGACGACCACAGCAGGCTCTCGTCTCCGATACATGCCAAGGCTCCCGTCGTTTTGACGCGGTAGCCCGCAGCAGGCGCTGTTAAGCAATCGCTATGGGGAATGCGGCGGAGAGAGAACAAAACAGAATTCACAATTTAAAATTCACAATGCACAATTAAGAAATAATTTGTCATTCTGAGGAGCATAGCGACGAAGAATCTGTATGCTGACGATACAGATGTTTGACTGCACTGCGTTTGTTGTTCTCCTCCTTGCTCGGCAAAAGCGGAATCAAACCCTCGAAGAGGGATTAATTGTGCATTGTGAATTTTGCATTCTGAATTGTTCTCGGCTCCGCGGCAGACTGGAATATGCAACTGGCGGCAACGCGGAAAGGATGGAGGGAAAAGATGTTCGGGGCGACCGCAGCTTGCAGAGATAAATACCGGCTTTAGCCGTGCGAGCCGAAGCCCCGCCCTGCGGAGGCTCGCAACACTCGCTCCGCGGACTTCGGCACGAGAACATTTGTGCTACCGGTCGACCGCGTCGGACAAAAAGCCGGTGCCGGTATCTCTGCCGAACAAAAACCGTAAGCCGACTGCGGCTCGCGTGCAACGCTACGCACCCTAAACAACTATTTCCTTACATAACCCTCCTGCGCCATTACGCCGCCAGCGGACTGCTGAATCCGCCTTGCCGCACCGGTGCAAATCATGACCTGCACCGTTCCGGGCATCGACAGCTTGTGAACGGGCCCTCGTCCGGGAGAAAAAACCGAGCAAAACGCCATTAAGAACTTAGGACCCGGATTCTTCGATCCCGTACAGAAGAAACGGCAACGGAGAGTCCGTCACCGCTGTTATTTATGTTCGGCTTCAAGCCTCAGAAGCGCCTCCTTGACCGGCAGTCCGGCAGCGTAACCGACCAAAGCGCCGGATGCACCGACGACACGGTGACAAGGGACGACTATGCCGATAGGATTGCGGTTGTTGGCCATGCCGACGGCCCGCGATGCCCGGGGACGGCCGATGCGTGCGGCGATCTCCCCATAGGTACAAGTCCGACCGTAAGGAATCTCGCGCAGAGCAGCCCACACCTCCTGCTGAAAAGGGGTGCCTTGCGGAGCGAGCGGCAAGGTGAACTCGCGCCGGCGGCCGTCGAAATACTCGCGCAGCTCCGCCACCGCCTGCCGAAGCACGGGCGGCCACGTCTCCGCAGAATCGAACGGAACGCCGAAACTGCCGAAACGGAGAGCGGTCACGGCGTTGTCGCAGACCGTGACCGAGAGAGCTCCGACCGGAGAACGAAACCAGCAGACGTGCTCCATCCTACAGGTGTTCGAGCGTGTAGTCGATCATCTTCTGCCGCACGTTGCGCGTGTCGTCGGGCAGCATGGAGTGGTTCTGATCGGGATAGACCATCATGTCGTAGCGTTTGCCGGCCCGGTTGAGCGCCCGGGCGAACTCGGCCGTATGCTGGAAATGGACGTTGTCGTCGGCCATGCCGTGGATCAGCAGCAGCCGGGTGCGCCGGTCGTCGAGCAGCCGCGCGAAGCGGATCGGCGCATTGTCATCGTAGCCGGCAGCGTTGTACTGCGGCAGGTTGTTGTAGATCTCGGTGTAGATGGTATCGTAGTAGCGCCACGACGTGACGGGGGCCACGGCAATGGCCATCTTGAAAAGCCCGAGCCCCTTCAGAGCACAGCTCGCGGCCATGAACCCGCCGAACGACCACCCGTAGATGCCGATGCGCCCGGCGTCGACCCACGGCTGCGCGGCCATGTGGCGGGCGAACGACAACTGGTCCTCGACCTCCAGGGCTCCCAGCCGGCCGTAGGTCTGTTTCTTGAACTTCTCGCCGCGGAATCCGGTGCCGCGGCCGTCGGTCGCCGCAACGATGTAGCCCTTGTCGACCAGCGCATCCTCCCAGTCGAGCGACCAGCGGTCGGCGACGGTCTGCGAACCGGGGCCGGAATACTGGGTGAGGAGCACAGGGTAGCGCTTCGAGGGGTCGAAGTCGCGCGGACGCACCATGTAGGCATTGAGCGTGTCGCCGCGCTCGGTGACGAACGTGAAGAACTCCTTGACCGGACGGCCCGAAGCCGCCAGCTCGCGCTCGAGTTCGGTGCTGACGGCCAGCGTACGCACGGGGCGCCCCTCGCCGGTACATATCTCGACGCGGTTGGGCGCGGCGGCCGACGAAAAGGTGGCGATGTAATATTTCATCCCCTTGCCGGGAACGATGGTGTAGTAGCCCTCGCCCGCAGTGAGGCGGCGCTTGTCCTTGCCGTTGAGCGCCACGCTGTAGAGGTTGCGCCGCAGGGGCGACGTCTCGGTGGAGAGGAACCACACGCGCTTGGGAGTGACGCCGACGACCTCGGTGACTTCCCAGTCGCCTTTGGTGACCTGGGCCAGCGGACCGCTGCGGATGCTGTAGAGATAGAGGTGCATGAACCCGGTGAGGCTCTCCTGGCGGACCAGGAACCGGTCCTTGTCGATGAAGGTGACGGTGCTGTCGTCGACGCGCTCGACATACTGCTGCGAACGCTCCTCGTAGATGGTGCGCTGGGCGCCGTGAGGCTCGCAGAGGATCACTTCGAAGGTGTTCTGCCGGCGGTTGATGCGGTGGTACCACAGGCGCCCGTCGGGCGTGAAGCCGATGCGGGGAAGGTACTGATCGGTCTCGGCGCCGGTGTCGATGCGCTCGGTCCGGCCCGAATCGAGGTCGACGACGAAGAGCTGCACGACGGAATTGGGATCGCCGGCTTTGGGATACTTGAACGAAAAGGCCTCGTTGTAAAGCTGGCCGTCGAAACGCATCATCTGCATCATGGGCACGTTGCGCTCGTCGAAACGCAGGTAGGCGATGCGGCGGCTGTCGGGCGAAAAGGCGTAGGCCCGCGTGATGCCGAACTCCTCCTCGTAGACCCAGTCGGTGGTGCCGTTGATGACGGCATTCCACTCGCCGTCGGACGTGAGACGCCGCGTACGGCCCGATGCTATGTCAAAAAGATAGAGGTCGTTATGGTCGGAATAGAGGATCGACGAACCGTCGGGCGAAAAGGAGGCGTCGCGCGGAGCCCGGGCCTCGGAAAGAACGGGGCGGCAGGCGCTGCCCTCGACCAGCCGGTAGCCGGTAGTGTAGGAGTGGCGGTAGATGGGTTTGCGACCCGATGCGACGAGGATGCGCCGCTCGTCGGGCGAAAAGGCGTAGTCGGTGATTTTCAGACCGGCCGCAGCAGCGGGAAGCAGCTTCCGTCCGGGGGCCTCGCCTGCGTAGGCGTAGCAAACGATGTTGTTGTCCTCCAGGACCGTATAATGTTCGCCGTCGTTCATCGAACGGATGCCGGCGACGCGCGCATTCATGGCGCGCAGGCGGGCGATTTCGGCATATTCGTTCTGTGCGGCGGCCGGAGCGGCGCAGGCCACGGCCCAAAGGAGAAGAAAGAACTTTTTCAAGGCTGCATGTCGGTTGTGTCGAAGTCGTAGCCCAGCCGTTTGCCGGTCACGAACTTCGAATTGTCCATCTTGGTGTTGAACTGGTCGACCGTGACGCGGGCGAAGGTCTCGTAGGGCGGCGTGAGGAGGTCGAAATCGAGCGCGTGGGCGATGGATTCCTCCAGGATGGAGACCAGCGCGCGACGGTCGATTTCGGCGGTGCCGAAATCGGCGGCCCGGACCGAAATCAAGCCCTTGCCCTCGACGAAATAACGACGCTCGCGGTTGATGAACAAGCGCCCGATGAGGTAGCCCTCGTCGGCATTGCGGTTGAACTTGAACGAATCGGAGAGGAAGTTATAGATGTTGACCATGCCGCAATAGGCGTTCTGGGCATCGGCGGCAACGTAGGGCGTCCGCCGCACGGGGTGCTGCCCGTCGAAGTCGAAGACATCGGTGTGCATCTGGAAGATGAGGATGTCGCTGGCCACCTGCAGCTGGGTCTCGAACTTGCCGCGGTCGCGGTACTCGATCCGCACGCGGCGGTCGAGCTTGCCGTCGAGGGCGTCGTCGAATTCCGACGCCATTTCGAAAAGCACCTCCTTCAACAGGTTGAAGGCGGCGAAAGTGTTGTCGAAGACCTGCTGTTTGAGGCTCGACTTGCGGACCACGGTTTCGAGAATCCGCGCACGGAGCGGAGGGGTTTCCATGAATTCGGAATTAGACATTCATAAACTTGCGGCGGGTCCGGAAGGATTGCGGAAGCGGAACGACCGCGCATTCCCGATACGGACTGCGACCTGAAAAAGCGTTATTTGATCCGCAGCTCCTGGCCGGCCGCGAGCACAGCGCCCGACTTCAAGCCGTTGAGCTTCTCCAGCGAGCGGGTGCGGATGCCGTAGGACTGGGCCACGGAAGCCGCGGTTTCGCCCTGGCGGCAGAGGTGGTGGCGGGCATTGCCGTCCCAGGCCTTCTTCTTACGCTCGATGAAGACCACTTCGCCGTGGGCCGGACGCGTGCGGCGGCCCTTCACGTCGTTGAACTTGCGCAGGTTGCCCGCCGAAAGCCGGAACTTGCTGCCGATGTTCTCGTAGGAGTCGTCCTCCTTGGCCAGCACGTAGTGCACGCCGTTGGTCGTGTAGACGTTGTAACCCTCGTGCGAATTGATCGTCACCCGGTAGTTGTCGGGGTCGATCAGATAGCCGCCGATGGCCAGGCTGCTCTGCGAGGAACTCCGCGAACTCTCCTCCAGGGTCTTGCCCTTGCTGGCGGCGTAAAGCCGCTCGCCGTCGGTGGGCGAATCGAGCAGGTGGAGGTTGTAGTACTCGATGATGCGGATCAGACGCTGCGCATAGTCGGGCGCCGTGGCGTAGCCGGCAGCCTTCAGACCGCGCGCCCAGCTCTTGTAGTCGGTCGACGGATAGGCGAAAAGCGAGTCGTAGCGGGGCTGCGTGTCGAGAAATACGGCATGGTCATGATACGACGCCTCGACCGATTCGTAGGCGCGGAAACACTCGTCCTTCTCGTCGTCGTCGTGATAGACCCTGGGGCCGGTCCAGTTCTTCTTGCACTTGATGCCGAAATGGTTGTTCGACTCGAGCGAAAGACGGCTGTTGCCGCTGTCCGACTCGAGGATGCCCTGCGCCATGGTGATGCTGGCCGGAATGCCGTAGCGCTCCATCTGGGCCACGGCGATGGACTTGTAACGCTCGATATACTCCTCGCGCGAGATGCGCGTCTGCGCAGCGGCCGAACAGATACCCGCCAGGGCGATCGCGCCCGCAAGTATTGCTTTTCTTGAAAAAATCATTATCTTTGTTTTAAGTTAGGCCCAACAAAGGTATAACAATCCGACGAAATAACCATATCCAAACCGACCGAAATATGTTCACCCCAAACGCCAACGCTGTTTTCAACCGTTCGATCGACGACTACCACCGCACGGACGACGTGGACCGTCCCGTCGAAAATCCCTATCCGGCGGAGTCGCTCGACCACCTGCTCTATCTGAAGAACTGGATCGACACGGTCCAGTGGCACCTCGAGGACATCATCCGCAATCCGGAGATCGATCCCGCAGAGGCATTGGCGATCAAGCGGCGCATCGACCGCTCGAACCAGGAGCGCACCGACATGGTGGAATACATCGACTCGTGGCTGCTGGAGAAATACAAGGACACGGCCGTGGCTCCCGACGCCCGCCTCAACACCGAGACGCCGGCCTGGGCCATCGACAGGCTCTCGATCCTGGCCCTGAAGATCTACCACATGAAGCAGGAGACCCTCCGCACCGACGTCGGCGACGCCCACCGCGCCGCCTGCCGGGCGAAGCTGGAGGTGCTCGAAACCCAGCAGGCCGACCTGTCGCAGGCGATCGAGGAGCTGCTCGAAGACATCGAAGCGGGCCGCAAGTACATGAAGACCTACAAACAGATGAAGATGTACAACGACCCGGCGCTCAATCCGGTGCTCTATGGCAAAAAATAAGACGCTGCCCCGGCACCTGCTGGTGTTCCGCACCTCGGCCATGGGCGATGTGGCCATGCTGCCGCATGCCCTGCGCGCCCTGCGCACGGCATATCCCGACCTGCGGATCACGGTGGCGACGCAGCGGATCTTCCGGCCTCTGTTCGAAGAGCTGGGCGTCGATTTCCTGGAAGTCGACATCAGGGGACGCCACCATTCGCTGGCCGGCATGCTGCGGCTGGCCGGCGAAGCCCGCCGGACGGGGGTCGACGCCGTGGCCGACGTCCACGGTGTGATGCGCTCCGCAATATTCCGCCACCGGATGCGCCTCTACGGCATCCCGACGGCCCACATCGACAAGGAACACACCCGCAAACGGCGCTTCATCCGCCAGGGCGGGTCCTGCGCGGCCCCTCTGCGCCACACGGTGCTGCGCTACTGCGACGTCTTCCGCCGCCTCGGATTCGAATTCGACGACCCGATGCCGGCCCTTCGCACCGAGCGCCCCAATCCGATGGGCGACAGCCCCAAAAACGGCCGCTGGGTGGGTTTCGCGCCTTTCTCGGCCCAGCGGGGCAAGACCTATCCGGAAGATCTGGCGCGCGAAGCCGTAAGGTTGCTCGCGAAGCGCTGCGAGCGGCTTTTCGTTCATGGCGGAGGAGGATCCGAAGCCGACTTCGCCCGCGAGATGGAACAGACCTACCCCAACGTGACGGCCCTCTGCGGCCGAGCGGGGCTGGCCGAAGAGACCGACCTGATCGCCCATCTCGACTGCGTGGTCTCGATGGATTCGCTGGTCATGCACCTGGCGGCGCTGACGGCCACGCCCGCCGTGTCGGTATGGGGCGCCACGCACCCCGGACTGGGATTTTTGGGCTGGGGCAGCGATCCGAAACTCGTTCTGCAGGCCGACATGCCGTGCCGCCCCTGCTCGGTCTTCGGGGCCAAACCGTGCCGCTACGGCGACTACCGTTGTCTGCGCGCGGTCACTCCGCAGATGATCGCCGACAAGGTGGAGGAAGTGCTGGCAACGCCCGGCTCATAAGACCAAGGGGCGCGCAGACAATTGCGCATCTACGCCGAACCGGGCATCTTCGTTGCCCCGGACGCGGCCATTCCTTGAAAATGACCATATCGCGGCAAAAACACCGGCAGCCACCGAACATAAAAATGGCGGGCATTGCAATTTTGCAATGCCCGCCATTTTGAAGAAAGAGGAAGCTATTCGGCGAATTTCCTCCGAACATATTCGTCGATCGCCTTGGCGGCGGTACGCCCGGCGCCCATGGCAAGGATAACGGTGGCGGCACCCGTCACGGCATCGCCGCCGGCGAAGACGCCCTCGCGCGACGTGACGCCCGCGGCATCGGCCGTGATGCACCCGCGGCGGTCGGTCTCCAGTCCGGCCGTCGTAGCGGCCAGCAGCGGATTGGGCGAAGTACCCAAAGCCATGATGACCACGTCGCACCCGATCTCGAACTCCGACCCGGCCTTGACCACCGGCGAACGGCGGCCGCTGGCATCGGGCTCGCCCAACTCCATCTCCACGCAACGCACGCCGCGCACCCAACCGTCGTCGGTGCCCAGCACCTCCACGGGATTGGTCAGCATCCGAAAGCGGATGCCCTCCTCCTTGGCGTGATGCACCTCCTCGGCGCGCGCGGGAAGCTCGGCTTCGCCGCGGCGGTAGACGATCGTCGCCTCGGCACCCAGTCGGCGGGCCGTGCGCACGGCATCCATGGCCACGTTGCCGCCGCCGACCACCACCACGCTACGGCCCACGTAGATGGGCGTGTCGGACTCCTCGTCGTAGGCCCGCATCAGATTGGCGCGCGTGAGGAACTCGTTGGCCGAGACCACGCCGTTGAGATTCTCGCCGGGAATGCCCATGAAACGGGGCAGACCGGCACCCGAACCGATGAAGACGGCGTCGTAGCCCTCCTCGTCGAGCAACGAATCGATGGTCACGGTACGTCCCACGATGACGTCGGTCTCGATCTCGACACCCAGGCGGCGCACCTCGTCGATCTCGCGCGCCACGATCGTCTCCTTGGGCAGGCGGAACTCGGGAATGCCGTAGACAAGCACCCCGCCGACCTTGTGCAGCGCCTCGAAAATCTTCACGCCGTAGCCCATCTTGGCCAGGTCGCTGGCGCAGGCCAGACCTGCGGGGCCGCTGCCGATGACGGCTACCCGGCGGCCGTTGCGCGCCACAGGCTCGGCGGCGGCAGAGGAGTGCGCCAGTTTCCAGTCGCCGACGAAGCGCTCCAGCTTGCCGATAGCCACCGGCTCGCCCTTGATGCCGAGGATGCAAGCACCCTCGCACTGGGTCTCCTGCGGGCAGACGCGACCGCAGACCGAAGGCAGCGAACTGTCGCGCGCGATGACGGCGGCAGCACCGGCCGGATCGCCCCGGTGCAGGGCGGCGATGAACTCGGGAATCCGGACACCGACGGGACAGGCCGCCACGCAACGCGGATTCTTGCAGTTGAGACAACGCGACGCCTCGAGGGTCGCCTCGTCGAGATTGTAGCCGAAGCACACCTCCTCGAAATTGGTGGCCCGGCGAGCAGGATCCTGCTCGCGCACGGGAACGCGCGGAATTTTGTTTGCCATAGCTTACTTGTCCAATCCGATTCTACATTGGTGACCCGCCGCACGCTCGGCGGCGATGGCCGCGGCGCGCTGCTCCTGCGTACGATACATACCCTGACGGCGCATCGCCTCGTCGAAGTCGACCTGGTGGGCGTCGAACTCGGGTCCGTCGACGCAGGTGAAGCGCGTGCGTCCGCCCACGCTCACGCGGCAGGCGCCGCACATGCCCGTGCCGTCGACCATCAGGGCATTGAGCGACACGGTGGTCTTGAGTGCGTATTTCGCGGTCGTCAGCGCCACGAACTTCATCATGATCATGGGGCCGATGGCCACGCACTCGTCGTAGCGGCAGCCCTGGGCGATCAACTGCTCGAACAGCTGGGTGACCAGCCCCTTGAAACCCTCGGAACCGTCGTCGGTGGCAATGTAGAGGTGCTCGGCCACGGCCCGCATCTCGTCGGTGTAGATCAACATCTCCTTGTTCTTGGCACCGATGATGACATCGGCCCCGACACCGTGCTCGTGCAGCCATTTGACCTGAGGATAGACGGGAGCCGTGCCGACGCCTCCTCCGATGAAAAGATAGCGGCGGCCGCGCAGCTCCTCGGGCGACATCCGCACGAACTCCGACGGATGGCCGAGCGGTCCGGCGAAATCGGCGAGGGCATCGCCGACCTCCAGGGCGCAGATCTTGCGCGTCGAAACGCCGATGGTCTGCGTGACGATGGTCACGCTGCCGGCCTCAGCGTCGAAGTCGGCGATCGTGAGGGGCACGCGCTCGCCGCACTCGTCGGCGCGTACGATGACGAACTGTCCGGGCAAGGCCGCCCGGGCGACGCGGGGCGCCCCGACTTTCATAAGCCAGATGCCCGGAGCCAGGCACCGTTTTTCGAGAATGGGAAACATATCGTTCGGGATTAGTCTTCGATGATGGCGGTCACGCGCAGGCGCCGCATGGGTCGCGCGGGGTCGTTGGTGACAAGCAGGATGTGGTCGGTCAGCAAACCGTACTCCTGGCGGGAGGGATCGAGCGTCAACCCGACGCGGCAGCTGCCGCCGGGCGCGATGCGCTGCCCTTCAGCGAGCGAGACGCCGACACGGCCGCGGCTTTCGACGGCACGGACGATCAATTCGCCGGCACCCGTATTGGAGAGCGTGACGCTCCTGCGCTGGCAGGGAGCCCCGTGCTTGACGGAACCGAACTTGACGGTGAGTTCGCTCAGATCGGCTTTCGGTGCGGCCGTTTTCTTGATGCCCGCAGGGTTGTCGACGCCGATGCCGTGGACGACCAGCGCCAGATCGCTCTCCCGCCCGTCGATGCGGAGAGCGAACACATCGCGCAACGTACCGTAACGGGGTTTTGCGGCGGGAAGAGTATAGATAAAATTGATCTCGCCGCGCTCGCCGGGCGCCAAGCTGCGGGGGCAGACGGCCCGGAGCGCACCGCTGGACTCCCCGGGCAGCAACTCGAACTGCACGGTGCGGTCGGAGGTATTGAGACAACCGATGCTCATCTGCTTCTGGGCACCCTGATATACATAGGTGAAGGCACACAGCGTCGCGTCGAGCCGCACCCCGCCGCCCGCCTCGAACGGGTAGAGCTCCTCAACGGACTTCTCACGCGGGATGACGCTGCCGGATACGGAGAGCGAGGCGATCCGCCGCCGCTCGGAGGAATAGACGCCCAGCTCCTTGGAGAAGATGCCGGGCCGGTTCATGGGGTCGAACGTCACAGTGACGCGCGTGGAGTCGCCGGGCAACACGGGCTTGCGCGAAAACTCGGGGACGGTGCACCCGCACGAAGTGACCACGTCGAGGATCACCACGGGCCGCTCGCCGCGATTGACGCCCGTAAAGGTATGGCTCACACGCCCTCCGCTCTCCTCGATGCGCCCGAAGTCCCACGCATCCGGCGTGAAGACGAGCTGCGCCGACACGCAGAGGGGCAGGCACAAAACCGTGAAAATAAAAAAGATATGTTTTTTCGAGATCATCATCGCGGCATAAGCTGACATGCAAAGGTACATTTTTTGCGAAAAATTAGCACAATAATTTTGCGGGAATCAAAATTTGCTATATATTTGCACTCCGAAACGGTTCCAGAACCGTCTCGATGCCTGAATAGCTCAGTTGGTTAGAGCACATGACTGTTAATCATGGGGTCCTAGGTTCAAGTCCTTGTTCAGGCGCAGATGTGCGAGGGTTGCACAAGGTTCTTTCAAACGACAAGGGGAAGGAGTTCCGCCGCGAAACGCCGAAGACCGGCTACCGGACGAAGACGCATAGCGGGAGAACGGCGAACGAAATTTTTGCGAGAAAATTTGGAGTTCGTGAAAATTGAATTACCTTTGCAGTCCCGAGCCATTTTTAGGGGAGCTTAGCTCAGCTGGTTCAGAGCGTCTGCCTTACAAGCAGAGGGTCGGGGGTTCGAATCCCTCAGCTCCCACAAGCGAAACGAAACATCCGGACAAAGCCACGCGAAAGAGTGGCTTTTGTTGTGTCGGCATGGGCGGGAACTTGTTCGCAGGGATATGCCGATACAACAAAAAGAAACCGGACGCATGTACGGAATGGTCGCGGATGTTTCACTTCATCGGGGAGCCGAGGGGGGGGGCAAGCGCAGCGTAACAAAGCGGAGTTGCACGAAGTAAATCCCTCTGTCCGACAACGACGGCCCTGTTATGAAGATCCGCCTTGAAGGGAGCATAGCTCAGTTGGTTTAGAGCGCCTGCTCGACAAGCAGGAGGTCTGCGGTTCAAATCCGCATGTTCCCACCAAAATGATAACGACCGCGGCGGACTCTGTCCGTCGCTTTTTTTGTGTCTCAGCCTATTTGCAAGCTCGCTTGCAACGGTTTCCGGCTCACTTCGCTTGCCGGTCGTTTATCGTGTGCCAACGCGGATTTTTCATATAGGGGTTGCGGGGCGAAAAGATGTTTGATCTTCAGCGGTCGCCCCGCGAGTGCTTCGCACTTCAAATCCGCATGCTCTCCCACCGAGATACTAACGACTTGCGTGCGCAAGTCGTTTTTCTTTTACCCCCCCCTCACCGGAAACAGGTTCCGATCTGCACGGACTCTCTGCCGCAATCTGCACGACGAGGCGGCAGAGAGCCTCCCGGACGAAATCGATGGTGTTCTTGTTCCGGCACCCAACAGCGCCCTGAAGAAGCATTTTGCCGCAAGATTGTCCCGCAATGCCGGAGAAGGCCAAAAGGGTAACGATATTTTTCGTTCCTTTGCACTATCTTTGTCCTGTAAAGAAGCAAATGGAGACTCTTGCACAGATATTTGTCGACTGGGGCTACTGGGGGCTTTTCCTTTCGGCGGCCGTGGCGGGAAGCATCCTGCCTTTCAGTTCGGAAGCGGTGCTGGTGGTTCTGCTGGGCATGGGCGCCCACCCGCTGTGGTGTCTGGCGGCAGCCTCGGCGGGTAACACCCTGGGCGGCATGACCTGCTACTGGCTGGGCAAACTGGGCCGCATGGAGTGGATCGCCAAGATCGGCATCGGCCCGCGCAGGCTGGCCCGGGCCCGCAAGTTCGTGGCCGGGCGCGGCGCCATGATGGGTTTCTTCGGCTTCCTGCCCGTCATCGGCGAAGCGATCGCCGTGATGCTGGGACTGCTGCGCGCCAACCCGTGGCTGACGGCCGGCTCGATGCTGGCAGGCAAAGCCCTGCGCTATGCCGTGATCCTGCTCTCCTACGAAGGCATCGTCTCGCTATTCTGACCCCTATGGAAATCCGCATTCTGACAACCGACACTCCGCCCTGGGAACTGCTGCTCCTGGGCGACGAATCGCCCGACTCGGTGGCCGACTACATCGACCGCGGCCAAAGCTACGCAGCCGTGGCAGAAGACCGCACCGTCGGCGTCTGCATGGTAATCCGCACCCACCCCTTCACGGTGGAGATCGTCAATCTGGCGGTCGATCCGGCTTTCCAGCGACGCGGCATCGGCACCGAACTGCTCTTCCATGCGCTGCGCAAAGCGCGCGAAGAAGGCTGCCGCCGGGTCGAAATCGCCACGGCCGACGTCGAACCGGGGCCGCTGGCGCTCTACCGCTCGTTCGGCTTCGAACCGGTAGAGATCGACCGCGACTACTTCCCGAAATACTACCCCGCCCCCATCATCGAAGCAGGTCGGGAGTGCCGCGACCTGGTGCGGCTCCGAATGGAACTGTAAGCCATGTCCCTGAACTGGAATCCGTGGCACGGGTGCCGCAAGATCAGCGAAGGCTGCCGCCACTGCTATGTCTACCGCCAGGACGGCCGGCATGACGTAGACAGCAGCGAAGCGCGCAAGACGGCGGCGTTCGATCTGCCGGTACGGCGGCGGCGCGACGGCCGCTTCCGGATTCCGGCGGGCGAAATGGTCTACACCTGTTTCACGTCGGACTTCCTGCTGGACGAAGCGGATGGCTGGCGCCCTGCGGCGTGGGAGATGATGCGCCTGCGCCACGATCTCTCGTTCATGTTCTTCACCAAACGCATCGAGCGCCTCCGCGACGCAGTGCCGCCGGACTGGGGCGCTGGCTACGACAACGTGACGATCGGCTGCACGGTGGAAAACCAGGAGATGGCCGACCGGCGTCTGCCCTGCTTCCTTGAAGCGCCGATCCGCCACCGAGTAATCGTATGCGCACCGCTGCTGGGGCCGCTGGAACTGACGCCCTACCTGACGCCGGCCGTAGAGGAAGTCTCCGTAGGCGGCGAATCGGGGCCCGAGGCCCGCACGTGCGACTACGAATGGGTGCTCTCGATCCGCCGGCAATGCGTCGAAGCCGACATGCCCTTCCGCTACCATCAGACCGGAGCACGCCTGCTGAAAGACGGGCATCTCTACCGCATTCCCCGCGCCTATCAGCATGCGCAGGCCCGGCAGGCCGTCATCGACTACAAGGTAGACAAATACTGATCCCGGTTCAAACGAAAGGCGGGAGACATGTGCATGTCTCCCGCCTTTCGTTTTCGGTTTTCGCCGGCTTCCTATTCGCCCGACGCCAGCGGAGACGGCACCGAATAGGTGCGTGCGGCCAACTCCTTGTCGAGCATGTAAAGGCCGAATTTGTTGCCCTCGACCGCCTCGAACGACTGGATCATACCGCGGGCGTTCTCCTCCTCCTCGATCTGCTCGTCGATGAACCACACCAGCTTGTTCGACGACGCGAAATCCTTGTCTTCAGCAGCAATGGCGGCCAGATTCTCGATCATGGCGGTCACCTTCTTCTCGTGGGCAAGCGTATCGCGGAACATCTCCAGCGGCGACGACCACTCGGTGCGCACCTCGGCGATGGGAGCCAGCTTGACTTCGGCATCGCGCGAAAGCACGTAATTCATGAAGATGCGGGCATGGTCCTGCTCCTCGCGGAACTGGATATGGAACCAGTTGGCCACACCCTTGAGTCCCTTGCTCTCGGCGTCGAGCGACATCGAAAGGTAGAGGTAGGCCGACCAAAGTTCGGCATTGATCTGCGCGTTGAGCGCTTCGTGGAGTTTCTTGCTTAACATAGTTGTGGGATTTATTGTGTTTGCTTGTTTTCCAGAGACAAAGATACGATTCTTATCGTCACGATGTATCGGGAATCCATCATATTAATTGATGCCTGCATAACTTCTTCCTATGGACAGCGCCCGCCTTTCGATGGAAGGCGGGCGCTGTCGGCGGGAATGCTGGCAGGACGGGCAGCAACCAAAGCAAGCCCCATCCGGAAGCAACAAAAACCCAGGAAAGGGCTCAGTCGTCGATCTCCACCAGGTTGTACTGCCGGTCGAACTTGAGTTCGAGCCCGTTGCTCAACCCCACGTCGTAACCGCGCCGGTCGCGATCGATGCTCTCGATCCGGGCGGCAGGAAACTGCGAAGCGACCTGGTCGCGGATCATCTTCGGAACGATGGCCGCGGGCACCTCGCCGCGCCTGGTCTCCACCTCTTTCCACTCGCCGTCACCGGCAAACTCGATCGAAACACCGTCGGCGAAAACGACCTTGTAATCGTTGCCAAAAAGGTCGTCGTCGACCTTGGCATAGAGCAGTTCCGACGAAGCGAAATGCGTTTTGATGAACTTCTGCGCCGCCGCGGGGAGCTTGTCGACGGTAGTAGGACGATCGGCGAAAGCCTCGGCGAAAAGAGTGCCCGTCAACAACAGACCGGCAACGAAAAGGGACAAAAACTTTTTCATAAACTATCAAATTAAGGTTATCGTAAGCTTCCATGCAAAATCCGGTCCGACTATCCGGCCGCCCCGGCAACTTCCGCGTAGATGCTTGGACGCAGCGCACGGAGAGACCCATCGAACGGTTGTCGCGGTGCAACGAATAGACGAGCCGCGTGCGGAAATGGAAAGACCCCGAATTGCCATCGCCCGAAGGCTGCGAAGAGGAGGTCCACCACCATCCGCCGTCGTCGCACAACAAGTCTCCCGTCGCATGGTCGCGGTGGTCCGCAGCAGGCGCGAATAGCAATCGCTAATAGGAATGCGGCGGAGGATGCGGAACAATGGTTTTTGCTACAATTGCCGGTGCATCGTGCGGCTCTTTTGAGCCGTGCGGGCCGCAGCCTTGGCCGGCGCAGGCCCGCAAACATCCGGTTGTCGCCGGGCGTGCCCCGCAGGCTGCGTCCGAATCTCAAGCCCTACTTTGTCATTCTGAGCGGAGCGAAGAATCTATTCTGGGCAAGGTTACAGATGTTTCGCTGCGCTCAACATGACGGTTGCAGCGGCTCTTCGTAAAGAAGTGAACGACAAACGAAGTGCAGTCAAATATCTGTATGCTGACGATACAGATTCTTCGTCGCTCTGCTCCTCAGAATGACAAAACGGGAAGAACTGAGATCCGCACGACGCGTTGGGACCGTACTATTTCATTGTTCGCAAACTCCGCGGCAGACTGGAATAAGCAACTGGCGGCAACGCGGAAAGGTGGAAGGAAAAGATGTTCGGGGCGACCGCGGTTTGCAGAGATAAACACCGGCTTCAGCCGTGCGAGCCGAAGCCCCGCCCTGCGGAGGCTCGCAACACTCGCTCCGCGGACTTCGGCACGAGAACATTTGCGCCACCTCTATCAAAACCAGGCGACTGCGAATTACAAAACCGCAGAACGAGAAAAACCGGCGCAAAAAAAACGCCCGACAAAACAAACAATCCCTTAACCACCCGCGCCATTACGCCGCCAGCGGACTGCTGAATCTACTAACCACGCTGACAGAAGCCGTAGCCCCTGTCACTCCGGGTGTGAAGTTGCCGGGAACGAAGATAAAACAAAAATTATTTACACGGAAAAGTCCGCCGGAACGGCTGGAGGAGGGACGGGATCGAGGGGTGACCCGGCCCGAAATCAAAGCAAGCGGCTTAGAAATGGCTGCCCGGAGAATGACATAAAGCAAAACAGTTGAACAAAAGAAAACGAGAAGAATCCGACCACGCCCCGAACGGGACAAAACCCACAACGCAAAGAGAAAGCGAAACCGCCGCACCGAAACGAAAAATGCCGGCCCCAAGTAAAGGGCCGGCATCTCTCTATGCAAAACGGACTAACGCACCTTGAATCCCTCGTCGGCGCGGACGGGAATGGGCAGCTTGGCGTAGTAACCGCTCTCGAGCTTCTCGCGCACGGACTTGAAAGCTTCGATCGTCTCCTTGACATCCTCGAGCGTATGAGCCGCCGTGGGAATGACGCGCAGGATGATCTCGCCCTTCGGGATGACGGGATAGATCACGATCGAGCAGAAGATACCGTGGTTCTCGCGCAGGTCGACCACCAGGTTGGTAGCCTCCGGCACACCGCCCTTGAGGAAGACGGGGGTCACGGGCGAATTGGTGACGCCGATGTCGAAACCGTTCTCCTTGAGGCTGCTCTGCAGAGCGCGGACGATCTCCCACAGCTTCTGCTGATACTCGGGGTGCTTGCGGATAAGGTCCAGACGCTTCAGCGCGCCGATAACCATCGGCATGGGGAGCGACTTGGCGTAGAGCTGCGAGCGCATGTTGTAACGGAAAAGGTTGATCAGCCAGCGCGGGCCGCTCACGAAAGCGCCGATGCCGGCCATCGACTTGGCAAAGGTATTGAACAACACGTCCACACCGTCGACCACGCCGAAATGCGAAGCCGTACCGCGGCCGCCCTCGCCCATCGTACCGAAACCGTGGGCGTCGTCGACCAGCAGGCGGAACTGGAAATCCTTCTTCAGCGCCACGATCTCGTCGAGCTTGCCCAGGTCGCCCTTCATGCCGAACACACCCTCGGTGATGACCAGCACACCGCCGTTCTGCTCCTCGGCCAGGTCGGTAGCATGCTGAAGCTGGAGGCGCAGCGACTCCATGTCGTTGTGTCCGAATACGAAACGCTTGCCCTTGTGCATGCGCAGACCGTCGATGATGCAGGCGTGAGCCTCGGCATCGTAGACCACCACGTCGCGCGGCGTGAGCAGGCAGTCGATGATCGAGATCATGCCCTGGTAACCGAAATTCAGCAGGAAGGCATCCTCCTTGCCCACGAACTCGGCGAGCTCGCGCTCCAGCTGCTCGTGATAAACGGTCTGACCGCTCATCATGCGGGCGCCCATCGGGGCGGCCATGCCGAACTTGGCGGCACCCTCGGCGTCGGCCTGGCGCACCTCGGGCAGATTGGCCAGACCGAGGTAGTTGTTCAGGCTCCAGTTGAGCACCTTCTTGCCACGGAACACCATGCGGGGACCGATTTCGCCCTCCAGCTTGGGGAAGGCATAGTAACCGTGGGCATAACCCATGTACTGACCGATCGGTCCGCCTGCGTTTTTCTCAAGGCGTGCAAAAATATCAACCATTGTTTTTCCTTTATTTAAGATTTACTGAGTTCTCTTGGTTCCGATGCGGGAATCGGTGACGCAAAAGTATAAATAAAACACATTCGGTCAATCAAAGGTAGCCGTTTTTTATTGCGCACCGATACGCATTTATACTTAATTTGCACCCTCCCGGAGATCGTCGGGCTTTTCTTCCGGCCACGGCCCCGGCAGGCGGATGAAAAGCAGCCGCAGATGCTGGACGCAGCGCACGGAGAGCGCATTGGCGCGTTGGCTGTCGTCCAAAGGCTTCACCGCCCCGGCGTGGAGCCACAAGTGTCCTGCCTGCTCATCGCCGGAAAAGAAAGGCGACGAAGCCCAGTACCAACCGTGCGTGCCGACGTTCCCCAAGGCTCCCGACGTCGTGTTGCGGTAGCCTGCAGCAGGCGCTGTGGAGCAATCGCTATGAGGAATGCGGCGGAGGGTGCGGAACAATGGTTTCTGTACGAATGTCGTTGCGTTCTTCGGCTCTTTTGAGCCGTGCGGGCCGCAGCCTTGGCCGGCGCAGGCCCGCAAACATCCGGCTGTCGCCGGGCGTGCCCCGCAGGCTGCGTCCGAATCTCAAGCCCTACTTTGTCATTCTGAGCGGAGCGAAGAATCTATTCTGGGCAAGGTTACAGATGTTTCGCTGCGCTCAACATGACGGTTGCAGCGGCTCTTCG
>CAPXWY010000002.1:133630-147883 GCA_948736885.1 uncultured Alistipes sp.
GGCAAGGTTACAGATGTTTCGCTGCGCTCAACATGACGGTTGCAGCGGCTCTTCGCAAAGAAGTGAACGACAAACGAAGTGCAGTCAAGAATCTGTCTACGTATACTTTTATACAGATTCTTCGTCGCTCTGCTCCTCAGAATGACAAACTACTGAATTGTTCGCAAACTCCGCGGCAGACTGGAATATGCAACTGGCGGCAACGCGGAAAGGATGGAGGGAAAAGATGTTCGGGGCGACCGCGGTTTGCAGAGCTAAACACCGGCTTCAGCCGTGCGAGCCGAAGCCCCGCCCTGCGGAGGCTCGCAACACTCGCTCCGCGGACTTCGGCACGAGAACAACTCCCATACCGCTATCAAAACCGATAATTGCCTGCGAATTGCAAAACCGCCAAAAACCAGCTGTCAAACAACCACACGCAAACAACTATTCCTTATCAATCCTCCCGCGCCATTACGCCGCCAGCGGACTGCTGAATCTACACAAACCACTCTGACAAAGAGCCGTGACCCCTGTCACTCCGGGTGCGAAATTGCCGGAAGCAAAGATAAAATAAAAAATAATCAATACGAAAAATTCATCCGGACAACTGCGAAGAGGAGGGGCGCCGAGGCCCCCGACGCATCGTCCGAATGGACGGCACCAACGGAATCCGCAAAAACGCGGGCCCCCGAAAGGAACCCGCGCAAGACAGAAGCAATGACAGGGCCTACTTGTTGGAGGCGTCGATCTGGCAGACCTTCGAACCGTCGTACGCCCACTTGACATAGATGGCACCCCAGGTGTAACCGCCGCCGAATGCCGACAGAATGAGGTTGTCGCCGGGGCGAAGCTCCTTTTCGTAGTCGTAAAGACACGTCGGGATGGTTGCGGCCGTGGTGTTGCCATTGCGGTCGATATTGATCATGCACTTGTCCTGCGTGATGCCCATGCGGCGCGCCGTGGCGTCGATGATACGCAGGTTGGCCTGGTGCGGCACGAGATAACGGACATCGTCGCCCGTGAGGTTGTGGCGCTCCATCATCTCCACCGAGACGTCGGCCATCTTCGAAACGGCGGCCTTGAAGACGGCCTGGCCGTCCCACATGATGGTGTGCCAGTTGTTGGCCAGGGTCTCGGCCGAAGCGGGGTAACGCGAACCGCCGGCCTTCATGTAGAGCTGCAGCTCGCCGGAACCGTCGGAACGCAGCATCGAATCGATGACGCCCAGACCCTCGGTATTGGGCTCCAGCAACACGGCAGCGGCACCGTCGCCGAAGAGCGGGCAGGTGGAACGGTCGGCGTAGTCGATGATCGACGACATCTTGTCGGCGCCGACGACGATGACCTTCTTGGAAGTGCCGGCCTCGATGAACTTGGCGCCGGTCGTAAGCGCGAAGAGGAAGCCCGAGCAGGCGGCCGAAACGTCGTAGGCGAAAGCGTTCTTGCATCCGGCCTGGTCGGCGATGAGGTTGCCCGTCGAGGGGAAGAACATGTCGGGCGTGATGGTGGCGCAGATGACGACGTCGACCTCCATGGGATCGATGCCGGTCTTGTCCAGCAGGTTCATCACGGCCCGGGCGCCCATGTAGGAGGTGCCGATGCCCTCGCCCTTGAGGATATGGCGCGTACGGATACCGGTATGGGAGACGATCCACTCGTCGTTGGTATCGACCATCCGGCTCAGTTCGTCGTTGGTAAGCAGGTAGTCGGGCAGATACTGGCCGACACCCGTTATCGCAGCTGTAATTTTAGCCATTGTGTGGTTGGAAATTTGGATTATTCGGTGAATGCCTGCTGCAGCCGGGCCGTAAATCCGGCCTGGATGCACCGCTCGGTGGTGAGGATCATGTTCTTGATGGCCAGGGGCGACGAACAGCCGTGGCCGATGACCACGGGTGCGTTGACACCCAGCACGGGCGTACCGCCGACGTTCTCGTAGTTCATGGCATCCCAGAAAGCGTTGCCGCCGCCGAGCGCCTTGTTGATGCGGTAGAGACCCTCGGCCATCTTCAGCACCGTGTTACCCACGAAACCGTCGCAGACGATCACGTCGGCGACCTTGCCGGAGAAGATGTGCGAACCCTCGACGTTGCCGACGAAATTGATGCGTTTCTCCTCGCGCAGAAGGTCGTGCGCGGCCTTAACCTGGGCATTGCCCTTGGTCTCTTCCTCGCCGATGTTGAGCACGGCGACGCGCGGCGACCGAATGCCCAGAACGCTCTCGGCGAAGATCGAACCGATCAGGCCGTACTGAGCCAGCACCTCGGGCTTGCAGTCGACGTTCAGACCCACGTCCAGCAACAAGGCGGGACGGCCCGACGCCGTGGGAACGAGCGACGAAATGGTGGGACGGATGACCCCCTCGATGGGCTTGACGGCGTACATCGAACCCACCATCATGGCGCCAGTCGATCCGGCGCTGGCGAAACCGTGGACGGCACCCTTGGCCAGGTAGCCGAATCCGACGGTGATCGACGAATCGGCCTTGGCCTGGAACGCCTTGGCAGGATGATCGCCCATCTCGATGACCTCGGTGGTGGCGACGATATCGAACTTGTCGGCCGGGCAACCCTCGGCCTCGAGCACGGCGCGGATGCGCGCCTCGTCGCCGAAAAGGACGACACGGCTCTCGGCGCCGACGGCATCGAGCGCCATGACGGCACCCTTGACCGCAGCCTCGGGAGCGAAGTCGCCGCCCATGGCATCAACACCTATCTTTAGCATAACTTGAATGAGTTAGGTTCAACAAACTCCGCTTGGCGAAACGCCGAACGGCCCGGCGGGAAACAACCGTCCGTTCCGCGGCGGGCGGAATACGAAAACAAAAAGAGGGCGCCTGCGGGGTGCGCTCTCCCTCGGCCGACCTATTCGGCAGCCTTCTTCTCGATGGCCAGCTTGCCGCGGTAGAAACCGCACTCGGGGCATACCCGGTGGTAGAGCGTGGCGGCACCGCAGTTCGAGCAGGTGACCACCGTGGGAACCACCGCCTTGTAGTTGGTTCTTCTCTTGTCGCGTCGCGTCGACGAGACTTTGTGTTTAGGATGTGCCATGTTGCAAAATGATATTTAGTTCAACATATTTACTTTTCGTCGTCCTGCGGGCCGGCCTCCATGCGTTCCTTGAGCTCGGCGAGCTTGCCCCAGGCCGTGTTGCCGGGCTCTGCGCCGGCGCGATCCTCGATCTCGGCGAACTCCTCGTCCGAGACGATGCGGAAACGCCGGAGCATTTCGGGGTCGCACCCGCCCTCGGGATGCACCCGCTGGTAGGGAAGCGACAACACGATGCTCTCGTAGATATACTGCGCCAGGTCGACCTCGTCCTCACCGGGCAGGAGCCACAGGATTTCGCCGTCGTACTCGCGGACCTCGTCGGAGAACTTCACCAGCAGACGCCCCTCGAAGTCGACGGGCACGCGGCACTCCTCCAGGCAGCGGTCGCAGGCCACGACCACGCCGCCCCGGATCGTAACGTCGGCCACGAGCTGCGTTTCGGACTTGTCGAGCTTCACCTCGACGTCGCAGTCGCCGCCCATGATCTCCGCACTGCCGTAGGCCTCGAACAAGGCGCCGCCGACCTTGAAAGCGAAGTCGTGGGTGCCGTTTTTCAGCCCTTTATAGGCAATGGAATATCCTTTCGTTATATCCATCTGAGCATAAATAGTGCGCAAAGTTATGAAAAAATAAAAGAATTGCAAAGAAATCGGGCAGGATGTTTCACGACAGAGGAGCGGGAAGCGGGAAGCGGAACCTTGCGGACAACCCGGAACCGAATTTGCCCGGGCCATACCGAAACAAGAAGCAGAACGGACTGTTTTTCGATTTTTCGCCCGGTTTGCCTATCTTTGCCGTATGGCAATAACCGCTTCTTGAACCGGGCCTACTATAGGCTGCCGAGGCGGAAAACCTGCATCGAACTATGAACAAAGGATTCACGGTGGAAGTAAGCAGCCGCTACGAGGGATGGTGGCGCTACAATGTTGCACTGATGTGCGGCTGTTTCGACGCGGAGGAGCGCCGGACGGGATTCGAATCGGTCGCCTCGCACATTGCCGACGTGGGTGCCAACCTGCCGGATCGGCCCGCGGACACGGATTCCGGGCGGACGGTCGTGCTGGAAACGGAGCCCTGCGACCATCTCCTGCTCTACATCTATGTTGTCCCGCACACCTTGCCTGCCGGCAACGACATCGACGAGACGGAACCGTTCGAAATCGACGTGACCATCGCCTATGCCGGGCGCAAGGTCACGAAATCGCGCCATCGGATCAACCAATGGTCGGGAGCCTCGATCGAGTTGAAAGTCGGGCAGGAAGGCACGCGCTGAACCGGGCTGGGATTCGGGAAATCCAGTACTGAACGCAGCGCCTCAACGGTCTGCATACGGCATTAACCGATTCTCTGCCTGCCTGTAATCGGCGCACAAAGGCTCCCGATCGGCTCACGGGTTTGCGGAGTTCACCGACAGAGTGATCGGGAGGGCACCGGCCTCCGGGCAACCTCCACGACACGAAGAACCAGCGTCATAATCCCGAAGCCGAGCCCCAACAATTATACGATTCGTTTTTTGCGTATTCTGAAAAGTTTCGCTATCTTCGCAACAGCAATTCGTAACAGGTTCTTAACATATTATCGCTCATAAGCGTATTGTATCTATTCTCAAAATTCTGGTAAAATTATTGATCAAGGTACAACGTCGCGCCAAGGAAGGCGCTGATGTTGGTTTTATTGGTCAAAGGTTTACCAGAGCCTTGAGAATGTAGAGTCAACGGCGTCTTCCCCGTTCATATCCTGCCGGATGCAATCGAAAAGAGTGCAACGGCAGTTTTTTTGGCTTCACCGTGTGAAGACAAACAATGAGTTGCGTCGCCTGCCGCTGCGTTTTTTGCAAAATCTCCATTCGAGCAAGAAAACACAAAATAATCCTCCCCGATCCTTTGCTTGAGTCGCGCATAAGATCGACTGAACTCTACTTTGTTCGGTCGGCGCCACAATACCCCTTCCGTCGTTTTTGGGCGGCCTCGAGAACCGCGCAAGCCACAACCTCCCCCGGCAGAGCCCCTCAGCTATCCAGCCGGCGCAGGGCGTGCCCCACAAGTTTCGACCCGAAAACAAGCATCCCCCAACAAGCCGAATGCAGAATCGACGGGACATTCTCGCGGGTCGACATCAAAAAAAATAAAACCGACCGTATTCCGGCGGGCACTCCGAATTCCGGACACCTCCGCCAAAGAAACAAAAGGTCCGGCACTCGCACGAGTGCCGGACCTTGCATATAGATCGACGGACGACTACTTGTTGTTGTAAGCGGCCATCTTCTCGATGAGCATGAGGACCTTGTTCGAGTAGCCCCACTCGTTGTCGTACCACGAAACGACCTTCACGAAGGTGTCGGTCAGCGCGATACCTGCGGCCTTGTCGAAGATCGAGGTGCGGGCGTCGCCCAGGAAGTCGGACGAAACGACAGCTTCCTCGGTGTAACCCAGGATGCCCTTCAGTTCGCCTTCCGAAGCAGCCTTCATGGCAGCGCAGATCTCGTCGTACTTGGCGGGCTTGGCGAGGTTGACCGTCAGGTCGACAACCGATACGTCGAGGGTCGGAACGCGCATCGACATACCCGTCAGCTTACCGTTGAGCTCGGGGATCACCTTGCCTACGGCCTTGGCGGCACCGGTCGACGAGGGGATGATGTTGCCCGAAGCGGCACGGCCGCCGCGCCAGTCCTTCATCGAGGGACCGTCGACGGTCTTCTGCGTTGCGGTGGTCGAGTGAACGGTGGTCATCAGACCGTCGGTGATGCCGAACTTGTCGTGGAGCACCTTGGCGATGGGAGCCAGGCAGTTCGTGGTGCACGAAGCATTCGACACGATCTTCTGACCGGCGTAGGTGTCGGTGTTGACACCGCATACGAACATCGGCGTATCGTCCTTCGAGGGAGCCGACATGACGACGTACTTGGCACCGGCAGCGATGTGGGCCTCGGCCTTCTCCTTGGTGAGGAACAGACCGGTCGACTCAACGACGTACTCGGCGCCCACCTCGTTCCACTTGAGGTTGGCGGGGTCCTTCTCGGCGGTCACGCGGATGGCCTTGCCGTTGACGATCAGCTGGTTCTTCTCGGCGTCGAAGTCCACCGTGCCCTGGAAACGACCGTGCATCGTGTCGTACTTGAGCATGTAAGCCATGTAGTCTACGGGGACCAGGTCGTTGATACCCACGACCTCGATGTTGTTGTTCGTGCAGGCGGCACGGAACACCAGACGGCCGATACGGCCGAAGCCGTTGATACCGATTTTGATAGTTGCCATAATTGTTTTGAATTATTTGTTAGTAAAAACTCGCTCGCTCCGCGCGGCGGACGGCAAGGGGACCGGCCCCGTTCCGCCGCTCTCTCCGAACCCGGGAAAAGCCGCATTCCGCGATCATTCCGGCGTCCGTTATTTTTTTCACAGTGCAAAAGTATACACTTTATATATTTTACGCAAATAAAAAATTAAGTTTTTTTAATAAACCGCTTCCCACCACGCTGCGGCGCTTTCGGACGCCGCTGACGACGGTGCGCGACACACTGCCGAAGCACAGGGAAGCAACCCCGCCGACCCCGCCAAAAATCGTTCCCGAAGACATTCCCGAAAGCGAAAAACAGAACACCGGCTCTCAAAAACGAACGGTCGGCAAGCCTGCCCCGCAGCAACAGAATGCCCTTTTCCGGTCCCGGGCTCCGTTCCGTAAAGAAGCGGTCGTTTTCGCGCACGCCTCCCGCCGCAGCTCCTTCCACTCCTTCCCGTCAAGCAACCTTGCAGATGCTGGACGCAGCGCACGGAAAAACCGTAAGACCGGTTGTCGGTGTGCACCGGACCGACAAAGTCGGCAATGAAACGCAAGCGGGCCGCGGAGGGGTCATCGGCTCCGTAGGTCGACGAAGACCACGCGTAACCGCGCTCGCCGACGCTCAACAAGGCTCCCGACGAAGCATTGCGGAAGCCCGCAGCAGGTGCACGGTGCAATCGCTGAATTGAATCGCCCGAAGAGTTTTTCCGCGCAGGCTCCGGGCGAGACTGGGCTGTATAGCTGCCCCTGGCAGCATCGGTTTGAATTCCCGTTCTTAACGGGGCAGCGGATTGCTGAATCTGCATGCCGCGCTGGCGGAAGCCGTAGCCGCCGTCACTCCGGGTTGCGGGAAGTTGCAGTTGGCAGAGATCAAGAGTTCATGCGAAAACCCGGTGCGGCCCTATCGGGCCGCAGCTTTGGCCCGCTTGGCCATGGCCGAAGCAAAAACGAAGGCGTTCAGCTCGGGATTGTCGGCGTGGAGAATATCATCCTTGGTTCCCTCCCACCATTTGTGCCCTTCGTGGATGTAGATGATCTTCTCGCCGATCTCCATCACGGAGTTCATGTCGTGGGTGTTGATGATGGTGGTGATGTTGTACTCGCAGGTAATCTCGTGGATGAGGTTGTCGATGACGATCGAGGTCTGCGGATCGAGGCCCGAGTTGGGTTCGTCGCAAAAAAGGTACTTAGGATTCAGCACGATAGCCCGTGCGATGGCCACACGCTTGATCATACCGCCCGAGAGTTCGGCCGGGTAGAGATGGCCGGCGTTCTCGAGCCGCACGCGCTGGAGGCAGAAGTTCACCCGTTCGAGCTTCTCGGCCTCGGACTGCGCGGTGAAGAGGTCGAGCGGCAGCTTGACGTTCTCCTCGACCGACGACGAATCGAGCAGGGCGCCGCCCTGGAAGATCATGCCGATATCCTTGCGGATGGCCTTGCGGTCGCGGAATCCCAGCCGCGTGAAGTTGACGTCGTCGTACCACACATCGCCCGAATCGATTTCGTGGAGCCCGACCAGGCTTTTGAGCAGGACGGTCTTGCCCGAACCGCTCTTGCCGATGATGAGGTTGGTCTTGCCGGTCTCGAACTCGACGGAGATGTCGTTGAGCACCGTGCGGTCGTCGAACGACTTGACGATGTGTTCGGCGCGTATCATATCAGAAGGATCTGGGTGAGCATGAGGTTGAAGATCATGATGACCACCGAGCCCGCCACCACGGCGCGCGTCGAAGCGGCGCCCACCTCCAGCGAATTGCCCTTGGCATAGTAGCCGAAATAAGCCGAAATGGAGGTGATGAGGTAGGCGAAGACCGCCATCTTGATGAGCGAATAGGTGATCGAATAGGGCTTGAAGTCCATCAGCAGGCCGTCGACATAGTCGGCCGGGAGCATGATGCCCGTCAGGTAGGAGATGGCCCAGCCGCCCAGGATGCCGATCAGAATGGAGAGCACCGTGAGAAACGGAAAGAAGATGACCGTGGCGACGATCTTGGGCAGGATGAGGTACGAGGCCGAATTGACGCCCATGATCTCCAGCGCGTCGATCTGCTCGGTGATGCGCATGGTGCCGATCTCCGAAGCGATGCTCGACCCGACCTTGCCGGCCAGAATCAGCGCCACGACCGTGGAAGAGAACTCCAGGATCATGGTTTCGCGCGTAGCGTAGCCGACGAGCGAGCGCGGAATGAAGGGCGATTCGAGGTTGATGCACATCTGCAGTGTGATGACCGCGCCGATGAAGACCGAAATGATGGCCGTCAGACCGATCGAATCGACACCGAGCGCCTCCATCTCATAGACGATGCGGCGACGGTAGATGGCGCTCTTCTCCGGCCGGGAGAAGACCTTGGCCATCAAGAGGAAATAGCGGCCTATCGAGGCGAAAAGTCGGATCATGGCTTGTTTTCTTCCTTGGTCTCCTCGAACTCGACGTAGTCGCCCACGTCGCTCGACACCCGTTTCTCGGGAGCCTCGGCGGTCTTGCGGACCTGCACCTCGCCCTCGCGGCCGGGCCGGCGTCGCGCGAAAGGATCGGCGTCGCGCGAACCGAAACCGCGGCCGAACTCCTTCTCCATGTCGCGCCGGACACGGAGAAGCCGCCAGCGGAACAGCAGCGCCAATATGCAGACAATCAGAAAGAGACCCATAAACAGATATAATACGAATGCGGCCATGCCCCTCAACAGCGACGGAGCGAACAATGCCAGCACGACGACAAGCAGGACGAACAGCGGATTGCGCTGCACGAAAGCGACGAGGGAATCGACTATGGCGGCAAGAAATCTCATGACGGGAAAAGAAGCGTAAGGTCGGTGTTTACGAAGAGCAAAGGTAGGGAAAATTAGGCAATTGTCAATATTTGTCGTAAATTTGATGCCCGAAAGAACAAATTCCATGTCAAACATGTCAACCGCCCTGACCGCCATCTCGCCCGTCGACGGGCGCTACCGCAGCAAAACGGAAAAACTCGCCGGCTACTTCTCCGAGCAGGCGCTCATCCGCTACCGCATCCGCGTCGAAGTCGAATATTTCATCGCCCTGTGCGAACTGCCGCTGCCGCAGCTCGCGGGCATAGACCGCTCGAAGTTCGCCGCGCTGCGCAGCCTCTACCTCGACTTTTCGGCGGCCGACGCCCAACGTGTCAAGGAGATCGAATCGGTCACGAACCACGACGTGAAGGCGATCGAATACATCATCAAGGAGAAGATGGAGGCCCTCGGGCTGGCCGGCTACCAGGAATTCGTCCACTTCGGCCTTACGTCGCAGGACATCAACAACACGGCCATTCCCCTCTCGCTCAAGGAAGCGCTCGCGGAGGTCTACTACCCAGCCGTCGAACAGCTGCGCGCAAAACTCGCCGCCCTGGCCGAGGAGTGGCGCCCGGTGCCGATGCTGGCCCGCACCCACGGACAGCCCGCATCGCCGACCATGCTGGGCAAGGAGATCGCGGTCTTCGTCGAGCGGCTCGACAAACAGCTTGCCATGCTGCGCGCAATACCCGTACCGGCCAAATTCGGCGGTGCCACGGGCAACTTCAACGCCCACCGTGCGGCCTATCCGGAGATCGACTGGGCGGCGTTCGCCAACCGCTTCGTCGACGGGAAACTGGGGCTGAGCCGCTCGCAGTACACCACGCAGATCGAGCATTACGACAACCTGGCGGCCATCTTCGACAACCTCAAGCGCATCGACACCATCCTCGTCGATCTGGCGCGCGACATGTGGATGTACATCTCCGAGGAGTATTTCAAACAGCAGATCAAGGCGGGCGAAGTGGGCTCCAGCGCCATGCCCCACAAGGTCAACCCCATCGACTTCGAGAACGCCGAAGGCAACCTGGGCATCGCCAACGCCATCTTCGAACATCTCTCCGCCAAACTGCCCGTGTCGCGGTTGCAGCGCGACCTGACCGACTCGACCGTCCTGCGCAACATCGGCGTGCCGGTGGCCCATGCGCTGATCGCTCTGCAATCGCTGATGAAGGGTCTGAACAAACTGATCCTCAACACCGAGGCGCTCGACCGGGACCTGGACCAGAACTGGGCCGTCGTGGCCGAAGGCATCCAGACCATCCTGCGCCGCGAAGGCTATCCCAAGCCCTACGAAGCGCTCAAGGCGCTGACGCGCACCAACGCCCGCATCACGGCCGAAGCGATCGCCGGCTTCATCGCAACGCTCGACGTGGCCGAAAACGTCAAGGCCGAGCTGCGCGCCCTATCGCCGAAGACCTACACCGGTATTTTCAAATAAGCGAAAAGTCGAAAGTGAAAGGTTTCGCATCCGCGACTTTTCACCTACGACTTCCGGCTTCTCACCCGCAACCAAGTGATTTACAGGCTCGCCACAACCACCTCGACCAACGACGAGGCCCGCGATGCGCGATACCGCCACGGCGACGTCGTATGGGCCGAACGGCAGACGGCCGGACGCGGCCAGCGCGGCCATACGTGGCACAGCCCCGAGGGCGAGAACCTCACCTTTTCGCTGGTGCTCGAACCGCGATTCCTGCCCGTGGGCGAACAATTCATGCTCTCCATGGCCGTTGCTCTGGCGCTGACCGACACTTTCGCGGACTACGGCATCGACACCCGCATCAAGTGGACGAACGACATCTATGCGGGCGACCGCAAAATAGTGGGCATGCTCATCGAAAACAACTGTTCGGGCCCCCTACTGGCGCGGTCGATCGCAGGCATCGGCATCAACGTCAACCAGACGGTTTTCGACCCGTCGCTGCCCAATCCTGTGTCGATGGCCTTGCTCGCAGGCCGTACGTTCGATCGCGCCGAAGTGCTCGGCTCGTTCCTCCGCCACTGCGACAACCGCTATGAACAACTGCGGGCAGGCGAGCGGGAAAACCTGCAGGAGGAGTACCGCCGCCGCATGTACCGGCTCGGCCGGCGGCACCGCTACCGCACCGTCGACCGCGGCGAAGTCGAAGCGGCGATCGAAGGCGTGCGCCCCACCGGCGAACTGCTCCTGCGCCACGCCGACGGCACGTTGGGAGCCTATCTGTTCAAGGAAGCGGAGTTCGTCATCGACCGGCGCAACGACTGATCCGGCACGCCCTCCCCGAATCCATCGCAACTGCTCGTTCACTGCCGCCCATCGCCCTCGGGAAGCAACGAGTCGACCGGTTTGTCGGGGTCCGACGAAGTGCCGGCCGCGGCGATACGCCCCGAAAGCGTGGTGTAGAGCACGATGCCCGTAAAGCCGTTTTTCGCCTTGCCGTCGATCCACTCCGACCGGGGGCGACCGGCGCACCAGACAGCGAACTCGGCATCGGCAACATAAAGACAGAAATAGACCGACTCCATCCCGCTGGCAGGGTCTTTCATCACCACGAGCGTACGGGGGATGGCAACCACGTCCAAAGTGTCGGACTCCTCGCGGGACACGAACCGGTAAAAACCAGGAGTCGCATCGACCGGAACGTCGACCCGTGCGAACTCCCCGGCCGGCACCTCCCGGGCTTCGCTCCAAGCGGGAGCGACCTCTCCGGGAGCAAAAAATCCGGCGTCTTCCGGTCCGCTCTCCGCACGCGAACGCACACGCGGCGCAAACGCCTCCTCGAAGATACCGCGCGCTTCCGCCACCGGGAACGACACGCACGACGAACCGGCGGCATCCGCCGCTCTGTCCGCCACCTCGGTGCAGCCGCACAGAAGAACCGCACCGAATGCAAGAATCATCGTTGTTTTCATAGGCTGGATATTTTAAGGGATGTCACCAGCGATATAGCGAAATTATCCGGAATATCCAAACGCCCGGAGCCGGAAACTCCCCGCCGGCCGGCCTCGTGTGAAAAAAATAACAGAAATCCTTGCTGTTACGGAAATAACAGCTATATTTGCATCGGAAAATCCTAAAAACAAGTAGCGTTATGAACGTACCTGCCGAACTGAAATACTCCAGCGACCACGAATGGTGCCGCATCGAAGGCGACACGGCGGTGGTGGGCATCACCGACTTCGCACAGAGCCAGCTGGGCGACATCGTCTTCGTCGACGTGCCGACCGTGGGCGAGACGCTCGCCGCAGGCGATGTTTTCGGCTCGATCGAAGCCGTGAAAACCGTGAGCGACGCATTCCTGCCTGTGGGCGGCGAAATCGTGGAATTCAATCCGGCGGTCGATGCCGATCCGTCGGTCGTCAACAAGGACGCCTACGGCGAAGGCTGGCTGGTGAAAGTCAAGATTTCGGACCCGGCCGACTACGACGCTCTGCTCACTCCGGAAAAGTACGCCGAACTGATCGGATAAGAGGAGCAGGCGAAAGGGCGGCCTTTCACAAAGAAACCGGAGGCGGGTCCGTTTCGGCCCGCTGTGCCGAGCGGGAAAAGGCGCAAGCGAACGACCCTTTCCGATCGGCCGGTTCCGATCGGCCGGGCGAAGCCGGATTCGTTCAGACTCCGGCATAACGGAAAAACGCGTATAACCGAACTTAAATAAATACCTATGTCTAAAGTTACCGTTGTAGGTGCCGGCGCCGTGGGCGCGACCTGCGCGAACGTGATGGCTTGCCGCGAAGTGGCGAGCGAAGTGGTCCTCATCGACATCAAGGAAGGTCTGTCGGAAGGCAAGATGCTTGACATGTACCAGACCTCGACGCTGATGGATTTCGACACCAAACTTGTCGGTGTCACCAACGACTACAAGAAGACCGCCAATTCGGACGTGGTGGTGATCACCTCGGGCATCCCCCGCAAACCGGGCATGACGCGCGAAGAACTGATCGGCACCAACGCCAACATCATGAAAGGCGTGATCGAGCAGATCGTGAAATACTCGCCGCGGGCGATCATCATCGTGGTGGCCAACCCGATGGACACGCTTACCTACCTGGCGCTCAAAGCCTCGGGCCTGCCCAAGAACCGCATCATCGGCATGGGCGGCGCTCTCGACTCGTCGCGCTTCAAATGCTACCTGGCCAAAGCCACCGGCGCCAACATCAACAACGTCGACGGCATGGTGATCGGCGGCCACGGCGACACGACGATGATTCCGCTGCTCTCGAAAGCGACGGTCAACGGCGTACCCGTAGCGCAGTTCGCCTCGAAAAAGAAGCTCGAAGAAGCCGTGCAGTCCACGATGGTGGGCGGCGCCACGCTGACCAAGCTCATCGGCACCTCGGCCTGGTACGCTCCGGGCGCTGCGGCCTCGATGATGGTCGAAGCGATCCTCCACGACCAGAAGAAGCTGATCCCCTGCTCGTGCTACCTGGAAGGCGAATACGGCCAGGAAGACATCTGCATCGGCGTGCCGGCGATCATCGGCCGCAAGGGTATCGAAAAGATCGTGAAGATCGACCTGACGAAGGACGAGGCTGCCAAGTTCGCCGCTTCGGCCGACGCCGTACGCAAGACTAACAACGTACTGCACGAGATCAAGGCGCTCTGAGAATTCGGTCGCAGACAGAATCCGAAAACCGCTGCCCGGTCGATTTCCGGCAGCGGTTTTCGTTTCGAGCCCCGGAGATGTCCCGGGGCATCCGGCCGATCGGCAACTCCGCCCGGAGTGACAAGGGTTAAGGCTCTTGTCAGCGTGGTCAGTAGATTCAGCAGTCCGCTGGCAGCGTAATAGCGCGGGAGGGTTATGTAAGGAAATAGTTGTTTGCGGACGGTTCTTCGATCGCTGGTTTTTGGCGGTTTTGCAATTCGCAGTCGCCTGGTTTTGATAGAGGTGGCGCAAATGTTCTCGTGCCGAAGTCCGCGGGGCGAGTTTTGCGAGCCTCCGCCGGGCGGGGCTTCGGCTCGCACGGCTAAAGCCGATGTTTAGCTCTGTAAACTGCAATTACCCGTCTAAGAGCTCCGGATTCTATGAATTCGGCTTGCATTCGACGTTGGTAGATTTGCGAACAAATCGCACATCTTTTCCCTCTACCTTTCCGCGTTGCCGCCAGTTGCATATTCCAGTCTGCTGCGGAGTTTGCGAACAATTCAGTAA
>CAPXWY010000002.1:147937-193861 GCA_948736885.1 uncultured Alistipes sp.
GTTTGACTGCACTTCGTTTGTCGTTCTCCTCCTTGCTCGGCATAGTCCGTCCGCGGCCTTTGGTTCGCAAGGGAAAAGATTCTTCACTTCGTTCAGAATGACAAAGTAGGGTTGTCGGGGATTCGGGTGCAGCCTGTGGGGCACGCCCGGCGACAGCCGGATGTTTGCGGGCCTCCGCCGGCCAAGGCTGCGGCCCGCACGGCTCAAAAGAGCCGCAACGACGCATCGACTTTTTTTGCAGAGGCCCTTGTTCCGCATCCTCTGCCGCATTCATCCGAGCGACTGCTTACAACGCCTGCTGCGGGCTACCGCACCGAGACGACGGGAGACTTGGGGAACGTCGGCGCAAACGGCGGCTATCGTTCGTCGTCGCCTACGTCGTCGACGGATGTCAAAGCAGGTTTCCTGGAATTCGGCGCGGGCTTCATGAACCCGCTGAATTCCGGCATTCGTGCCGTAGGACGCTCCGTGCGCTGCGTCCAAGCATCTACACGGAAGGAGCCGGCGGAAGGAGCCGACGTTGCGGCGAAAAACGCCGAGACACACCCGGACCCGCGCGCAGCTCCCTGCGCAGGGGAAGAAAAAGATTTGGAAATTCGGATTATACTTTCTACCTTTGTGCATAGTGCAACGACAGGGTTCTGGCCTTCCGGGCCAGGATTCTTGTTTTTTTTACGTTTACACGGAGGCCGGAAACCCTGCCCGGAAAAACAGCAGCGAAGAGCGCAGGCTCTAAGTGGAACGGCAGGGAAAAACCGGAAACAAAGACTTGAAATCAGAAACTTACGTTATACGACCATGGCAAAAGAGATTATTTATCTGACAGCGGAAGGATACAAGAAGCTGAAAGACGAACTCGACCACATGCGCTCCGTCGAGCGCCCTGCCATTTCGGCGGCCATCGCCGAAGCGCGCGACAAGGGCGACCTTTCGGAGAATGCGGAGTACGACGCTGCGCGTGAAGCGCAGGGGCTGCTGGAGATGCGCATCGCCAAGATGGAAGACACGCTCTCGAACGCCCGCGTGATCGATGAATCGAAGATCGACAAAAGCAAGGTGCAGATTCTCAGCAAAGTGACCCTGCTGAACCACAACACCGGCAAAGAGATGGTCTACACCATCGTGGCGGAGCACGAAGCCAACCTGCGCGAGGGCAAGCTTGCCATCGGCACCCCCATCGCCAAAGCGCTGCTGGGCCACAAGAAAGGCGACAGCGTGGAGGTGGAAGTGCCGGCGGGCACGATCCGCTTCGAGATTCTCGACATCAACATCTGACGTCCGGCCGGTCCGGCCGCGGCGAACGCACATACACTCCCGTTCCGGGATTTCCGGCAGGGCTGCGCAATGCAGCCCTGCCTTTTTGCGGAGTCTCCGGCCGGCCGACTGCCGGCAGCGGCCAATGCAGGTAATCGGGGTACATCTTCCCGTAAAACAGGTAGTCGCCGGACCGCCGGAAACGCCTATTTTTGCAGCGACAGAAATTATCGTCATGCGTAAACATACCCTCGTGCTTTTTGCGGCTGCTGCCATTGCGGCGGCGCATGCACAAACCGAAATCCGACCCGAGCGCCTTATGGAAAAATTGCGATTGACCGAAACCTGGGACAAGACGTTTCCCCGGAGCGAGAAAGTGGACCACAGCAAAGTAACGTTCGTCAACCGTTACGGCATCACGCTGGCGGCCGACATGTATGTGCCGAAAGATGCTGCCGGCAAACTGCCTGCCATCGCTGTCTGCGGGCCGTTCGGGGCAGTCAAGGAGCAGGCCGCCGGGCTTTATGCCCAGACAATGGCGGAACGCGGTTTCCTGACCGTAGCTTTCGACCCCTCCTACACCGGAGAGAGCGGCGGCGAACCCCGCTACGTGGTGTCGCCCGACATCAACACCGAAGATTTTTCGGCGGCCGTCGATTTCCTTGCGACCAACGACAAGGTAGATCCCGAACAAATCGGCATCATCGGCATTTGCGGCTGGGGCGGACTGGCCATCAACGCCGCAGCAGCCGACCCGCGCATCAAGGCGACCGTCGCTTCGACGATGTACGACATGAGCCGCGTCAGTGCCAACGGTTATTTTGATGCCGACAACAATGCCGAAGCCCGCAATGCGCTGCGCAAGGCATTGGCAGCACAACGCACCGAGGATTTCCGCAACGGCTTCCCGAAACCGGGCGGCGGCGTTCCGGATGTATTGCCTGCCGACGCTCCGCAGTTCTTCAAGGACTACCACGCCTATTACAAGACACCGCGCGGCTATCACGAACGTTCGCTCAACTCCAACCAGGGACGGAATGCAACGGAAGCCATCCCGTTCGTCAACTTCCCGCTGATGAGCCGTGCGGACGAAATCGAGAATGCCGTGCTTGTCATTCATGGCGAAAAGGCGCACTCCCGCTACTTCGGCGAAGATGCGTTCAAGAAACTGAAAGGCGACAACAAGGAACTGATGATTATCCCCGGCGCAAGCCATACGGACCTCTACGACAACTTGGCCGTCATTCCGTTCGACAAGCTGGAAGCATTCTTCAGAAACAACATGCAATAAAAAGCCGGGATGCTGCCGGCCACATCCATCCCCTTTTGCGGGTATTTTGCAGGGCTGCGGTTGCGCAGCCTTTTTTTTATATGTACTTTTGTCCCCCGAATGAAGAAGCGCACCATACTCGCCAGACTCTACGCCTGCCTGCTGCTGTCGATCCTGATCGCGGCCCAGACGGGACAGAAGGTGCACATCTACACCGAGGACCATGCCCACTTCCCGGCTTTTGCGGGCGATCTGCTGCCCGACAACGGCGCTGCGGAACGGATCGCCGACCGCTGCATGGTCGACGACTACTGCCTTTTTTCCTGCTTCGGGCAAACCCCTCTCTACCACGCGTTCTCCTGCACGCTGCTGGCCGTGGTGACGCCCCGCGCCACCCGATGCCGGTGCGCACGCACATGCGGAACGCTTTCGCTGCGGGCTCCTCCCGCCAAGGGTTGACAGGCCGCCGCCCGACGGCGGCGAACCGACACACGTTTTACCTATCAACCCTTACTGCACCCATGAAAAAATTTTTCCTGACGGTGTTGTTCGTCGTGCCGGCGCTGGCGTGCCGTGCGACGGAAGATGAAGCACCCAAAAAACACACCGATGCCAATCTTGTGGGCCATGTCGTCGACAGCGAAACCCACGAACATATTGCGTTCGCCACGGTGGCCATCCAAGGCACCGTCTACGGCACGACGACCGACGCATCGGGCCACTACTTTCTGAAAAACCTGCCCGAGGGCGAATGCACGATCGAGATGCGCGCCCTGGGCTATACCACGCAGCAGAAACGGATCGTGCTGCGGGCGCACGAGACCCAGGAAGTCAACTTCAAGGCGGAGCCCGCCGGCATTGCGATGGACGAAGTGGTCGTCTCGGCCAGCCGCACCGCCACCCTGCGCCGCGAAGCGCCCTCGCTGGTGAGCGTGCTCAACGCCGATCTCTTCGAGAAGACCAACGCGTCGTCCTTGGCCGGCGCGCTCCCCTTCCAGCCGGGCGTACGCGTGGAGGACGACTGCCAGAACTGCGGATTCACGCAGGTGCGCATCAACGGACTCGACGGCCACTATTCGCAGATACTGGTCGATTCGCACCCGGTCTTCTCGGCCCTCACGGGCGTCTACGGGCTGGAACAGATTCCGGCCAACATGGTCGAGCGCGTGGAGGTGCTGCGCGGCGGCGGTTCGGCGCTCTACGGCTCGTCGGCCATCGGCGGCACGATCAACATCATCACGCGCGAACCCTCGCGCAGCTCGGCGCAGCTTTCGCACACGCTCACCTCCGTCGGCTGCGGCGGCACCTACGAAAACAACACGATGCTCAACGCCTCCTACGTGACCGACAACCACCGCGCCGGACTCTGCGTCTTCGGTCAGAACCGCCTCCGCTCGGGCTACGACCACGACGGCGACGGATTCACCGAGCTGCCCGTCATCCGATCGCAGTCGGCAGGCATGCGCACCTACCTGCGCACGGGAGCCTACTCCCGCATCACGGCGCAATACCACCACCTGAGCGAATACCGCCGCGGCGGCGACCGGCTCGGCCTGCCGCCCCACGAAGCACTGGTGGCCGAGCAGACCGACCACGCGATCGACGGCGGCAGCCTCTCGTTCGACTTCTCGACGCCCGACCGCAGCGACCGGGTGAACGCCTACGCCTCGTTCCAGAACACGGCGCGCAAGAGCTACTACGGCTCGAAGCAGGACCCCGACGCCTACGGCCGCACGCACGACCTGACGGTGGCGGCCGGAGCGCAGTATATCCATGCCTTCGAAAAGCTGTGGTTCATGCCCGCGGAACTCACCGTCGGCGCCGAATACAACTACGACGACCTTTCGGACCGCTCGCTGGGCTACGACATGACGACCGACCAGACGGTGCACATCGCCGGCGCCTACTTCCAGAACGAATGGAAAACCAAGAAATGGTCGCTGCTCGTGGGCGGCCGTCTCGACAAGCACAGCATGGTGAGCCATGCGATCTTCAGTCCGCGCGTCAATGTGCGCTACAACCCCACCGAATCGGTCAACCTGCGCGCGAGCTACGCCGGCGGCTACCGCGCTCCGCAAGCCTTCGACGAAGACATGCACATAGCCGTGGTGGGCGGCGAACGCGTGCGCATCCGCCTGGCCGACGATCTGAAAGAGGAGCGCTCGCACAGCGTCAGCCTCTCGGCCGATCTCTACCGCAACTTCGGCAGCGTGCGGACCAACCTGCTGGTCGAAGGATTCTACACCACGCTCAACGACGTCTTCGCCCTGCGCGATCTGCCCGAACCCGCCCCCGACGGCAGCACGATCCGCGAACGCTACAACGGCTCGGGCGCCACGGTGGCCGGCATCAACGTGGAGGGCCGCGCCATCTTCACCCGCTGGTTCGAACTGCAGGCCGGCATGACCTGGCAGCAAAGCCGCTACAAGGAGGCCGAATACTGGAGCGAGGACGAGACGGTGGCCCCCGTGCGGCGCATGTTCCGCACGCCCGACCTCTACGGCTACTTCACCGCCCAGCTGAAACCGTGGCGCTCGCTGATGCTCGATCTGACGGGCAACTGCACGGGCGAAATGCTGGTCCAGCACATGGCCGGCTCGGGCACCGACCGCGACGTGGCCGTGACGACGCCGCGCTTCTTCGACATGAACGCCCGGCTGAGCTACGAACTGCGCGTCTACAAGGAGATCGGACTCCAGCTCTACGGCGGCGTACAGAACCTTTTCAACGCCTATCAGAAAGATTTCGACCAGGGAGCCGACCGCGATTCGGGCTATGTCTACGGACCGTCGCTGCCGCGCAGCTGGTATGTCGGCGTGAAGCTCAATTTCTGACGCGGGCCGTCCGCCCCGTAGCACAGATTGCGCCGCGGAGAGTTCCGCGGCGCTTTTTCGTACCGCATACGGGCAACCCGCAGCCTGTTCCACTCCGCAGCGCATTCCGCCAGGAAAAGACGTCCGCATCTTTCACTTTCCGCCTTTCACTTACTTGGCACGAAGTGTGCCTCCCGAAGCGGGTATGCTTACCCTTCTGGCGATCCATCTGCTGTGGAGCCTCTGCGCGCTGGTCTGGACAACGCGCCGGCACCGTATACCCGCCTCGGCCGCGGCCTGGGCCGCCGTTATTCTGCTGCTGCCCGTTGTCGGCACGCTGATCTACCTGGCTTTCGGCCTGCCGCAGCGTCCGCACGCCGTGCGCCGGCCGGGAAGCCGGGGCGACGCCCTGAGCCGGCTCATCCGCAGCGGCTGCGGCACCCGTCCCACGCTCCGCAACCGGGTGAAGGTCCTGCACAACGGCAACAACGCCTTCTCCGCACTCATCGCCGCGCTGCAACGGGCCACGCGCACGATCCACATGGAATACTACATCTTCCGCGACGACCGCGTGGGCCGCACCATCGCCGACATCCTGATCCGCAAGGCCCGGGCGGGGGTAGAAGTGCGGGTCATCTACGACGCCGTAGGCTCGTGCGGCCTCAAACGCAAACTGCTGCACCGCATGCACGCCGCCGGCATCCGCACGGCCGCCTATGCGCCGGTCCGCTTTCCGTGGTTCCGGCCCTGCTCCACGCGCCGCAACCACCGCAAGATAGCCATCACCGACGGCCGCACGGCCTTTCTGGGCGGCATCAACATTGCCAAATACTACCTCGACGGCGACCACTCGGGCAAGTGGCGCGACGAACATCTGCGCATGGAAGGCGACGTCGTGGCCGATCTCCAGTGCCTCTTTCTGGCCGACTGGACCGCCGCGACCGGCGAACTTACCGACCCGGCCTCCTGCATCGCCCGCCACGACATCGACGAACAGCTTTCATTGCAGGTCGTGTGGTCGGAGGAGGGTCCCTCGCGCACGGCCATCGCCGAAGCCTTCGCCGCACTGATCGTGCGGGCCCGCCGCCGGGTGCGCATCTGCTCGCCCTACTTCCTGCCGCCGACGCTCCTGCTCGACGCCCTGCGGCTGGCCGTGAAGAGCGGCGTGAAGGTCGAGGTGATGGTGCCGGCCGCCAGCGACTCGCGCCTGACCGATCTGGTGTCGGACTCCTATGTCGAAGACCTGCTCGACGCCGGAGCGGACCTCTACCGCTACGAAGCGGGCTTCCTCCATGCCAAGGTGCTGCTCATCGACGATCAGGCGGCATCGGTCGGCACGGCCAACATGGACTACCGCAGCCTGACGGCCAACCTTGAAGTGACGGTCATCCTCCGCGACCGCGAGACGGTCCGCCGCATGGCCGCCACCTTCGATCGCGACCTGGCGGCCTGCGCACGCATCGACCGCCGCAACTGGCACCCTTCGCTGCTCCGCCGCACAGCAGGCGACCTGCTGCGGCTTGCGGCCCCCATGCTGTAAGCGCAATAAATCAAGAATTTCAACGTTCCTTTCTTGCCCCGGCATAGCTTGCCCGGCTCTGCACGCGGCCTATGGAAAAGTCCGCAGCGGCTGTCGGACCGGATCCTGTACTGCGGCTCTCCGGAACCGGACGCTGCCCGGAAAAAGGGGCCGTTCCGACCGGCAAACGGCGGAGCCGCAAGCCGTTCGGAGACGAGCCGCCGGCCCGAAAAAACAATTTTTTGCTTTTCGCCGATTTTATGCGTAATTTTGCGCGATAAAGCGCCGTAAACGATTCATCATGAAGCAACGATTCGCACACCTCCTCTGCGCCGCCCTCCTTGCGGTCATTCTCAGCGGCTGCAGCGGCATGAACGCCCTGCTCAAGAGCGGACAGCCCGAACAGATCTACGCCAAGGCGCTGGAATACTACGGCAACGAGAAGTGGCAGCGCGCCTCGACGCTTTTCGAAGGAGCGCAGCACTTCTACATCGGCACGCCGCGCGAAGACTCCATCTCGTTCTACAACGCCCGCTGCAAGTTCAAGAACCGCGACTACGACACCGCCGCGCAGCTGTTCGACGACTTCCGCCGCAAGTTCGGCCGCAGCGCTTTCATCGAAGATGCCGAAGGGATGTACGCCATGTGCTTCTACTACCTCTCGCCGGGCCCCTCGCGCGACCAGACCCTCACGAGCCAGGCGCTGCTGGCCATCAACGAATTCGTCTCGCGCTACCCCGACAGCAAGCAGGTCGACAACTTTCTGAAGATCAACGAAGAGCTCAACGAACGTCTGCACGAAAAAGCCTACCTCAACGCCTACACCTACTACAAGATCGGCCGCTACAAATCGGCCATCACGGCGCTGAAAAACGCCTTGAAGGAGTATCCCGACAGCAAGCACCGCGAGGAGATCATGTATCTGATCGTCGACTCGGGCTACCGCTTCGCCAGCAACTCGATCGCCTCGAAGCAGACCGACCGCTATCTGGACATGCTCGACTCGGCCCTCTCGTTCAAGGAAGCCTACCCCGAATCGAAACACGCCAAAGAGGTGGAGCGCATGGCCCAGCACGCCCGCGACTACCTGGACCGCAACAACAAAGACAACAGCATATAACGATGGAAATCAAGAAGAACATTCCCAACAACACCGTGACGCGCAAGCTGGTCGACCTGGACAAGGAGACGGGCAACATCTACGAGACCGTCAACATCATCGCCCGCCGCGCCAACCAGATTTCGACCGAACTCAAGAGCGAGCTCAACCGCAAGCTGGCCGACTTCTCGTCGCCCACGGACACCATGGAGGAGACCTTCGAGAACCGCGAGCAGATCGAAATCTCGCGCTACTACGAACGCCTGCCCAAGCCGGTGATCATCGCCACGGAAGAGTTCCTCGACGACGAACTTTTCTACAAGGAAGCCAAACCCGAGGCCGAAGCCTGAGGACCCCGGCCGACGGGAACAGGACGGCCGGAACACGAAAAACGGACGAACAGGACCCGATCGGGCGACGGACGAACGGACACCGGGCCAAGAACGGAAGACGAGACAACGAAAGGAGAACGAAGATGGAATCCGGGCGAGCAGCGCGCCCCGCACTGGAGGGACGCCGCATTCTGTTGGGCATCACGGGCAGCATAGCGGCCTACAAAGCGGCTGTGCTCTGCCGTCTGCTGAAAACGGCAGGCGCCGAGGTGCGCGTGGTCATGACCCCGCTGGCCAAACAGTTCATCACGCCGCTGACGATGGCCACGCTTTCGAAGAACCCCATACTGGTGGAGTTCTTCGACCCCGAAAACGGCGCCTGGAACTCCCATATCTCCCTGGGCGAGTGGGCCGACTGCCTGCTGATCGCCCCCGCCACGGCCAACACGCTGGCCAAGATGCGCGGCGGTGCGGCCGACAACCTGCTGCTGACCACCTACCTTTCGGCCCGCTGTCCGGTGGTCGTGGCTCCGGCCATGGACCTCGACATGTATGCCCACGCCGCCACGCAGGAGAACCTGCGCACGCTGGCCGGCCGCGGAGTCGAGATCGTCGAACCGGCCGACGGCGAGCTGGCGAGCGGCCTGGTGGGCAAGGGCCGCATGGCCGAACCCGAGGAGATCGTCGCTTTTCTCGACGCCCTATTCTCCCGCACCGGGAAAAAAGGGACGCTTCAAGGCAAACGCTTCGTCGTGACGGCGGGCGCCACCATCGAAGCCATCGACCCGGTGCGCTACATCACCAACCACTCGACCGGCAAAATGGGCTATGCCATTGCCGGCGAACTGGCCCGCCGCGGCGCCGAAGTGGAGCTTGTCAGCGGACGCACCGCCCTGCCGACCCCAGCGGGCGTGACGCGGCGCGACGTGCTTTCGGCCGACGAGATGTTCGAAGCTGCCGCCACAGCGTTCGACAACGCCGACGGAGCGGTCATGTGCGCCGCCGTAGCCGACTATACGCCGGTCGAAGTATCCGAAACCAAGCTCAAGAAAGGCGAAGGCGACCTGTGCCTGGCCCTGCGCCGCACGCGCGACATTGCCGCCCACCTGGGTGCCCGGAAAGGCAGCCGCGTGCTGGTGGGTTTCGCCTTAGAGACCGACCATGAAGAGGCCAACGCCGAAGCCAAACTGGTCAAGAAAAATTTCGATTTCGTGGTGCTCAACTCGCTGCGCGACGCTGGAGCCGGATTCCGCGGCGATACCAACAAAGTGACCCTCATCGACCGTACAAACCGCGAGGAACTGCCGCTGATGAGCAAGAACGACGTGGCCGTCCGCATCGTCGACAAAATCGAAACCCTGCTCGCAGGACGCTGACCGGCCGGCCGGTAGAACCGCACCGAAGTCCACGCAGGCTTCCGAAAAACCGTTGTTCAAAGGAGCCGGAAACCCGATACAACAATTTCGAAAAGCGAATTCAGACACGCTTCACCTTTCACTTCCCACCTTTCACCTTCCCGAAATGTTACGTCGTCTCACGGTTGAAAACTACGCACTGATCGACTCGCTGTCGCTGGAGCCCGACCCGCATCTGAACATCATTACGGGCGAGACGGGAGCCGGAAAATCGATCCTTCTGGGGGCGCTCGGGCTGCTGCTGGGCGCACGGAGCGACGTTTCGGCCATCAAGGACACGTCGCGCAACTGCGTGGTGGAAGGAACGTTCGACCTTGAGGGGCGCGGGCTCGAAGATTTCTTCGAAGAAAACGACCTCGACTACGCCCCGCAGACCACCCTCACGCGCATAGTCACCCCGGCGGGCAAAAGCCGCTCGTTCGTCAACGACATACCCGTACAGCTGGCCGCCCTGCGCGAACTGGGCACACGCCTGATCGACATCCATTCGCAACACCGGAATCTGATCCTTTCGTCGGAAGATTTCCGCATCTCGGCGCTCGACACCATAGCCGGCAACGGCGAACTGCTGTCGCAATATGGGGCCCAATACAAGCAACTTACGGAACTTGCGCGCCGCCTGGCCGCCCTGCGCGAAGCAGCCGAAGAAGGCCGCCGCAACGAAGAATGGCTCCGCTTCCAGGCCGAAGAACTCACGGCCGCCGATCTGCGGGCGGGCGAACAGGCGGAGATCGAAGAAGAACTGGCCGTGCTGGAAAACGCCGACCGCATCGGTGAAGCGCTCGGCGGGCTGTGCAACGCGCTGGAGACCGATGAAACGGGTATCCTCTCGCAGCTTAAGAACGCCGAAACAGCGCTGACGCACGTCCAGTCCCATTATCCGGCTGCCGGAGAATATGCCGCCCGCATCCGCTCAGTGCTCGAAGAACTCAAGGACATCGGCAGCTCGGCCACGGCCGACAGCGAACGCATCGACGCCGACCCGGCACGGCTGGCCAAACTTTCAGGCCGACTGGACACCCTGCTGGCTCTGCAACAGAAACACCGCACGGCCGACGAAGCCGAACTGATCGCCGTGCGCGACCGCTGCCTGCTGCAACTGGCCGCCATCGACCACGGCAGCGAAGCGATCGCCGAAGCGGAGAACGCCCTGCAAAAGGCGCAGGAAAAAACGGAAAAACTGGCCGAAAAACTCCGCAAGGCCCGCGCCAAGGCGGCGCCCCGGTTCGCCGAAACCATCCGCACGACGCTGACCGGCCTGGGCATGCCCGAAACCATATTCGAGATAACCCTGACGCCTACAACACTCGGGCGTACGGGAGCCGACACGGTGGAGTACCTCTTCACGGCCAACCGCGGAGCCCAGCCCCAACCCATCGAGAAGATCGCATCGGGCGGTGAACTCTCGCGCGTGATGCTTGCCATCAAGGCCCTGCTTGCCAGCCGGATGCAGCTGCCGACGATCGTTTTCGACGAAATCGACACGGGAGTCTCGGGCCGCATAGCCGACGCCATGGGCGAAATCATCGCGCAGCTCTCGGCGACGATGCAGGTGATCGACATCACCCACCTGCCGCAGGTAGCCTCGAAGGGAGGGGCCCATTTTGTGGTCTCGAAACAGGAGGGCCGCACCTCGATCGCCCGGCTGACGGACGAAGAACGCATAGGCGAGATCGCCAAGATGCTCTCGGGCAGCACCGTGACCGATGCCGCTCTGCGGCAGGCGAAAATTCTGCTGGGCCGCTAACGAAATCGAACGGAAGCAGTCGCCCGGAGTGGTGCGGGTCACGGCCCCTGCCAGCGCGGCGGCAGATTCAGCAATCCGCTGGCGGCATCCCCGACCGGGAAACGCCAGCTTTGCATCCCAGTCTTGCCCGAAGCCCCGGCACGTCTTCGGGCGATTCAATCCAGCGATTGCACCGAGCGCCTGCTGCGGGCTACCGCAACCGTAACGGCGAGGCAGCCTTGACGGGTGTCGGCACGAACGGGTACTACTGGTCGTCGTCCACCTTCGACTCCGGCTCGATCTCTGGTACTCGACTGAATCTCAACGCAAGCGGAGTCAACCCCATCAATAACGAGTGGCGGGTTCTCAGTCTTTCCGTGCGCTGCGTCCAGCATCTGCAAGCTGCTTTCTTGTCCCGAATCCGGGCCGGCCGGAACTTTCGCCAGCACGGCCCGCAACCCTCAACAAACGAAATTCCCATCGGCAACACCGAAAAAAAATTCCGCATTGTTTCGTCTTTTTTTCTTTTTCCGCGTCTTATCTGCAAACGCGCGTTAAAAACAAAAAAACATGAAACACTCTTCCACCGAATACCGCAAGGAGCTGGAAAAACTCGTCGACCGGTATCGGCAGCCGCTGTTCCGCTTCGCCTTTTTCCGTCTGAGGTCGCGCATGGACGCCGAGGATGCCGTGCAGGACGCTTTTCTGAAATGGGCATCCGGACCCGAACGATGCATCCGCAACCCGCAAGCCTACCTTTTCCGAATGGTGAACAACGACTGCTGCGACCGAATCCGGCGCCGGACAACGCTGGTGCCGCTCGACGGACATCAGCCGCTGCCCGACGAGCCCCTCGAAGAGCACGAAGCCCGCGAAGAGGCCCGACGGATCGAAACGCTTCTCGACCGGCTCCCGCCCGAGCAGGCCGAAGCAATCCGCCTGCACACCTATGCGTCGCTCCGCTTCACAGAGATCGCCGAGGTGCTCCGATGCCCGGTCTCGACCGTCAAGTCCCGTTTCGCCGGCGGCATCGAAAAACTAAGAAAAATGTCGAATCTGTAAAATCCACAACCATGAATTGTCACGAATTCCAAAATCGCATCATCGACTTGCTCGACGGCCGCAACTTCACCGACGAAGAACGCCGCCATCTGGAACAATGCCCCACCTGCGCTGCCGAATTCCGGGCCGCAGCCGCAGCCCTCGATGCTGTCACGCCCCGCAGCACCCCCCGCGCTTCCGACAACTTGCGCGACCGCATCCTGACGGCCGCCGCATCGGCCGGACATCCCCGCCGGAACCGCATCTACCGCCTGTTCGGCACCATGGCAGCCGCAGCCGCAATCTTTGCCGGCGTGCTCCTGCTCTCCGTCCGCACGCCGGCTCTTGCCGCCCGCAAACACTTCGGGAGTGCCGTCGCTGCGATGAACGACCTCAAAACGCTCCGCATCGGTCTCCTCATCCGGACAGCCCCCCACGAGAACTTCGCCTATACCGACCCTTCGCTGCCGCCCATACCCTGCACCGTAACGGCCGAATACGGCGGCACGACACGCTGGCGCATCGAAAAAGCGGGCCGCATAGCCCTTTGCGACGGCGAATCGGTCCGCACCTGGCTTCCGGAGTTCGGCGAAGGATGGCGCCGCAAGGCCGAAGGCTATCGCCCGGAGGAAGAGTTCGCCCTGCTGCTCGACCTGCAACGGCTGCTGCTTGCCGAACAGGCGCAGGCATTCCGCACGAAAGGAGCGCAATATGAAATCACAGAGGATGCCGCCACCGTCCGGCTTACCGTCGCAATGCCGGCCCGGGGCGATTTCAGCCAAAGCGACTATCTGCTCAACAGCTCCATCGCCGAATCGAACACCCTGCGCGAGTACCGCTTCGACAAGGAGAGCGGCAGGCTGCTCGACCTGTGCATCTCGGCCGTTCTGCCAGACGGCGGCCGCTCCGTATTGCTGGAAAGCACCGGCATCGCCTATGACGAACCCATCGACCGGGCCATATGGGAAGTACCCGAAGGCATCGAGTGGATCGACCTTGCAGAGCCGGTCTCCGGCGCACAGCTGGCCGACATGACGGCCGAAGAAGCGGCGGCCCGCATTCTGCGGGCAATGGGTCCGTGGGACAAAAGATTGCTCGACGAAGCACTCCGTTACTATGGCACCGGCGTCCGCGAACAACTCGAAGCGCACTACGGAGGGCTTGCAATCATATCCGCAGGCAAGGCTCTGCGCTCGGGAGAATACCCCGGAGTCTTCATCCCCTGCGAAATCCTGCTGGCGGACGGCCGAACCGAAAAGCTGATGCTGGCTCTGCGCAACGACAACCCCGAAAAGTGCTGGCTGGTCGACGGCGGTCTCTGACCCGAACCGCCCAAGACGCAAAAACCCCGGTCCGTGTTCTTACGGACCGGGGTTTTCATCGCTCGGGCGCTCGTTACATCATGCCGCCCATACCGCCTGCGGGCATCGGAGGCATGGCGGGCTGCTCGGACTTCTTCTCGGCCAGCACGCACTCCGTGGTAAGGAACATCGACGCGATAGACGCGGCGTTCTCCAAAGCCACGCGCGACACCTTGGTGGGGTCGATGATACCGGCCTTGAGCATGTCCTCGTACTTGTCGTCGCGGGCGTTGTAACCGAAAGCATCCTTGCCCTCGCGCACCTTGTTGACCACGACCGAACCCTCGCCGCCGGCGTTGGCGACGATCTGACGCAGCGGCTCCTCGATGGCGCGCCTGACGATCTGGATACCGGTCGTCTGGTCGTCGTTGGCACCCTTCATGCCCTCCAGAGAGGCCGTAGCACGGATGTAGGCTACACCGCCACCCGGCACGATGCCTTCCTCGACGGCGGCACGCGTAGCAGCCAACGCGTCGTCGACACGGTCCTTTTTCTCTTTCATCTCGACCTCGGTAGCGGCACCGACATAGAGCACGGCCACGCCGCCGGCCAGTTTGGCCAGACGCTCGTGGAGCTTCTCCTTGTCGTAGTCCGACGTAGCCTTCTCGATCGATGCGCGGATCTGCGCCACACGGGCGGCGATCTCCTCCTTCTTGCCTGCACCGTCGACGATGGTGGTGTTCTCCTTGTTGAGCGTCACCTTGTCGGCCGTACCGAGCATTTCGAGCGTTGCATCCTCGATCTTCATGCCCTTGTCAGTCGAGATGACCGTAGCACCGGTCAGCACGGCGATGTCCTCCAGCATCTCCTTGCGACGGTCGCCGAAGCCCGGAGCCTTGCAGGCGGCGATCTTCAACGTACCGCGCAGCTTGTTGACAACCAAAGCGGACAGCGCCTCGCCGTCGACATCCTCGGCGATGATGAGGAGCGAACGACCGCTCTGAGCCACGGGCTCCAGCACGCCCATGAGCTCCTTCATGGTCGAAATCTTCTTGTCGGTAATCAAGATATAGGGCTTCTCGAGCTGGGCCTCCATCTTCTCGGGATCGGTGATGAAGTAAGCCGAGATATAACCGCGGTCGAACTGCATGCCCTCGACCACCTCGACGTGGGTCTCGGTGCCCTTGGCCTCCTCAACGGTGATGACACCCTCCTTGTTGACCTTGGACATGGCCTCGGCGATGAGTTTGCCGATGTTCTCGTCGTTGTTGGCCGAGATGGTCGCCACCTGCTCGATCTTGGCGAAGTCGGAACCCACCTCCTGGCTCTGCTTGCGCAGCGACTCGACCACCGCAGCCACGGCCTTGTCGATACCGCGCTTGAGGTCCATGGGGTTGGCGCCGGCCGTGACGTTCTTCAGACCCACGCCGATAATTGCCTGAGCCAGCACGGTGGCCGTCGTGGTACCGTCGCCGGCGTCGTCGTTGGTCTTCGAAGCGACCTCCTTGACCATCTGGGCGCCCATGTTGGCGAACGGATCCTCCAGCTCGACCTCCTTGGCGACACTGACGCCGTCCTTGGTGACCTGCGGAGCCCCGAACTTCTTGTCGATGATCACGTTGCGGCCCTTGGGGCCGAGCGTCACCTTCACTGCGTTGGACAACGCGTCGACACCCTCCTTGAGCAGTTCGCGCGCCTCGACGTTATATTTGATCTCCTTTGCCATAACACTTACAAGATTAGATGATTGCCAAAATATCGTTCTGTTTCATGATGAGGTAGTCGGTGCCGTCGATCTGGATCTCCTGCCCGGCATACTTGCCGTAGAGCACCTGGTCGCCGACCTTCACCTCCATGGTCACCTCCTTGGTGCCGGGGCCCACAGCGATGACTTTGCCTGCCAGAGGTTTCTCCTTGGCCGTGTCGGGAATGATCAGGCCGCCGGCCGTCTTCTCCTCCGCGGGATTCGGCTGAATCAGCACGCGGTCCGATAAGGGTTTTACGTTCATGATTGTTCTGTTTATTGGTTTTACGATGTTGTTGGCTCGTTTGCAACTCCTTATTCATCAAGAGATGTGCCAACCCGTTTTTGGCAGACGCGGCGTGACAAAGCTACACTCCGGACTGCCATTTTGTCACACAGACGGCACCGCAATCGATTTTTCAGCCGTTTTATTTGGCAAAAGCAAAAAAGTATATTACATTTGCATCCCGATACGGCATTGCGCCGTCGAATGGTGGATGTAGCTCAGTCGGTTAGAGCGTCGGATTGTGGTTCCGAAGGTCGAGGGTTCGAGCCCCTTCTTCCACCCCGTTTTTTTCAGCAAGCAAGCGTCCGGTTATTGCCGGACGCTTTTTTGTTGGAAAATTGCAGGCTCATCCCGTCTGCCGCTTCTCCTAAGCCGTATGCTTCCTGCGGAAGCTGTTTTCGGCCGAAGCGTCCTTCGTGATTACGGATGTCGCGAGAGGTTTCAAAACCGGCGACCCACCCGCAAAAAAAATTCCGGCGACCTTTCGGGGTCGCCGGAACCGGTTATTGAAGTACGAGACTTACTTGCGATACACCTTGGTGTAACCGTAGATAGCCTCGTCGCCCAACTCCTCCTCGATGCGGAGCAGCTGGTTGTACTTGGCCATACGGTCGGAACGCGACATGGAACCGGTCTTGATCTGGCCCGAATTGGTAGCCACGGCGATATCGGCGATGGTCGAATCCTCGGTCTCGCCCGAACGGTGCGACGTAACCGACGTATAACCTGCGCGGTGCGCCATCTCGATGGCGTCGAGCGTCTCGGTGAGCGAACCGATCTGGTTGACCTTGATGAGGATGGAGTTGCCGCAACCCATCTCGATGCCCTTCTTCAAGAAGTCGACGTTCGTTACGAACAAGTCGTCGCCGACGAGCTGGCAACGGTCGCCGATGGCGGCGGTCAGCATCTGCCAGCCCTCCCAGTCGTTCTCCGACATACCGTCCTCGATCGAATCGATGGGGTACTTCGCGACCAGGCCCTTGAGGTACTCGACCTGCTCCTTCGACGAACGCTTGGCGCCCTTTTCACCCTCGAAGATGGTGTAGTCGTAGACGCCGTCCTTGTAGAACTCCGACGAAGCGCAGTCCATGCCGATCATGACGTCCTTGCCGGGAACATAGCCCGCCTTTTCGATGGCCTTGATGATGGAATCGAGAGCGTCCTCCGTGCCGTTCAGCGCGGGAGCGAAACCGCCCTCGTCGCCCACGGCCGTCGACAGACCGCGCTCGTGCAGCACCTTCTTGAGGTTGTGGAACACCTCGGCGCCCATGCGTAGGCCCTCCTTGAGCGACGGAGCGCCCACGGGACGGATCATGAACTCCTGGAAAGCGATGGGAGCGTCGGAGTGCGAACCGCCGTTGATGATGTTCATCATCGGAACGGGCAGCGTCTTGGCGTTGGAACCGCCGATATAGCGATAGAGCGGCATGCCGAAATAGTCGGCAGCGGCGCGTGCAACGGCCAGCGAAACGCCCAGGATGGCGTTGGCGCCCAGCTTCGACTTGGTCTTCGTGCCGTCGAGGGCGATCATCGCCTTGTCGACGCCCACCTGGTCGGCTACGTTCATGCCGATGACGGCCGGAGCGATCACCTCGTTGACGTTCTTCACGGCGTTGAGCACGCCCTTGCCCAGGTAACGGCTCTTGTCGCCGTCACGAAGCTCCAGCGCCTCGTTTTCACCCGTCGATGCGCCGCTCGGCACGGCGGCACGACCGAAAGCACCCGATACGGTGCGCACTTCGACCTCGACGGTCGGATTTCCTCGCGAATCGAGGATCTCTCTTGCATGAACTTCTACAATCTGCATAGCAATAGTTAATTATTTGGTTCGAAACTTCTTTTACGGTTTGCGACGCAAAATTACAAAACTTTTGCGAATTGTCGTTGTCGGCTGTTATTTTTTTCACGATAGCGACCGCTTGCCGCGTACCGGCGGCGCAAGGAGGCGGTTTGCGCTGTCCCTGCGGCAGAAAAACGGCCGGCGAAAAATCCGCCGGCCGCCGTGTAAGGACAACCTGTCTATCGTGTGCCGAATCTGTAAATGCAGGTATGGCGGTATACCTCCCCGGGGTCGAGCCGCACGGAGGGGAAGCCTGGCTGGTTGGGGCTGTCGGGGAAACACTGGGTTTCGAGCGCCACGGCCCCGCGGCGAACGATGCGGCGGCCGAACTTGCCGGTCGTGGCATCGGTAAAGAAATTGCCGCTGTAGAACTGGAGTCCCGGCTGATCGGTCAGAATCTCCATCAGGCGCCCGCTTTCGGGCTCGTAGAGCGACGCCGCGAGACGCACCCGCCCCGGCTCGCTGTCGAAGACCCAGTTGTGATCGTAGCCCGAACCGCACCGAAGCTGCGCATCGTCGGCGTCGATCCGCTCACCGATGGCTGCAGGCGTGCGGAAATCGAACGGCGTATCCTCCACCGGACGGAACCCGCCTGTGGGGATGAGCAGCGAATCGACCGGCGTGATGTGCGACGCGTCGATCCACAGTTCGTGAGCCTCGACGGTGCCGTTGCCCTCGCCGCGCAGGTTGAACATCGAGTGGTTGGAGAGGTTGACGATCGTAGGCGCGTCGGTCTCGGCGCGATAGACGATCTCAAGGGCGTTGTCGTCGGTCACCGTGTAGGTCACCCGCACGCTCAGCGTACCGGGATAACCCTCCTCGCCGGCCGGCGAAGCGTAGGAGAGTGCGAGCGACCGATCGGTCACGGACTCGACCGTCCACACACGGCTGTCGAACCCTTTCAAGCCGCCGTGCAGCGAATGGCCGTGGTCGTTCTGCGGCAAGGCGTACTCCCTGCCGTCGAGCTCGAAGCGGCCGCCGGCGATGCGGTTGGCGCAGCGCCCCACGACCGGCCCGTAGAAACGGGCGTCGGGCTCGCCGAGATAACGGCCGATGCTCTCGCAACCGACGACCACGTCGTCGTAACGGCCCTCGCGGTCGGGGGCCCACAATGCAACCACGCGGGCGCCGAATTCGGTGATCTGCACCGTCAGTCCGCCCGGCGAACGGAGCGTATGCAGCGAGACGGGCCGTCCGTCGACCTCGGCGGCGAACGCCGACGCGTCGAGCGGCTGCGGACCGCGGGCACCGCCGCCCGAACAGGCGGCCGCGAGGCAGGCGATCAGAACGAGTAGTCGTTTCATGCTATTCAACGGTGATCGAATTGAGCAGGTCGAGCTTGCCGGCATCGATGAGCGTGAGGATCAGCTCGCCGAAGAGCGTGTTCTGCCAGGCGAACCACGAGCGGGTGAAGTTGGCCGGGTCGTCCTTGTGGAACGACTCGTGCATGAAGCCCGTGCCGGCGTCGGTGGTCATCAGCATCTCGACGCAGCGCTTGATCTCGGCGTCGTCCTGCGAGGTGAAGGCCTTCATCATGATGCTCATGGGCCATATCATGTCGTAACCTACGTGCGGACCGCCGATTCCCTCGCCGGCCGTGCCGCGGAAGAAATAGGGGTTGGACTCGCTCCACACGAAACGGCGCGTATTGCGGTAGATCGGGTCGGAGGGGTCGACGTCGCCCAGGTAGGCCATGGCCAGCAGCGAGGGCACGTTGGCATCGTCCATCAGGAAGCGGTTGCCGAAGCCGTCGACCTCGAAAGCATAGATTTCGCCGAACTCGGGGTGCTCCACCACGGCATATTCGCGCAGGGCCTGCTCGACCTCGTCGGCCAGGGCGAGGCACTCGCCGGCCATTGTCCGCTCGCCGTTCACGGCGGTGAGGATTTCGGCCGCCTTGCGCAGCGACGTCACCGCAAAGAAGTTGGACGGGACCAAAAACAGGAAAGTCGTGGCGTCGTCCGAAGGCCGGAAGACCGAAGCGATAAGGCCCACGGGGTTCACCGGATTGCCCTTGCCCTCGTTGCAGACGGTGTCGAGCTGACGGTCAGTGACGCGCGTGAAGAGATAGGGCCCCACCCCCTCCTTGCGCTGCTGCTCGCGGAAAGTCTGCAGGATGTTGCGCATGGCCGCCAGCCAATGCTCGTCGAAGACCGACGTGTCGCCCGTAGCCTGCCAGTAGGCGTAGGCCAGGCGCAGCGGATAGCAGAGCGAGTCGATCTCCCACTTGCGCTCGTGGAGCTCGGGCCGCATCTGCGTGCCGTCGCTCATCCAATGGTGGTCGGGAGCAGGATCATAGGGATCGAGAAAGGCATTGGCATAGGGGTCGAGTCCGATGCACTTGAACTGCCGGCGGATCACGCCGGCCAGCATGGCGCGGAGCTCCGCATCGTCGGCCGCGAGGCGGACGTAGGGCCAGACCTGCGCACCCGAATCGCGCAGCCACATGGCATGGATGTCGCCCGTGTAGACCACCGTATCGTCCTTGCCGTCGGCGTCCTTGCGATGGCGAACGGTGGTGTCGAGCGTGTTGGGGAAGCAGTTTTCGAACATCCAGCGCAGCTTGGCGTTGGTCAGCAGCCCCTTGATGCGCTCGATCTCGGCATCGACGGCCGCCGAAGCGAACGAACGCTCCTCGGGCTTCGGCCGGTTGGTCGGCGCATAGGGCCGCACCTTGGCCACCTTGCATTTGTCGGCAGGCAGCGGCGCCGCGGTCCCGCGGGCCGGGAGGGAGCCGGCAGCGCAGAGAAGCGCCGCCAGGCTCAGACAGATTTTGCGAATCATCATGGTTTTCGGTTTGACGATTGTTTACAGGAAACTATCAACGACCCGGAAGCCGGTTCAACGCCCCTCCGAAAAGGAGTAGGGACGCGCCGAAGCCTCGGTGCCGCGCTGCTTGTCGGGCTGCGCGCTCATGCGGAAGCGCACCTTGGCGCCGCGCGTGAGATCGCCGTGCGTGAGGTAGTTGCGGCCGCAGCGCTTGCCGTTGAGGGTCATCGACTGCACATAACGGGCGGCGGGCGAATTGCCCTCGGCGACGATCTCCGTCCGGCATCCGCCGGGCAGGTGCACCGTCACCTTGTTGAAAAGGGGCGAACCCAAGATATACTGGTCCGACGCCGGGCACACGGGATAGAAGCCCATCGCCGAGAAGACGTACCAGGCCGAAGTCTGCCCGTTGTCCTCGTCGCCGCAATAGCCGTCGGGCGCCGCGCTGTAGAGCTTGTCCATCACCTCGCGGCACCAGAACTGCGCCTGCCAGGGCTCATCGCTCCAGTTGTAGAGATAGATCATGTGCTGCACGGGCTGGTTGCCGTGGGCGTAATTGCCCATGTTCATCACCTGCATCTCGCGGATTTCGTGGATCGTGCCGCCATAATAGCTGTCGTCGAAATGGGGCGGCACCGTGAAGATGCCGTTGAGCTTGTCGGTGAAGCTGCGGCGGCCGCCCATGAGCTCCACCAGCCCCTCGGGATCGTGGAAGACCGACCAGGTGTAGTGGAGGCTGTTGCCCTCGGTGAAGGCGTCGCCCCACTTCAAGGGGCTGAAAGGCGCCTGGAAGGTGCCGTCGCCGTTGCGGCCGCGCATCAGACCGCTCTCGGCATCGAACAGCTTGCAGTAGTTCATGGCCCGCTCGGCGAAGATGCCGATTTCGGACTCGGGTTTGCCCAGCGCCTTGCCCAGCGTATAGATGCACCAGTCGTCGTAGGCGTATTCGAGGGTGCGGGCCGCGTTTTCGCGGATGCCCGAATCGTAGGGAACGTAACCCAGCGTGTTGTAATATTCATGACCCAGGCGTCCGGTCGACGAAACGGTCGGATGGACGTGTTCGGTGCCGTGGATCACGGCTTCCCACAGTTTCTCGATGTCGTAGCCGCGGATGCCCTTCATCCAGGCGTCGGCCACCACCGAAGCCGAGTTGTTGCCCACCATGCAGCCGCGATGGCCGGGCGAAGCCCATTCGGGCAGGAACCCGCTCTCAAGGTAGGTATTGACCAAACCCTGCTGCATGCGCCCGGCCATCTCGGGATAGACGAGGTTGAGCAGCGGGAAAAGCGAACGGAAAGTGTCCCAGAAACCCGTGTCGGTGAACATCTCGCCGTCGCAGACCGTACCGTTGTAGGGGCTGTAGTGGACGCGGCGTCCGGCAGCGTCGATCTCGGAGAGGTCGCGCGGGAACAACACCGAGCGGTAGAGACACGAATAGAAGGTGCGCAGGTTGTCGGTGTTCGGATCGCTCACCTCGATGCGGCCCAGCACCTCGTTCCAACGGGCGCGGCCCTCGGCCTTCACCTCGTCGAACGACTTGTCGCCCAGCTCGCCGAGGTTGCGTTCGGCCTGCTCCAGGTCGATGAACGACGACGCCACGCGCAGGTGGACCGGACGGCCCCGCTCGGTACGGAAACCGACGACGGCGCCGGCATGGTCTGCCTGCGACTCGGCGACGCCCTCGCGGATCGCACCGTCGGCGACCGCAGCAACGAACTCGAAGGGAGTGTCCGACTCGACGACGAACCAGTTGCGGAAATTGTCGGGCACGCCGCCCGAATTGCGGGTCGTATACCCCACGATCCGCCGGCCGCCGGGCATGATCTTCACCCACGAGCCGCGGTCGAAGGCGTCGATCACGAGATAGGAGCGCTCGGCGTCGGGATAACTCAGCCGGAACATCGCGGCGCGCTCGGTGGGGGTAAGCTCCACCGTCACGTCATGATCGGCCAGGTAGACCGAATAGTAGTAGGGCGTGGCGGTCTCGGCCTTGTGCGAGAACCAGCTGGCGCGGGCATCCTCGTCGAAGCAAGCCCCGCCGGTGACGGGCATGACGGCGAACTGGCCGTAGTCGTTGATCCACGGCGAAGGCTGATGGGTCTGCTTGAAGCCGCGGATCTTGTCGGCCGTGTAGACATAAGTCCAGCCGTTGCCCATCTTGCCCGTCTGCGGGGTCCAGAAGTTCATGCCCCAGGGACGCGCCACGGCGGGATAGGTGTTGCCGGTCGAAAGCTCGTATTTCGACATGGTACCCACCGTCGTGCGGACATAGTCGACCGGCTCCGCAGCCCGGAGCTGGCATGCCGCCGCAACGGCGAGCAGGAAAGAAAGCGTTTTTTTCATAGAATCGTTCTGCTATTCGTTGTCGAGCATCTTGATGAAGTAGCCGCCCACGACCGAACGCGTCTTGAAACCGCGGTGGTTGGGCCGGTCGGTCCAGATCCAGTCGGACATGGGCACCCGGTCGACGGTCGTGTTGTAGAAGTGGTGGAGCGGGTCGATGAAGGCCTCGAACGCGGCCCGGTCGTCGGCCATCGTGGCCGTCCACATGATCCAGTCGCTCTTGGTGTAGGCCTCGCGGCTGTCGAGCGGCAGTCCGTACTCGTTCTGCCGGCCGAGGTAGGATGCCACCTCGGTGCGGGCTACGGAATCGGGGAAAATATCGAGCCCCAGGAGCTTGTCCCACACGAGGTTGTACTTCTGGCTCCAGGTGCCCGGCTTGTCGAAAGTCAGCCGGTAGTGGTCGCCGTCGTCGGCCATCTTCACCCACTCGGCGGCCAGCTCGCGCGCCTTGGCGGTATAGCGTTCGGCCACCTCCTCCATGCCCAGCATGGAGGCCATACGACCGTAGGAAGCGATGCCGAGGATGGCTTTGACCGAGAGGTTGACATTGTGGGCGAAATGGCCCGCGAAGTCGTCGGTGCAGAGCTGGTTCTCGGGATCGAGGCCGTGTTCGACCAGATAATCGGTCCAGGTGGTCAGCGCAGCCCAGTGGCGCCGTGCATACGATGCGTCGCCCATGCGATGGCACATGGCCGCCGTGGCGATGAGCATGTTGCCCGCCTCCTCGACCGGCATGTCGCCGCCGTAGGTCTGCCCGTTGGCCAGAGGATAAGTGCCCACGTCGTGGGCCGGGAAGGGCTTGGTCCAACGGCCGCTCTCGCTGTAATGGTAGATGTGGTTCATCAAACCGGCGACCAGCTCGGGGTTGTACTTCAGGAAGAGAGGCATCGACGGATAGGTGATGTCGACCGTGCCGATCGAACCGTTGCTGTTGTTCTCCTTGGAGAAGAAGAGCAGATCGCCTTCGGGCGACTCTACGAGTTTGTGAGCGGCGATGGCCTGGCGGTAGGCCAGGGCGCAGAGTTCGGCATAGTGCCGTCCGCCGGCGGCGGTCGCCTCGGCCATCAGCTCGGCGTCGAAACGCTCGCAGCGCTTCAACAGCTTTTCATACTGGGCATCGGCCGTCTCGAAAGCGTCGAAAATGGTGCGGTCGCCCTTGCGGTTCCAGTAGGGACGCAGGTTCTGGCCGAAATACTGGATCGAGTAGCCGTCGTCGTAGCCGATCATCAGCTTGCCGTCGGCGGTTTCGGTTTCGCCGAGCGAAAGGGCCAGCGCCATGCGCGCCTGCTCGCCCGAGTTTTTCCAGCCGCTCGTATCGCCTTCGGCGAAACCGCGGCGGAGCACGGCGCTCTCGCCCACGCCGGCCGTGGCGTTCGCAGCGTCGGCCGCCATGTAGAAGTGGCCCCAGTCGATGCGCAGATCGTCGCCGGCCTTGGCCAGTACGCGCTGCTCACGGCTGCCTGTCTTGAGGTAGACCAGCCCGTTGCGCTCGAAACACTCGCTGGCCGAAGCCTGGTAGGGCTGGTCGACGGCCCAGCCGGGCGCCGCCTCGACGTAGAGCCGCAGCGTGTGGGGCTTGCCGTCGTTCGAGACGATTTCGTAGGTCATGTAGTTCACCGGACGGCTCATCGTCTCCAGATCGTCGAGGAAAAGCGGAGCCGAGAAGGTCAGCTGCAGATCGACGCTGCCGCAGGCGAAACGATAGATCGTACGCGTGGCCTGCACATCGGCCCACAACTGCTCGGCGCTCTGTCCGAAGAGCGTACGGCGCTCCTTGGGCGTGAGGATGCCGAAGTCGAGCAGACCGTTGCCGACGGGATTGATGCACTTGGCCGCCAGCAGGTTCTCGCCCTGCCTGAGCGTGGCCACGGCCTCGGCCGGGATCCTTACGCGGGCGTGCTTGTGGCACACGGAACCGGTATTGTGGATCTCCACGCCGTTGAGATAGAAGACCGCATCGTCATCGTTGCAGTACTCCAGGTAGAGCGGCCGGCCGTCGGGCACTTCGTCGAGCGTGAAGGTGCGGCGCACCCAGATGCGCTCGGTGGTCCAGTCGGTCTGGGCCGTGGGCTCGTTGATCTTCGTGCCGAAAGCACCGCGGTCGAGCGCCCAGGCGCTGTCGTCGTAACCGGGCTTCTCCCACGCGCCCGCAGGCTCGTCGGTCGTGTAGCGGCCCATCCACACCTCCTGCTCCGAGGTGGGGGCAAGCGGCATGAGCTCGAGGTCTTCGGTACCCATGAAACGATAGTTCACGCCGTCGACCTCCAACACGCCCAGCAAGGGGAATTCGGTGCCGGTCCAATGCTTGACCGGCTCGTCGTAGAGGCGGTCCGACATCGACCAGGCGCTGGTGTAGGGGTCGATCGTCACCAGCGGCCAGGCCGGTGCGCGCAGCGAGTTCCGGGCATCGTCGCCGGAAGGGGTTCCGCAGGCCGTCAGCAGGAACGACGCCGCAAGAAAAGATACGAATTTCTTCATCATCGAGGTTCTGTATTGTTGTTTCTGGTTGTATATCGGTTGTTCATATTACCATTCGAAACGCACTTCCACGCCGTCGGGGTTGTTCTCGAGCGTCAGCAGAAAGGTGCGGCTCGCTTCGTCCCACGCCGAATCGGGCGTTTCTTCAGCCCGCCCGTCGACGAACAGACGCGCCGGACGCTGCGGCAGCCGCACACGAGACACGCCGGTGGTTCCGATCGGAGCCTTGGCCGCGTAGGAATAGGTGTTGCGCGTGCGTTTCTCGTTCTCGGCCCGGTAAGCTGCGGCCAACACCTGCGGACGCCCGCCGGTCACGCGGGCGGCATCGATGAGCAGGGCCTGCTCGCCGGGCGCCACGCTGACCGAAGCACGCACGGGCAGCTGCGGATCGAAAAGGTCGATCAACGTACCCTCGACAGTGCAGGGTTCGGTGCCGACGCTCTCCTCCATGACCGACACCAGCTCGTACATGCCGCGGCTGAGCCGGAAGTGGTTCTTGAACTCCAGCGCACCATCGCCGCACAACTCCTCGTAGAGATCGCGCACGGAGCCGACCAACCGGGCATCGCCGCCCTGCGTGAGCACGAACTCCTTGGGGTCCTGGCGCAGGACGCACACCTTGCCCTTGCCGCAGGCATAGGTGCCCTCAGCGGGAGCAGCGCCGATGCCGAGCAACCCGAAAAGGTGGTCGGCGGGCGCCGCAAAGGCCTTGTCGCCGCTGTTCCACCATTCGGCGACGCCCTGGAACGGATCGTCGTCGCGGCCGCAGTAGACGAGCGTACCGCCCCGGCGCACCCAACGGGCCAGCGCCTCGTGCGAGGCCTCCTCCTGGGGCTTCATGTTGGAATAGGTCATGAGCAACACCTTCGTATCGGCCAACGCCTCGGGGTAAGCCAGGTTTTCGAGGTGGACGGTAGCCACCGGCACGCCGCGCTTCACGAAAGGCAGGGCCAGGCCGTAGAAATTGGCCAACTGGGGATCGTCGTAACCGTCGTGGCGGGGGAATCGCTGGAACATCAACGAATTGGACATCGCCACGGCGATGCCGTGCGAACCGGAAACGCGGTCGCCGGTGCGCGGCATGGAGTGCAGGGCGCCGATCATCACCTGCATCTGCGCCGAGTAGCGGCGCGGGATGCGCTCCTTCGCATCGCTGTCGGGCGACGTGCGGTAGAGGCCTTCGTAGATGCGCTCGGGCCACGGCATGACCTCGTAGTCGGCGATGCCGGGATAGAGGAGCTGGGCGACGAACGTAGCCTGGTAGTTGCGCTTGTAATCCTTCCAGTCGCGGGGCCAGTCCTCGATGGGATCGGTCAGGAAGAACATCTTGCGGCTCGTGGGCGCCGTCATCGAAGCCATCGAACCATATTCGAGGAAAGCCGTCTCGAAGACCCGCTCGCGGCACACGCCGTCGAAGTAGTTGGGCTCGCGCGAAGTGCCGGTCCACACCTGGGCGATGTAACCGTCGACGCAGGGCAGCGACGCGAGGCTTGCCTCGGGGCTCACGATCTGCCACTGGGCATAGTTGACCAACGAATGGGTCGGCACGTAGCAGCGGACGTCGAGGCCCTTGCTGCGGCCGTACTCCTTGGCGAAGCTGCATACCTCGCGCAAGGCATTATAATAGAGGTGGTACTTGAGCTTGCTGGCCAGGTAGGTGTTTTCGGGCGACTCGTGCTGGGGACGCCAGTCGAAACCGTAGAACTTGCGCCACTCGCGCTTGAACGCCTCGCTGTAGCCGGCGCGGGCCCAGAACTCGGGCTCCTCGAGGAAGATGTGGGTGATGCCGGCATCGATGACGCGCTTGATGTGGCGCTGCTTCATGTACTCGAGGTAGTTGTCCGTGGGAACGATGTAAGGCACCATGTGTCCGTGCCAGATGGTATCGCCGCTGCGCTGGACCTGCCCCTCGTCGAGGTGGGGCACGCCGTCCCAGGCGCCGGTAAAGTAGTCCTGGTACTCGCCCCAGGCGATGCCGGTCATGAAGTGGACTTCGTAGCCGCGCTCGCGCCACGAACGCACGCGCTCCTCGAAAGGAATGCGGTCGGAGTTGTCCGACGGATTGCCGCCCACGCCGTAGACCATGGCGGCGTCGGCGCGGTTGTCGATCGTGGGGCGCCACTCGCGCGAAGTCTGGAAAGTCGTCTTGACGCCGTCGCTGCGACGGGACCCGCAACACGACGACAGCATTGCGGCGAAAACCAACAGGGCGAAAAGGCCCGTATTTTTCATCGGTAGGAATTTTGGGGAGTTTCACATGTCGGAACCGGCGCCCGGCAGCGGGCTGCCCGGGGCTGCGACTCCGCTTTCAGGTTGGCAGAAACGGTTTCCGGCGCCGAATCCGGACAGCCGGAAACCGTTTTATGTACCTATCAGGGGATCAGCACTTCGACGGGGGCGCTGTAGTTCCAGCGGCGGGTGCCGTCGCCGCGCGGCGTGTCGTAGTTGATGCGCGCCGCCGCACGCACGAAGACCTTGCGGCCCGAGGGGATGGCCTGGCCCTTGTTGGACTTGATGGTCACGGGCTTGCCCAGCAGGTCGCCGAACTCGGAACCGGTGTACTCGATCTTCGAAGACCAGCGCTCGTCGCGGGCGCGGTAGCCCACGCTCGACGAATAGCTGATGAAGAGCTGGATGTCGGTCACGTTGAGGAAGCTGTCGTCCCAGCCGCCCATGGGCTCGATCTTCTCGCGGAACTCCGCCTCCGAGACACCGCGCGTGACACGCACGCGGGCCGTGATGCGGCCGTTGCTGACCATGGGGTCGCCGACGAACTCCACATTGAGGAAAGGCTGCACCTCGAACCGCACGTCGGCTACGCCGTCGATGTCGAGCGTCTTGCTCTCGTCGGCCAGGGGCACCCCGCGCTCGTCCTCGCGCACGATGGGAATGAACGGCCCGTCGACGCGCACGTTATAGCGGCCCTTGAAGACCTTGGTGTTCTGGAACGTGCCGTCGGGGCGGCAAAAGAAGTCGGGGTTGTGCTCCACGTTGTCGCCCCAGCTCAACTCGGTCATGCGCACGCGGATGCCCTCGCTGCCCTGGTCGGTCAGCACCGGATTGCCGGTGGCCGCGTCGACCACCGCGCCGCGGATCGTCTCGCCGGGCCCATCGTAGTTGTCCAGTTCGAACAGCTCGCACGAGCAGAGCAGCGCCGAAGCGGCCGTCAAGGCATAAAACAATATCTTTTTCATAATCGTAGTTCTGAATTTTTGGGGTTTCCGACTATCTGTTGGGCTGCTGGTCGATCACGGGACTCTTGACCACCTCGTTGCCCGGAATAGCGAAGTAGTAGTCGATGACGTTGTATTCGAAGGTCCTGTTGCTCACCCACGTGGTGAAGAAAGCGTCGAAGAAGTACTTCTTGGCTTCGGTCGAATAGAAAGGATAGAGACCGCGGAAACGGAAACGCGAATTGTTGCTGAAGCGGTTCTTGTCGCGCGTTTCGCCCCAGAATCCGTCGCGGCCGTCGTAGTGGTTCACACGCCAGCGGCGCAGGTCCCACTTGACCGAACGCTCGAAACCGAGCTCCTTGCGGCGCTCCTTGCGCACGATGTTGCGGCCCGCGTCGGTTGCCTGGATACGGCCTGCCAGCAATTGGGCGCCGGCCCGTTCGCGGATTTCGTTCACGGCATCGGTGGCCACCTGGAGCAGGTCGGCGCCGACGGGAGCCGCCTCACCGGCCAGTGCAAGTTCGACGGCGGCCTCGGCCGCATTGAGCAGCACTTCGCCATAGCGCATCAGCACGTAGTGCTGCGCCGATTTGCCCTCGCCGATCTCCGACTTGTCGTCGGGATTGAGCCACTTGCGGCCGATGAAGCCCGTGATGGCGCTCTCGGCAGAGCTGTAGAAAGGACCGTTGGCACCGGCCGGCGCCTCGTTGAAGCCGGCGGCCTTAAGCTCGTTGGTGGAGTTGTTCTCCGTAGGCGTGGAACCCAGGTGCAGGGTCTTGTTCTTGAAGGCGGGGAGGTCCTGGTACTTCTTCTCGGCACCGGCATAGGAGTAGTCGTCCATCAACGGCTTGATGGGCACCGGACCCGTGTAGACACCGGCGCGGATCTCGATCGCGGTCTTGCGGAAGATGTCGTCGGGGAAGATCACATAGGCACGCAAACGCGGCTCGGCGTTCTTGAAGAACTCCATCGGCGAATCGAACAGGAGGTAGTTGCCCTGCGAGTTGGAATTGCCGTCGGTTACCTTGATCGTTCCGTCGGGATACCGGTCGAAGCCGTCGAACAACTCGACGAAGTCGAGCGTGGGGCAGGTGCCCGACGACAGCGGCGCACGGAAGATATAAGGAACATTGTAGGCATCGTAGCCGTGGGTGGTCGTGGGATAGAGGTACTCGTGCACGTAGATGTTCTCGGGGCTGCTTGCGTCGCTGAACATGTCGACCATGTTCTGGTACTGCGCCTCGGGATTGCCGGCCTCCCACTTCTTCTTGTAGAGCGAATAACCGCCGTCGGCCATCACTTCGCGGGCGGCCTTGTAGGCCTCGGTGAAATACTTCTTCGAAGCGGCCTCCCACTCGTCGTCGCCGAAGCCCATGACGCGCACGCCGGTCTTCTGACCCAGACCGGTGAGGTGCCCCGACACCGCCTGGTTGTACTTGGCCACGCAACCGGCATAGAGCATCGCCTGCGACTTGAAGGCCAGAGCCACATAGCGGTTGGAATAACCCGACTTGATCGACCTGGGCTGCATGAGCTCGGCAGCGGTGTCGAAATCGGCCAGGATGCGGTCCCACGTTTCGCGCTCCGAAGCACGGGGCACCTCCAGGCGGTCGGCCGCATCGGGATAGGCGATCACGCGCGTAACGAGCGGAATGCCGCCGAAGCGACGGGCCATGGCATAGAAAACGGTGGCGCGGACGTAGTAGGCCTCGCCGAGATAATGGTTGTAGGTCACCTCGGGATAAGCGCTCCGGTAGGCGGGGAGGTTCTCGATCAGGAAGTTGGCCTCGCGCAGGAGCGAGAAGGCACGGCTCCAGTAAGGCTCGTCCTCGCCGGTGAAGGCGCGGACGATGTCGTCGCGGCCGACGGCCTCGCCCGTACCCTCGATGCCGGACGAATTGAGCCAGCCGTTGAAGTTGACGCCCCACTTCGACTGATACTTGAAGTCCTCGAAAGGCATGAGGCTGTACATGCGCGCCATGTAGATGTCCATACCCGCCTCGTTGGAGAGCAGGTCGGCGGAAGTGACGGTGTTCTTGGGCGGAATGTCAAGGTTCACGCACGAAACCGTCAGCGTCAGCCCGAACAGGGCACTGATCAATATCTTTTTCATGTTTGTCATTTTATGCTTCTCGGTTTAACAGAGCCATCAGAACGAAAGCGAGAGACCCAGGGTGAAGGTGCGGTTGAGCGGGTAGAGACGGCCCAGGTCGTCCTCCGGGTGCTCCGGGTCGACGAACTTGACGCCCGTGAACGTGAAGAGGTTGTAGGCATTGGCGTAAACGCGCATTTTCAGATCGGGGACCTGACGGATGCGCGGCAGCGTATACCCCACCTCGATGCTCTTCAGACGCAGGTAGGCCGTGCTCACGCGGTTGAACTGCGAATTGCCCTTGGGCGAGTGGCCCGTGTAGGCATAGTAACCTTCCTCCCACTCGGTGGCCGGGTCGTAGGGGTCGGCCGACGGGTCGGTCGGGTGCCAGCGGTCGAGGAACTGCTCGAGCGCACCGCCGCCGTTGGCGCCCCAGATGGCGTAGAGCGGCTCGACATACTGCATCGAACCGAGCGCCGAACCCTGGAAGAGCACGCTTGCGTCGAGGTTGCGCCACGAGAAGTCGAAACCGAGGCTGTAGTTGAGCCAGGGCGTGGAGTCGAAAGCGAAAGGATGCTCATCGAGACCGTTGATCTCGCCGTCGCCGTTCCAGTCGAGGTATTTGTAGTCGCCGGGCAGCACGTCGCGCCCCTTGTAGATGGGATAGTTCCAGATGTCCTCCCAACTCTCGTAGCGGCCGGCCGACTCGTAGCCGAACTGCACGCCCTGGTAGCGGTTGTTGAGGTTGTCGTGGCGCCACCGGTCGTAGGAGTTGGCATAGGGACCGTTCTGCACGGCGCGTAGCCACTTCTTGCGGGTAATCGAAGCGATGCCCTTGATGCCGTAGGCGAATTCGCCGACCCTGTTGCGGTGCGAAATCTCGACCTCGAGACCCATGTTCTTGCTGCTGTTGACGTTCTCGCGCGGCGGCGTGGAACCGATCACCGTGGGGAACACCGACGTGGCATATTCGTAGAGGCCCGTCATCTTGCGCGAGTAATACTCGACCGACAGCCCCAGCATGCCGTTCCAGGCCTCGAAATCGACGCCGACATTGAACGTCTTGGCCGTGAACCACGAGATGGCCGTATTGGGCAGGGCCTTGGGGTTGGCGGCCGTCACGAACTCGCCGCCGATAAGATAGCCCGGCGCCCACTGAGCGTAGTAACCCTTCTCGGAGTTGCTGCTGGTGGCAGGATAGGTATAACCGGCGATCCAGTCGTAGCCGGCGCCGCTGTCGTCACCCATTTCGCCGTAGCTGGCGCGCAGCTTGAGCTGGTTGACGAACCCGGCTCCCGACGCCTTGAAGAAAGGCTCCTCCGAGATGCGCCAACCCACCGAGACCGAGGGGAAGAAACCCCAGCGGTGGCCCTTGGCGAACTGCGACGAACCGTCGTAACGGAACTGTGCCTCGATCAGGTAACGGTCGTCGAAAGCATAGTTGACGCGGCCGATGAGCGAACCGTAGGCCGATTCGTAGACGTCGTTGGGATTGCTGGCGCCCATCTGGCCCTCCTCGACGCCGTTGAAGAGGTAGGGCGAACCGAACGCCAGGTTGCGCAAGGCGTAGAAGTTGTCGCCCTTGCGTTTCTGCGCCTCCCAACCGATCATGGCGCCGACGCGGTGCCGGGCGAACGTACGGTTGTAGGTCAGCAGGATCTGACCCAGCGTCTGCTGGTGGTTGTAGTGCTCGCGCCGCAGGTTGTTGGGCGAGCTGGGAGCGTAGAGCTTCTGCACGTACTCGCCGTTGACGAAGGCGTACTGATAGTACTCCTTGCGGAAGATCTCGTTGTCGTTGAACCGGTAGTCGAAACTCAGCATACCCTTGGCCGACAGGCCCTCCAACGCATCGTGGAGCGTTCCGAAGTCGAAGTTGAGCGACGCCGACGACTGGAACTGCTTCTGGCGGTACTTGCGATAGCCGGAGATGTCGGAAGTCATCTTGGCCACGGTGTTCTCCTCCAGATCGAGACCCTCGTAGTTGAGCATCGTGCCCGCCTCGTCGGCGTAGGCCGGGAAGAGAACGCCCTGACGCCAGTAGTTGCGGATGATGTCGGCCGACGTGGAATAAGGATTGTTCTGCTGGTCGGCCATGCCGCTGAGGTTGATGTCGAACGTCAGACCGCGCACGATCTGCGTCGAGATGTTCGAGCGGATGTTGTACTTATCATAGTTGAGGTCGCCCGAGCGGAAGAAACCCTCCTGGTAGAAGTAACCCAGGCTCACGAAGTACTGCGTCTTCTCGGTACCGCCGGCGATGCTCACGTCGTGCTGCGTCTGCGGGGCGTAGTCGGCAAAGACGAGCTTGTTCCAGTCGGTAGTACGGCGCGTGCCGTTGCGGAACTCCTCGAACATGGCCTCGGTATAGACCGGTGCACCGCCGTTGACGTTGTTCTTGGCCTGCTCGTTGTAGAGGGTCATGGTCTCGTAGGGATCGGCCAGCTTGGGCATGCTTGCCGGCACCTGGAACGTATAGGAACCGTTGTAGGAGACATTCACGCGCCCCTGGGCGCCCTTCTTGGTGGTGATGAGCAGCACGCCGTTGGCCGCACGCAGACCGTAGATGGCCGCCGCGGCGTCCTTCAGCACCGAGATGTCCTCGATGTCCCCGGGGTTCATGCGCTGGAAGTCGCTCAGCTCGCGGGGCACGCCGTCGATGATGACCAGCGGCGAACCCATGCCGCGCACGTCGAAGTCGCTCTTGTAGGAACCCGGCTCGGCGCTCTTCTGCCACACGCGCACGCCCGAAACACGGCCCGTGAGCATGTTCTGCGGGTTCTCGTTCTTGGTCTGCAGCATGTCGTCGCCCTTGACGCTCGCCACCGAACCCGTCACCGAACCGCGCTTCTGCACGCCGTAGCCCACGACCACGACATCCTCGATCTGCGTCTGGTCGGCGACCATCATCACGTTGATCTCGGTGCGGGAACCCACCTTCTCCTCCTTGGAAACATAGCCCAGAAACGAGAAGGAAATCGTGGCGTCGTCGGACGCCTTGATCATGTAGCGGCCGTCGATGTCGGTCGCCGTGCCCAAGCCCGTATTCTTCACCAGCACGGTGGCGCCCACGATCGGCTCGTTGTTGTCGTCCACCACCCGGCCCGACACCCCGCGGGCGTTCTGAGCCGACGTCCGAACGATCGGACAGAGCATAAGAAGCACCGCCAGCAGGCAGGACAAGGCCCGGATCGATCTGTTGATTTTCTCCATATCCGTAGTTTTTTGCAGGTTAGTCGTTCTTTTCGGCTTCATGACGGGCCAGGGCCGCATACTCTGCGGCGAAAGCGAAGGCGAACATCGCCTCGGTGTCGTTCTTGCCCTTGTCCATGTTCCAGCCCACCAGCAGATTGGTCGGCAGGGAGCCCTTGTAGAGATGACGCGCATAGGCGTAGTCGAGGTTGCTCTGGAAAGCGTCGATGCACGTTGCCACGCACTCGGCATCGGCCCGCGCCACATCTGCGTAGCCGCGCATCAGCACGTTGTCGAACCACACGCGGAAACCCGAGATGTCGAACGAATAGTGGCCCTCGACGTGCTCGCCCAGGCGGGCGAAAGCCGCGAAGCTGTCCTTCGACAGCGCACGCATGTCGGCCAGGTAGCTCTCCCGCCCGGTAGCCCGGTAGAGATCGGCCGCACCCGAAAGCATCGTACCGCTGTTGTAGGTGATGGCCGCGCCGACCGGACCGTCGTCCTGGGTGTGCTTGCGGTACCGCTCGCCGTCGACGGTCTCGTATTCGATGCGGTTGCTGCCGCCCAGCATGTCGGCGTAGACGCCGTCGGCACGCAGCAGACGGCTTTTCTGCCAGTCGTAGATCTTGCGCGCGAACATCAGGTAGTATTCGCCCTTGGGCATCTTCCGGGTCAGACGGCGGCCGTCGGCGTCGATGTAACGATGGTCGATCTCGTTGGTGCTCGTGCTATAGATCTCATGGAGCCACACCAGCGGGCTGATCATCGGACCGTTGCTGCACGAATGCTTAGTCGTGTAGCCGGGCCCCCAGGTGATGCCGCCGTGTTCGTTGCCCGAACCGTCGAGCGTACAATCCCAGCCGTCGAGCACGTAGGCGGTCAGGTATTCGGCCTCGGCCAGGTATTTCGAATCGCCGGTCAGGCGGTAGGCCTCCAACAGCTCGCGCACCAGCCACTGCTGGTCGTCGTAGACGTTGTTGATTCCGGTCACGTCGGCCGAACCCATGCCGTTGGCACGGTTGACGGCGTAGACGCTCCACTCGCGGGTCTGCGTGTAGGAAGTCAGCGTGAAGCTGCCGCGATAGTAGGCCGCATTGTCGTAGAGACGCCCGAGCAGCGCGGCATAACGTGCGAAGTGGGCATCGTAGAGCTCCGCGTCGCCCTCGCTCTTGAGGGCCGACATGCCGTGCATGGCGGCGTTGACGGCCTCGATGGCGCTGGTGTACATCCAGATACTCCCCAGCTCGCCCGATTTCGAACCGGTGTAGGGATTGTAGTAGCGCGACATGGACATCGTCTCGCCCGTGAAGTAGTTGTCCACGGCGGTGTCGATCAAGGCGATCGAACGTTCGAGGTTGCGGTGAGCGAGTTCCTGCGACGTCGCGGGCCGGCGGTCGCCGGTGTCGGGCTTGTCGGTCCCCTTGTCGTCGGAACAGCCGGCAAGCACGAACAAGCAGGTGCAAAGCAAGGTATTCAGCATCTTTTTCATGATTTCGTGTGGGTTTTTTCTCCGCACCGGCTCCGGGGCTGCGATACGCCCCGGAGACCGGACAGGAGCATTATTTACTGCAGGTCGAGGCTGTAGATGACCAGTTTGTTTTCGTCGCCGTTCTCCTCGCCCTTGAAGATACCGAGCGCGAGGACGACCGACTTGCCGTCGAACTGCGAGAGATCGTATTCGAAGGTGGCATACTTCTCGGGCGAACCGGCGCCGCCGTCCTCATGGATGAACTTCCAGCAGCCGTTGCCCGCCGCTTCGGCCGACGAAGCCGTGTTGGTGTCGGGGGCGAGCGACGTCACCGTGCCGTCCTCCCCGATGGCCGCCAGCTTGAAGTAGGTGGCATTCGTCGAGGAGAAGTTGCGGGTGGTGAGCACCAGACGGTTGCAGCCTGCCCCGATGGCGTATTTGGCATAGAAGTAGGATTCGGGCTCGTTGAGGTTGACGGCCGTACCGCCGCCGCGGGTCTTGATCAGATAGCCCTCGCCCGGGAAGACCTCGGGATCCTTGTGCAGCGGCATGAACGACCAGTTGGCTGCGATGTGGTCGACATCGCGCCATGCCCGGTAGGCGTCGACGTAGTTGTTGCGGTCGCCCGATACGGGGCTGATGCCGGTGAAGTGCTGCTTGGTGTGAGGCATCGTCGAACGCACCATCTCCTGCGTCATCTTCCAGCCCTCCAGGCCGGTCACCTCGGTTCCGGGCAGCCATCCCCAGCCGTTGACCTGCTCGCTGGCGAAAGCGATGCGGCGCAGGACGAGCTGCTTCCAGTAGTCGCCCGTTCTGGCACGGTAGATACCCACAGCGATGACGACCTCCTTGCCCTTGTAGGCGCTCAGGTCGAAAGCGAACGACTTGTAGGCCTCGGAATTGAGCGTCTGCATCTGGCCGATCTTCACCGCCTCGGGCTCCGCCTGCGAGAGATCGACGACCTGCACGCCGAAGCAGACCGGCTCGTCGTCCGAACCGTTGTGCGTACGCACCTGGAGCGTCATGATGCGGTTGTCGTCGGTGATGAGCTTGCTGCCATATACATAGGAGTCGAAAACATCCGTGTCGGCGGGGTTCGAACGGTCGCCCTCGTCGTTGCGGATGCGCAGGGTGGTACCCTCGTTCTGCTCCTCCCAGTTGCCGTAGAAGTCGAGCGCGGCCATGTAGTCGGTCGACCAGTCCCAATGAGGATAGCTCTCGGCGTTGCGCCCGCCGCGGTACTCGTTGAAATACCACTTGTCGGCCAGGGCCAGGTCGTCGGCCGTCTTGTCGCGCAGGATTTCGCGGCCGCCCATCGTCATGTCGAGCGCAGCCACGCCGTCGACGAACGCGTCGGGACCGATCTTGCGCACGATCGTAGCATAACCCTCCTTGGCGAAGGTCACGTCGTAGGTATCAAGCGGCAGGTTTTCGAGGGCATAACGGCCGTCGGCACCGGTGGTGACGCTCTGCGACTCGCTGATGCTCACCGTGGCACCCTCCAACGGAGCATTGCCGTTCTTGGCGTCGAGCACGCGGCCCTCGATCTTGGCAGCGGCATATTCGAGCGACGCATCGACCGTCGCCACGCCTTCGGCGTTGAATTTGGCCGCCGTCACGGTGACGGAAGCCGTCTGGTAACCGCTCTTGCTGAAAGTGACGATGCCGGTGCCGATCTTCACGCCTTCGAGCGCATAGGTTCCGTCGAGATCGGTCGAGGTCGTCGAGGCACCGTCGGCACAGCTCACCGTGACACCGCCCAGGGCGTCGCCGAAGTCGTCGATGACCGTACCCGTCACGGTTCCGACACCGTGCTGTGCGTCGGCTTTCGGACCGTCGTCGCTGCAGCCGGCCAAAGCTCCGGCCGTCAGGACCGCCAGCGTCAGAATTCGTAAAAAGTGTTTCATGAGTGTTAGGTTTGGTTGAAATTTTAAGAATTGGGTTGTCTGTTTGCGATGCGCGCATATTCTGCGCTTTGTCATATCGAAAATAGACCGACCCGCCTAACACCAGGGTTAAAATCGGGTTAACGCAAGCCAGAAAAACATTAACCGCCTTGGCAAACCCGCCCGCAAGACAAGGTAAAACACTATAAAACAATAAGATAGACCACAAAATATCGCCGGACATTTTTTAATAGCCGTGCAGCGTTCGGGCGCCCCGATCGGACGAGAGGCGCCGGACAGAACGTCCGGAAAGTCCGCCGCATAGCTGCAGATTTTTCGGCGGAAGCCCCAACATTTCAAAAAAAACAGTATTTTTGTATACGAAATAATAAGGACCCGCACCCTTCCGGACGGAAGAGACGGGTCCTGTTATCCTGCACCGCCATGCGAGTCCGATTTCCATACACGCTGCTCCTTCTGCTCTGCACGGTCGTCGCGGAACAGGACGCGCAGGCCCAGGGGCTCCGCTTCCGGAGCGCACCCCACCCCATCGACCAACGCACCTCGTACGACGTATTCGACGGCGCCGCACCGCGCTACGACGGGTCGTTCGACATCGAATTCGACATGCAGATCTACCCCGAGCCCGAAGCCGAGGTAGGTTACGTGCTGCGCATTAAGGAAGAGTCGGGCGGCAGCATCTACAATCTGTGGTACGACGTTCGCGGCATCGACGCCTTCAAGTTCAACGAAGAAGGCAAATGGAACCTCATCACCACGCGCATCGACCCCGAAGAACTGCTCGGCCGCCAATGGTTCCGCGTACGCATCGAATTCGACCTTGCGCAGGACTCCGTCCGCCTCACCGTCCACGACCGCACCCTGGCTGTGGGCCAAGCCGGACTGCCCGACACCTACCGCCCTGTGATCGTATTCGGCAAAAGCGACCATGTCATCGACGTACCGGCCTTCGCCATCAAGAACCTGACGGTGGGCGGCAGCCGCAAACAACGCTTCCCCCTCAACCAAAGCCGGGGGGGGGAAATATTCAACGACAAGGGACGGCCGACGGGGAAAGCGAGCCATCCCGAATGGCTGATCAACGACGCGTATTCGTGGAAGCACCGGGCGACATTCGCGTCGCACCAGCAGGCCGGCGCCAGCTACTCGGCTGAAAGCAACCTGCTCTACTATTTCAACCGCGATTCGCTCACGGTCTTCGATCTTACGGGCGACAAAGCCGCCGTCACCCTCTTCGGGCATCCGGCGCCCATCGACATCGACCTGGGCATGAACTTCATCGACCCGGCCGAACACAAACTCTACGCCTACGAAGTGTACAAGGAGGGGCCCGACACCGCCGCCTCGGTCGCGGCGCTCGACCTGCGCTCGCTGACATGGGAGACCCGGTCGCGGCAGCGGCTCCCGAGCCAGCTGCACCACCATGCGGGCCGCTTCGACCCGGTGCGGCGCACCTACACCATCTACGGCGGATTCGGCCAGATGCGCTTCAGCAGCGATTTCTACCGCTATACGCTGGCGGACGACACGTGGGAGCGCATCGAACTGCCCGAGAGTACATCGGCCTTTCCGCGCTACTTCGTATCCATGGGCTGCCGGCCCGAAGAAGAAGCGCTCTACCTTTTCGGGGGCATGGGCAACGAATCGGGCGACCAGACCGTGGGCCGCACCTATTATTATGACCTGCACCGCTACGACCCGGCCGCCAAGCGGATCGAGAAGCTGTGGGAGATACCGTGGCAGGGGCCGAACGTGGTGCCGGTACGCAACATGATCCTGCACGACGGCCGGATCTACACCCTCTGCTACCCCGAGAGCGTCTCCGACTCCTACCTGCGGCTTTACCGCTTCTCGCTGGACGACGGCTCGTACGAAATCCTGGGCGACTCGATCCCCATCCGCTCCGACAAGATCGCCACCAACGCCAACCTCTATTTCAACGAGCAGCGCAACGAACTGGTGGCCACCGTGCAGGAGTTCGACGACGACATCTCGTCGCGGCTGCACCTCTACACGCTGGCGTTCCCCGCCATTTCGGCCGCCGAACTGGCCGAACTCGACCGCATGCAGGCACGGCCGCGCGGGAGATGGCTGACCGCAGGCATCGCAGGCCTGCTGCTTGCGGCAGCAGGCGGCCTACTCTTCTATCGCAAAAGAATCGCCCGGAGAAGCCCGGAAGCGGAACGAAGCGCTGCCGAGGCGGAGACGGCACCCGCCGCCGGACACCGCCCCAACTCGGTCTATCTTTTCGGCGACTTCCATGTCCGCGACCGGCGCAACCGCGACATCACCTACATGTTCTCCGCCCAGCAGAAACAGATATTCTGCCTTATCCTGCAATACAGCGTCGACGAAGGCATCTCGTCCAAACTGCTGAGCTGTCTGGTATGGCCGGAGAAATCGGAACTTCAGGTGAAGAACTCGCGCAACGTAGCCATCAACCATCTGCGCAAGACCCTTCGCGAAATCGACGGTGTGGAACTGATCCACGAATCGGGACGCTTCCGCATCGTGCAGCAGGCGCCCTTCTACTGCGACCACACGCGCAGTTTCGAGATCGCAGCCGCCAAGGAACTCACCCCGGCGCTGCGCGACGAACTGGTGGGCATCGTCTCGCGGGGCAAGTTCCTGCAATTCTTCGATCTCTCGCTTTTCGACGCTTTCAAAAAGGAACTGGAACTGCGGCTCGAACCGCTGCTGCTGCGCGAGATCGCCCAGTCGTTCGGGCGCAGCGAACACGGCGCCACGCTGGCCTTCGCCGGCGCCATTTTCCGCATAGACCCCCTCAACAACGAAGCATTCACGCTGAAAATCAAGACGCTGCTGCTGTTGAAACGCACCGAGGAGGCCGTCGTATGCTACAAGAATTTCACCACCGAGTACAAACACGCCCTCGGTATCGACTATCCGGTGCCGTTCCGCGAAATGTAGGCACAGCGGTCTAACGCATCAACAGCGAGGAATCGCCGTAGGAGAGAAAACGGAAATCGTGGTCCAGGGCGTAGTCGTAGATGCGGCGCCAGTCGTCGCCCACATAAGCCGCGACGAGCAGCAGCAAGGTCGACGAAGGCTGGTGGAAATTGGTGATGATGCGGCTGACGATGCGGAACTCGTAACCCAGCGGAGTAATCATGATCTGCGTGGCGGATTTCAGCCGGTCGAGTCCCCGGGCATCCATGTAGGCAAGCAACTCGGACAACGCATCGCGCCCCGAATAGTCATGCGGGATGTCGTAGAGCTCCCATTGGCCGACGACGCGCCCGGCATCGGGCGTTCCGGCGGTGCGGATGCGCCAGGCGAGGGCCGCCAGCGATTCGAGCGTACGCACCGACGTGGTTCCCACGGCCGTGACATGCCCCAACTTCTCCAAAAGCCGCGCCACCGTATCGCGCCGCACCTCGAAGTGCTCGGTGTGCATCGGATGGCGGGCGGCGTCCTCCTCCTTGACGGGCAGAAAGGTGCCGGCGCCGACATGGAGCGTCACCTCCTCGAAGCCGAAGCCGCGGGTCTTCATGGCGTCGATGAGCTCCGGCGTGAAGTGGAGCCCGGCCGTCGGCGCAGCGACCGAACCCTCGAACCGGGAATAGACGGTCTGGTAACGCGTATTGTCGATCTCCTGGCTTTCACGATTGAGATAGGGCGGAATCGGAATGCGCCCCAGATGCTCCAGAAGCTGCCCGAAAGTCAGCGGCACCGACCACTCGAAGCGCACGATGCGCTCGCGGCCCTCCTCGCCGACCAGCAAGGCCCGCAGCTGTGCGGGCTGCCCGTCGTACTCGAAATCGATCGCGACATGGCCCTCCTTCCACTTCTTGACGTTGCCCACGATGCACGACCACTCGCAGCAGCCCGTCACGGCGAACGCCCGCTCGTAGTCGGCCGGAGCGTGGGGCTCCAGGCAGAAGACCTCGATGCGTGCACCCGAGGGCTTGTGCATGATGATGCGCGCCCGGATCACCTTGGTATTGTTGAAGACGAGCAGTTCGCCCGCCGGCAGCTCCCCGGCAATGTCGCGGAAGCGGCTCTCGCCGATGGCCCCGGCGCGCCACACCAGCAGTTTCGATGCGCTCCGCTCGGCAAGCGGAAATTTGGCGATGCGCCCGTCGGGCAGGTCGTAGCAGTAGTCGCCGATAGCTATGTGTCGTTCCATTTTTATCTGCAATCGTGCCGCAAAGTTACTATTTTTTGTAACTTTGTACCGCTTTAAAGCTCGCATTCCCATGAAAACCGACTTTCTGGTCATCGGCTCCGGCGCTGCGGGCCTCTCGTTCGCGCTGAAAGCCGCCGCCTACGGACATGTCACCGTCGTGACCAAGGGCGAAATGACCGAATGCAACACCAACTACGCCCAGGGCGGCATCTGTTCGGTGACCTACGAACCCGACACCTTCGAGAAGCACATCCGCGACACGCTGGTGTGCGGTGCCGGCAAGTGCAACGAGAAAGCCGTGGAACTGGTCGTGCGGCGCGCTCCGGAACTGATCGGCGACCTGATCGCCTGGGGCACGCGCTTCGACAAGACGCCCGACGGGCGCTTCGAACTCAATCGCGAAGGAGGACACACCGAACACCGCATCCTCCACCACGAAGACCTCACGGGGGCCGAAATCGAACGGGCGCTCGTCGAATCGGTGCGCCGGCACCCCAACATCACGGTGCTGGAACACCGCTTCGCCATCGACCTGCTGACGCAGCACCACTTAGGCGAATTCGTCACGCGCCACACCCGCGGCCTGGCCTGCTTCGGCGCCTACGTGCTGAACGAAGCGACCAACGAGATCGAGACGATGCTTTCGAAATTCACGGTCGTGGCGACGGGAGGCTGCGGCAACATCTACTCCACGACCTCCAATCCGGTGGTGGCGACGGGCGACGGCATAGCCATGTGCCACCGCGCCAAGGCCATCACGGAGAACATGGAATTCATCCAGTTCCACCCCACGACGCTCTACAACCCGGGCGAAAAGCCCAATTTCCTCATCACCGAAGCGATGCGCGGATTCGGAGCCATCCTGCGGCTCCGGTCGGGCGAGGAGTTCATGGACAAGTACCACCCCATGAAGTCGCTGGCCCCGCGCGACGTGGTGGCCCGCGCCATCTACAGCGAGATGACCAAACGGGGCGAGGACTACGTCTACCTGGACGTCACCCACAAGGACCCCGAAGCCGTACGGAGCCACTTCCCCAACATCTACGAGAAGTGCCGTTCGATCGGCATCGACATCACGCGCGACCTGATTCCGGTGACTCCGGCGGCGCACTACTGCTGCGGAGGCGTGAAGGTCGACACCGACGGGCAGACCTCGGTCAAACGTCTTTATGCGCTGGGCGAAACCTCCTGCACCGGATTGCACGGAGCCAACCGCCTGGCCTCCAACTCGCTGATCGAAGCGGTCGTCTACGGCGACCAGGCGGCGCGCCACGCGGCGGCGCAGCTGGACAAGACGGAGTTCCAGGAAGGCATTCCGGACTGGGACTTCGAAGGCACGCAGCACACCGAGGAGATGCTGATGATCATCCAGTCGAAGCGCGAGATGCAGACCATCATGTCGAACTACGTAGGCATCGTACGCTCGAACCTCTCGCTCAAACGCGCCATGCGGCGCCTGTCGACCCTCTACGAAGAGACCGAGGAGCTCTACGGCAAGACCAAGCCCAACCGCGAACTGTGCGAACTGCGCAACATGATCGCCGTGGCCTACCTGGTCATCAAGCAGGGCCGCGAAATCAAGGAATCGGTGGGCTGCCACTTCAACATGGACTACAAACAAAGTGAAAAGTAAAAGGTGAAAAGGGAAAGGCATTTCAGGAATCCGGTGCATGTTTACGGCCTTTCCCTCCTTACTTTTCACCCCTCCACTTCCCACTTTTAACCGTTCACTTTTAACCTTTCACTTTTCACTTTAAGAAATGGCTTTGCAAGACGAAATAGCACGGCGCCGCACCTTTGCGGTAATCGCCCACCCCGACGCAGGAAAAACGACCCTCACGGAGAAACTGCTCCTGTTCGGCGGCGCCATCCATGTGGCCGGAGCGGTCAAGAGCAACAAGATCAAGAAAGGCGCCACCTCCGACTTCATGGAGATCGAACGCCAGCGCGGCATTTCGGTGGCCACGGCCGTCATGGGATTCGAATACGCCGGATGCAAGATCAACATCCTCGACACCCCGGGACACGAAGACTTCGCCGAAGACACCTACCGCACGCTCACGGCCGTCGACTCGGTCATCATCGTCATCGACGGCGCCAAGGGCGTCGAGGCGCAGACGCGCAAGCTGATGGAGGTGTGCCGCATGCGCAAGACGCCGGTCATCGTCTTCATCAACAAACTGGACCGCCCCTCCAAGGAGCCTTTCGACCTGCTGGACGAGGTGGAACGCGAGCTGCGCATCCGCGTGCGGCCCCTGGCATTCCCCATCTCCAACGGCCCGACCTTCAAGGGAGTCTACAACCTCTACGAAAAACACCTCTCGCTCTTCACCTCGGACGAGAAGCTCACGGCCGACGCTTCGACGGTCGAAATCCGCGACCTGCAAGCTCCCGAGCTGGCGCAACATATCGGCGAGAAGTTCGCCGAACAACTGCGGCAGGACGTCGAGCTGGTGGAGGGCGTCTACGACGCATTCGACCGCGAGGCCTACCTGCGCGGCGAGCTGGCACCCGTATTCTTCGGCTCGGCAGTCAACAACTTCGGCGTGCGCGAACTGCTGGAGTGCTTCGTACGCATCGCCCCCGCGCCGCGCCCGGCGCCCACCGAGAGCCGCACGGTAGAACCGCAGGAGGGCAAGATGACGGGTTTCGTCTTCAAGATACACGCCAACATGGACCCCAACCACCGCGACCGCATCGCCTTTCTGAAGATATGCTCCGGCATGTTCGAACGCAACAAGAACTACCTCCACGTGCGGAGCGGCAAGCAGATGAAATTCTCGTCGCCGACAGCCTTCATGGCGGAAAAGAAATCGGTGATCGACCAGGCCTGGCCGGGCGACATCGTGGGTCTGCACGACACGGGCAACTTCAAGATCGGCGACACCTTCACCGAGGGCGAGACGCTCAAGTTCACGGGCATTCCGTCGTTCGCACCCGAGCAGTTCCGCTACATCGAGAATGCCGACCCGATGAAGTTCAAGCAGCTGGCCAAGGGCATCGACCAGCTGATGGACGAAGGCGTGGCGCAGCTCTTCACCAGCTCCCTCAACGGCCGCAAGATCATCGGCACGGTGGGTGCGCTCCAGTTCGAAGTGATCCAATACCGCCTGGAACACGAATACAATGCTTCGTGCCGCTGGGAACCGATTTCGATCTACAAAGCCTGCTGGATCGAGAGCGACAACGCCGAACAGCTGGCCGACTTCAAGAAACGCAAGCACACCAACATGGCCGTGGACAAGCATGGCCGCGATGTTTTCCTGGCCGACACGAGCTACGCACTGGCGCTGGCGCAGGAGAACTTCAAGGACATCCGCTTCTCTTTTGCGAGCGAGTTCTGACCGGCGGACCGAATGTCCGCAAACGAAAACCCCTTCCGGCTTGTGTCCGGAAGGGGTTTTTCTATGGCGAATCCCGTTTTACGAACGCTCCTTTGCCTCCACGCGCGCCACGATGCGGATGCTTGCTTCATAAAGCCAGCAGAGCGGAACGATGACCAGCAACAAGCTGAACAAGTCGGGCGGGGTGATGACGGCGGCCAACACCAGCAGTCCGACGAAGGCGTGCCGCCGGTAACGGCGCATCAGATCGGCGGTCACCAGCCCCATGCGGGCCAGAAAATGCACCAGAACAGGCAGCTGGAAAACCAAAGCCGAGCCGAACGACGTAACAACGACCATCGAAAGATACTGCCCCGCGTCGATCATGTTGACGATCGAGGGGCTGGCCTCGTAGTTGATGAAGAAGCCGACCGAGAGGGGCACGATGATGAAATAGCCGAACAACAACCCTGCGAAGAAGAGCAGCGAGACCCACAGAACGAAACGGTGCGCAGCGGCCGTCTCGCGCGGGGTGAGGGCCGGCCGGACAAAACGCCAGAACTCCCACAAGACATAGGGCATGGCCAGAGCCAGGCCCGTGAGCAGGGAGATTTTCATGTGGAGATTGAACTGCCCGGCCAACGAAGTGTTGATGAAGCGGAAATCGAGGTTCGAGGCGTCGAACGCCCGGGCATCGACCCCGAGCGACCAACCCGTCCACGCATCGATCCGCGCGCAAAGAAGCTGCAAGCCCTCGCCGAACGTCAGCAGCAGCCGGTTGGTCGGGAAATCGGCGCTGCGCGGTCCGAAAAGCACGCAATCGATCAACAACTCACGGCTGAAAAAGGCCGCCGCCGCGACCAGCACGACCGCAAGCACACTCCGCACCAGGTGCGGGCGCAAGGCGGCCACGTGGCCCCAGAAGTCGAGTTCGTCGCTCTGCACGGCTAAAAATCAAGGATGGATTCGGCGATCATCGCGCCCCCGGCAGACCGCAGCCGGCCGCAACACGGAAGCGCACACAACGATGACCGCAAATCATTCTGCGTCTTTGTCGTCTTTTTTGTCCTGCTCTTTGCCGTCGGTGTTCATGGCGTCCTTGAACTCCTTCACGCCGCGGCCCATCCCCCGCATCAGCTCGGGAATCCGCTTGCCGCCGAAGAGCAGCAGCACGACCAGCACAATGATTACGAGCTGCCCGGTCCCTATCACGCACGGATACATCATGGTTTTCGAAATTTGGTCCGATAGACAAAGATAGTGCAAGCCGAGCGGAAAAGCAAGTTGTCTTGCATTTTCCCGAGGCGAAGCCTATCTAAGCGCAAAGCGCAAAATCGTGCAAGCCGAGCGGAAAAGCAAGTTGTCTTGCATTTTCCCGAGGCGAAGCCTATC